>CAVICI010000029.1:0-24640 GCA_963640995.1 Dialister hominis | reverse complement strand
GGCCTCCGGGTAGCAAGAACAAGCCTAAAGTGCAATGACTTCGGAAATCGTTAATATACACCAATACTTTTGACGCTGACCAAACTATCGATTGTTTTCAGACTTCTGCAGCCATCGAATGCCCGGTCCCCGATGCTTGTGAGCGAGCTCAAGCCGGTGACGGACTCCAACTTACTGCAATTCTGGAACACTTGTTTTTCGATTGTTTGGATGCTGTCCAAACTACTGATTGTTGTCAGACTTGTGCAGCCACTGAATGCCTGGTACTTGATGGTATTGAGTGAACTCCAGCCGGTGATTGACTCCAACTTACTGCAATTCTGGAACGCTTGATAATCGATTTTTGTGACGCTGTCCAAACTATCGATTGTTGTCAGACTTGTGCAGCTCATGAACGACTGCGAGTCGATGTATGAGATTGAACTCATGCCAGTGACAGACACTAACGAAGTGGATTGAAAAAACGCTCTAAATCCGATGGTTGCGGTTTTACCCTCGTCAATATTGAATGTGATGGTTTTGATTCCTCTTCCCCAACCGGGTGTTTGATAATACATATCCATCTGCCCATATCCGGAAATCGTGAGATTGCCATCGTCATCGAGTTCCCAAGTTAGGTTCCATCCGCATTTCCCTCCGTTTGTTTCGTTCGTTTCGCCCGAAGCCTCGGCGCAATCATCCGGTTGAGCGAGTGCGAAGGCTCCGATCATCGCCAGGACGATGAAGGCTATCATAAGAATTGCAAGTACGGGGCGGCAATACCCCCCCCCCTCCGCGACGGTTCTTTGCAGGATTCTGTTCATAAGGACCCCTGTCCGGCCCGATCATCGGCGAACGGAAGGTCCTCCGGGCCGGAACCGGATGCGGTCCTTCTCCGCCAGGCGGCTCCCCTTCCCAGACATATCCAGTCCGCGATGAAACAGGTCACGCCGCTGGCGATAAATGGTAAGATATATCATGATTTTTAACATAGATTATGCTGTTAGGTCTGCTCGTCCTGATACCGGCGAGCGGTGCTGCAGGCCCTGTGAGCCCGAGCAAACCGGGCCCATCTCCCAAGATCTTGATGCCCGGTACCGGAAACAGGCCCTTCGGACGGCCTATCGGAATGAGACGAGGGTCATAGGTACGTCTTTCAGATACCCGATATGCAGCAGCCGGCCGACCTGTCCGGATCCCCGAAGCCGGCGGCCGTCTGAGATGCGCCGGAAGGCTAAGCCGATGCTATCATATCCTCAGATTCCCTGGGCCGACGCATGGGAGCCTACCGCCTGAAGATAGACCTGCTGGAACTGAATCCCCCCTGCAGTCGCACCATACTCGTCCCCGACAGCTTCTGCTTCAGGGACCTGGCCAAGGCCATAGACGCGGCATTCGAATGGTGGGAGGGCCACGCATACCTCTTCGAGGTCTACGACAACGGAGAGAAGGTGACCGAGATCACCGACTACGGAGACGAGATCGGCATGCCGAAGTGGGAGGACGAAGACGTCCCCGTCTCGAAATACATCGACAAGGCCCTCACCTACGTCTACGACTTCGGCGACTATTGGATCCACCAGATAACCCTGGAAGGCAAGGCCGAGGACTACGACAGGTCGTATCCGACGCTCGAATCCTTCGAAGGGCGCTCCCCGCCCGAGGACTGCGGAGGCACGGACGGGTACGAGCATCTCCTCGAAGTGCTGGCCGACCTGAAGGACCCGGAGCACAAGGGGCTGGGCGCTTGGGCGGAGAGCCTGGGGTTCAGGGACCCCGTGCCGGAGGACATCTGCGCCGAGATGTGCGGCATCTCCGAGGACGAGGATTCGCGCGGCGTGTGGATGGCCGGCGACACCGAGCTGGGCCCGGACGTCCTCCCGGGAGACTCGTTCTGGGACGACGTGGACAAGTACCGGGGGATCGACCCCGGGCCGGCGAGGCGCATCAGATGCGACGATCCGTTCCCCACATACAAGGCCCTGAACCCAAAGCAGCTAAAATGGTACCTCAGCTGGAGGGCCGCGTGCGAAAGGGGCGAGATCGTCCAGACGGACAGCGGGTATGTATGGCTGTACCTTGCAGAGCTGACCGACAGAGAGGATTGGAGATCCGCGATCGGCCAGATGGACGCCCTCATGGAAGCGTTCCGCGGGACCGATGCGTACTGGCTCGTGGACAGCACCAGATGGCACCTCAAGACGGCGCATGAGGTCCTCGGGGACCTGCGCGATCCGTCGCCGTGCTTCAATTGGCAGGAAGCCGCGCGCTACTTCTCGGAAAGCCCTTTGCCCGAGCCGCCCGCCGCCGCGGTCCGGTGCACCATCGAGATGTACAAAAATTACTGCGAAGGCAGAGAGGACGAAGTCGCAGAGCTGATAGGGTATTCCATGTCAGCCATGGACGCGTACTGCAGGAGCGTCCACGGGAAGGACGTCATCAACACATTGTACGAGACGAAATGGGTGACGCACTACGGATGGCTGCCTTCGAGGAGGCCGCGCACGTTCTTCGAGAACACCTGCGGCGACCTTGCCCTGATGTCCATCTCGATCTGCGCCGTCTCCAGGATGTGGAGGATGGACCATCCGCGCGGAGGGCCGCAGGTCAGGCCGCCCTTGGACAAGGAGTTCGTGGACCTGATAGACATGGCCGTGAAAGACTGCGCTGCGGGGAAGCCGTTCGACCCCGACAGGTACAGCAAGCCCGTCAAGAAATGACGGCCGCATCGATCGAAGGAGCCGGAGAGGATGGGCAGGTACGAGCGCCAGATGCGCGTGTTCGGAGAAGAGGGGCAAGAGAAGATCGCATCGGCAACGGTCGGGATCATAGGGTGCGGGGGCCTGGGGACCAATGTGGCCACCGCGTTGGCCTCCGCAGGAGTGGGGAGGTTCGCGATCATCGACCCTGATGTCCCGGAGGAATCGAACCTCAACCGGCAGTACGTCTACTGCAAGAACGTCGACAGCGGGGACATCCGCCCGAAAGCGGAGATCCTGTCGGAATGGATACGCGAAATCGATCCAGATGCGGAAGTCGGGTTCCATGTCGGCAGGTTCGATGATGAGACCCGGCATCTCTTCGACGGCTGCGACCTCTTGGTCGACTGCCTCGATTCCGTCTCCGGCCGCATGGAACTCAACCGCTACTCCGTTGAATCCGGGAAGCCTCTGGTCCACGGCGCCATAAACGGGTTCATCGGACAGATCACCGTGTGCATCCCCGGGAAGACCCCCTGCCTCCAATGCATGATGGGCTCCGTGCCGGAGCCCCGCGCTGCGCCTGCGTCCATAGGCGCCGTCGTGTCCGCGATTGGCTCGCTGGAGGCCGCGGAGGCTCTCAAGCTCATCACGGGAAGGGCCGGGTCCGCGGGCCTGTTCCTGTCTGTTGATGTAGAGTCGTGGCGGTTCCAGACGCTCAGGTTCGAGCGCGACCCCGGATGCCCCGTGTGCGGCCGTCTATGGCGGCATCCAAATCCCTAATTTCATATAGTTTTGGTATGATATCAGCGCGTGAAGATCTCGACCAAAGGAAGGTATGCCCTCCGCATAATGCTGGACATCGCCCTGCATGACGGGGATGTCCCCGTGAGCTTCAAAGACGTGTCCGCCAGGCAGGACATCTCGGTGAAGTACATGGAGCAGATAGGGTCCATGCTCACCCGCGCCGGGTTCCTCAGGGGGGTCCGCGGATCCCAGGGAGGGTACCACCTGGTCGGGAAGCCGTCAGATTACACCGTCGGGGACGTCCTGCGCGTAACCGAGGGGCCGCTGGGCATAGCTCCGTGCATGGACGACAGCGTCGGCTGCGCCATGCTCGGCAACTGCATGACCTATCCTTTCTGGGCCAAGCTGAACAAGGCGATTGCGGATGTCGTAGACGGGACCACCCTGCAGGACCTCATCGACGACTACAACCACAACGGATTGATCTCGATCGGCGCGGGGATCTGAGCCTCGTCATCGGAGACGGAAGCTCGGTTGCATTCTGACATTCGTGTTCGGCAAGCGAAGGCAATGCTCCCGCATGTGCCGGTTTGAACACTGAGAGCAACTGATATGGTGCGGGCTTGCGCCCGCGAATAAGGAGGAAAACACCGGCGGAACCTTCCGATCCCGGCCGGCTTTCATGCTCAGTAATTGAACATCGCAGACGAGAGGTACCTCTCGCCGGTGTCAGCCAGGAGCGCGACGATGGTCTTGCCCTCATTCTCCGGCCTCTTGGCCAGCTGGATGGCCGCCCAGACAGCCGCTCCGGAGGAGATCCCCACGAGGATCCCTTCTTTGGCAGCGACCGCGCGCCCGGTGGCGAAAGCGTTCTCGTCGGACACCTTGATGACCTCGTCGTAGACCTTCGTGTCCAGCACATCGGGGACGAATCCTGCTCCGATCCCCTGGATCTTGTGGGGCCCGGCGTGGCCCTCGGAGAGCACGGGGGACCCCTCTGGCTCAACGGCGACCACTTTCACATCGGGCTTCATGGACTTCAGGAACTGGCCGGTCCCGGTGATGGTCCCGCCGGTCCCTACTCCCGCAACGAAGATGTCCACATTTCCGTCGGTGTCCTCCCAGATCTCGGGCCCGGTGGAGCTCCTGTGGACCAGGGGGTTCACCTTGTTGATGAACTGCCCGGGCTGGAAGCTCCCGGGGGTGGCCGCGGCGATCTCGTCGGCCTTCTCAATGGCCCCCTTCATCCCCTTGGCGCCCTCGGTGAGGACCAGCTCCGCGCCGTATGCCTTCAGGATGTTCCTGCGCTCGACGCTCATGGTCTCGGGCATGGTCAGGATGATCCTGTACCCCTTGGCGGCGGCCACGGAAGCGAGCCCGATCCCGGTGTTCCCGGAGGTGGGCTCGACGATGACCGACCCCTCTTTCAGCAGGCCCTGGGCCTCCGCGGCCTCGATCATCCCCTTCGCGATCCTGTCCTTCACGCTGCCTGCGGGGTTGAAGAGCTCCAGCTTCACGACCACGCGCGCTTTCAGCCCGTTCTCTTTCTCCAGCTTCTTCAGCTCCAGGAGGGGCGTGTGCCCGACCAGCTCTGTCACGTTCTCGTATATCATTCCGAATCGCCTTCTTCTAGACTCTTGTAAGCCGTTTCTCAATCGTTAATGTCGTTCTTGGGCTTCTGCAGGCCCTCGATCTTCAGCCCGTTCTTCTCCGCGTAGTCCCACAGGGCCGCGTGTATGGCCTCCTCTGCAAGCAGGGAGCAGTGGATCTTCACCTGGGGGAGCCCGTCAAGAGCTTCCATCACGGCCTTGTTGGTGACCTCCATGGCCTCCTGGACCGTCTTGCCCTTGACCATCTCCGTGGCCATGCTGCTGGTGGCCACAGCCGCTCCGCATCCGAAGGTCTTGAACTTGCAGTCGCGGATGACCTGGGTCTCCGGGTCGATGTCCAGGTAGATCCTCATGATGTCCCCGCACTTCGCGTTCCCGACCGTCCCGACGCCTGCGGCGTTCTCGATCTCCCCCACGTTGCGGGGGTTCGTGAAATGGTCGATGACTTTGTCGCTGTATGCTCCGTCGTACATGCTCAGGCCTCCTGCTTCTTCTGCTCCTTGATGAAATCCTCGTAGAGCGGCGACATGCTCCTGAGCCTGTCCACCGCGCTCTTCAGGATATCGACCGCGCGGTCGACCTCCTCCATTGTGCTGTCAGCAGAGATGCTGAACCTCAGGGACCCGTGGGCGGTCTCGTGCTTCAGGCCGATGGCCAGCAGCACGTGGGATGGATCCAGAGATCCGGACGCGCAGGCGGATCCGGTGGAGATGCACACTCCTGCCATGTTCATCGACATCAGCAGCGACTCGCCTTCGACGAAGTCGAAGCTGAAGTTCGCGTTGCCGGGGAGCCTGTTGACCGGGTCCCCGTTGAGCCTGGAATAAGGGATCTCGCCCAGGACCCTCTCGATCAGGTGGTCCCTGAGCTCCTTCTCCTTGGCCATGTTCGCGTCCATGTCGCGCTTGGCGATCTCCGCGGCCTTGCCGAACCCGATTATCCCGGGGACATTGGACGTCCCTCCGCGGATCCCGCGCTCCTGCCCGCCGCCGTGGATGAGAGGATCTATCCTCACGCCGTTCCTGATGTACAGGAAGCCGACTCCCTTCGGCCCGCCGAGCTTGTGCCCGCTGGCGCTCAGAAGGTCGATGTTGTCCTTGTCCACGTCTATTGGGATCTGTCCGTAGGCCTGGACCGCGTCGGTGTGGAACAGCACCTTGTGCTTCCTCGCGACGGCGCCGATCTCCCTTATGGGCTCGATTGTCCCGATCTCGTTGTTGGCAGTCATCACGGAGATCAGAGCAGTGTCTTCGCGGATGGCCTCCTCGACCTTCGCCGGATCCACCCTTCCCAGAGAATCAACGGGGATGCGGGTGACCTCGAAGCCCATCTTCGCCAGATAGTCGCAGGTCTCGGTGATCGCGTGATGCTCGATCGACGAGATGATTATGTGCTTCCCCTTGGCGTGGGGCCCCAGCACGGAGGACTTCAGGGCCCAGTTGTCGGACTCGGACCCTCCGGCGGTGAAGTAGATCTCCTGCGGCTTGGCTCCGATCAGGGATGCGATCTCCTTCCTGGCGGCTTCCATCGCATCCCTGGGGGCCTTCCCCATGGAGTGGATGCTCGCAGGGTTCCCGTAGTCCTCGAGGAAGTACGGTATCATCGCGTCGAGCACTTCCTTGCGGACGCGCGTCGTCGCTGCATTGTCGAAATATATCGTGTTAGCGGCCATTTCCATTCATTCCTATCTTTGTCAGAGAAAAGGGCGGGGCTCTGCCCCGCAATGTATTGTTCAGATCTTCGCGAACGCCTGCTCCAGATCTGCTATAATATCGTCGACGTGCTCGGTCCCGATGCTGAGCCTGATGGTGGACGGGGTAATCCCCTGCTCCTTGAACTCCGCCTCGTTGAGCTGGGAGTGGGTGGTACTCTTGGGGTGGATCACCAGGGACTTGACATCGGCCACATTGGCCAGCAGGGAGAAGAGCTTCAGATTGTCGATGAACTTCTTGGCGGCTTCCTCGTCTCCTGCGATCTCGAACGTGAAGATCGATCCGGCTCCGTCGGGGAAGTACTTCTGGTAGAGGGCATGGCTCGGGTGGTCCGGGAGGGACGGGTGGCTGACGCTCCTGACCTTCGGGTGGGACTTCAGGTAGTCCACGACCTTGAGGGCGTTCTCCACGTGCCTGTCGACCCTGAGGGACAGGGTCTCGAGGCCCTGGAGGAGCACGAACGCTGTGACAGGGGAGATGGACGCTCCGGTGTCGCGGAGGAGGATCGCGCGTATCCTTGTCACGAAAGCGACGTTCCCGAGGGCCTTCCAGAAGCTGATCCCGTGGTAGCTGGGGTCGGGCTCGGACAGCCCGGGGAACTTGCCGTTGCCCCAGTCGAAACCGTCGCCTTCGACGATGACCCCTCCGAGGACGGTCCCGTGGCCTCCGATGAACTTGGTGGCAGACTCCACGACGACGTCCGCACCGTGCTCCAGGGGCCTGAAGAGGTAGGGTGTCGCGAAGGTGTTGTCCACGATGAGCGGGATGCCGTGTGAGTGCGCGATGGAGGAGAGCTTCTCGAAGTCCACGATGTTGGAGTTCGGGTTGCCCAGGGTCTCGACGAACAGGGCCTTGGTCCTGTCATCGATAGCGGCCTCGATGGCCTTGTAGTCGTCGGGGTCGACGAATGTGGTCTTGATGCCGTATGAGGGCAGGGTGTGCTCCAGGAGGTTGTAGGTCCCTCCGTAGATCGTCTTGGATGCGACGATGTTGTCTCCCGCGCGGGCGACGTTGAGGACCGTGTACGTGATGGCGGCCGCTCCGGAGGCCAGGGCCAGAGCGGCGGTGCCGCCCTCGAGGGCGGCGACGCGCCTCTCGAAGATGTCCTGGGTGGTGTTGGTCAGGCGTCCGTAGATGTTCCCTGCGTCCTTGAGGCCGAACCTGTCGGCCGCCTGCTGGGAGTCCTTGAAGACGTAGGATGTGGTGAGGTAGATCGGGACGGCCCTGGAGTCCGTCGCCGGGTCGGGGGCCTCCTGCCCCACATGGAGCTGGAGGGTCTCGAATCTCTGTCCTGCTTTGTTCGTCGGTCCTTTGGGTACATTTTGGGTGCTCATAGGCTCACTTTCTTTCGCATATCGCATGTCGGGTGTTGTTAATATAGTTTTCCTATCGGAATAGTATGAATTGAAAACAGGCACGATTCCGACACTCTAATATCGTGACATCATGTTCTGAGCACGATGAACCTCCCGGAGGCCCTGGCATGAACGGCGTGAGAGCCGCCAACCGCGCGATATTCGGAGCTTCCGTGCTGGTGACCGGCGCGGTCGCGGGAGCGTTCGTGTGGTTCCTCCTCTTTGTGATGAACCTGGGGATAACGGCCATCTGGGACCGGGTCCCGACCTATCTCGGGAGCTTCTATCCGCTGATCGTGTGCATCATCGGCGGGATCGTCCTGGGCCTGTTCGCGAAGCGCTACGGCCAGTACCCCGAAGACCTCCCGGCCGTGATGGCCAAGGTCAAGGAGGACGGAAGATACGACTACAAGGACCTGGGGCCGATGTCTGTGGGTGCGTTGCTCCCGCTGGTGTTCGGAGGTTCCATAGGTCCGGAGGCCGGGCTGACCGGAGCCATCGCAGCCATATGCACCTGGGTCGGAGACCGCCTGAAGCGGTTCGGCAACGATTTCAGGGAGCTCAGCAGCATCGGGATGTACGCTGCTCTGTCGGCAATCTTCACCGCTCCCCTGTACGGGTTCGCGGGGGCGATGACCGGAAAAGCTCACAAGAAGAGCGAAGCCCCCGAGGTGACCAAGCTGATGAAAGCGGTCGTGTACATCCTGGCGATCGCCGGGGCGCTGCTGGCGTTCCTCTTTCTGTCGCACCGGTTCGGCGGCGGGCTCTCGCTCCCGAGATACACGGATATAAAATACGGAACGGACGAGTTCCTTTGGCTCGTCCCCATAGCCCTGATCTGCGGCCTCGCTGGATGGATGTTCTGCGTCCTCGACAAGCTGTTCGGACGGCTGTCCGGGTTCATGAGCGACCGTCCTGTTGCCAAAGCGGTCATCGCTGGAGCAGTCCTTGGAGGGATGGGCATGGTCCTCCCGTTCACGATGTTCGCCGGGGAGATCCAGGCCGAGGAGCTGAACGAGACCTGGATGACCATGTCCGCGATGGTCCTGATTGCCACCGGGATCGCGAAGATCGCGATCACTGCGATGTGCGTGAACATGGGCTGGCGCGGAGGGCACTTCTTCCCCGTGATATTCTCGGGGATCGCCATGGGATACGGGCTCTCGATCGTGTTCGGTATCGACCCGGTCTTCGGCGTGTGCGCGGCCACCGCGGCCGTTGTCGGAGGGGTCATGAGGAAGCCCTTGATGGCCGTCCTCCTGCTGTTCCTGTGCTTCCCGTTCCACAGCGTCATAGTCCTGGCAGCCGCCGCCTGCATCGGCGCCCTGATCCCTCTGCCCAAGAGCATGAGGCCTTCCGACGGCGTCCCTGAAGGGGACGATGTCAAAAGTTATGATGAATGATGCAGTTGCAGGCATCATGACAGAAGTCATCCTCCACACAACCATGGGAGACATCAAGATCAAGATGCACGACGACATGCCGATCACCACTGGCAACTTCGTGAAGCTGTGCAAAGAGGGATTCTACAACGGAGTCATCTTCCACAGGGTCATCGACGGGTTCATGATCCAGGGCGGAGACCCCACCGGCACCGGGATGGGCGGGCCCGGGTACAACATCCAGGACGAGTTCGGCCAGGGGCACTCCAACAGGAGGGGCACCATGGCCATGGCCAACACAGGAAGGCCCAACACCGGCGGCAGCCAGTTCTTCATCAACACCGTCGACAACGTCTACCTGGACAAGGAGAACCCCACCACGCCCTACGCCCACCCCGTCTTCGGGACCGTCGTCGAGGGGATGGACGTGGTCGACAAGATCTCCAAGGTCGACACCGACCGCAACGACAAGCCCTGCACCGACGTAAAGATCCTCGAAGCCGAAGTCATCGGGTGATCGGATGAGCCGCCATGTGATGGAGTGCCTCGGACTGAGCCGCGTCGTCATAGAGGACGGCAAAGTGACCGAGGTCTCCGAGCCCAGGGTGAAGCACTGCCCCCTGTTCGAGAAGTACAGGGGGATAGAAGAGCTCAACCAAGACACCGTCAGGGAGAACATCGAGTACAGGATCGAAAGGTTCGGCATGTGCACAGAGAACAGAGAGGTCCGCATGAAGGACTTCCTGGCCTTCGGCATCTCCGAGACGCTGAGCCTCGCCCTTCAGCAGGGGACGATAGATGCGGCGGTTATCGCCACGGACGGATGCGGCACCGCCGTGATGACCGATCCGGAGATAGTCCAGGGCATGGGCGGAAGGATCTCCGGCATCTGCGAGACCGAGCCTATACCTGTGGTCGTCGAAGCCGTCGGCCCGGAGAACATGCTGGACCCTGCCACAGCGAAGATCGATATGGATGCCGGAGCCGACAAGGCGTTCTCCATGGGATACAGGAAGGTGGCGGTCACGACGCCTTTCGTGGATTCCGCGGAGAGGATCCGCAGGAAGCACGGCGATGACGTCGTCATCATCGGCGTCCACACCACGGGCATGTCCGAAGAGGATGCGAAGAGGGCGTTCGACGTCTTCGACATCATCACCTCTTGCGCGTCCAGATACCTGCGCGAGGAATGCAGGCGCAGGCCCGAGACCCTGATCGCGGGGAACAAGGTGCCTGTGTACGGGATAACCGATATCGGGAAGGCCATGGTCGGCGCGAAGCTGGAGCAGCTGGGCAGGAAGCCCACGGACCCTTCCGCGCCGCAGGAGCCTCCCGAACCGCTCATCTGAGCGTCTTCCCGGGCTCCGGCCCGGGACTTCATTCTCCGAGATAGGTGTCAATGGCGAGGTGCGTGCCCGACCTCAGGAATATTATGGGCACCTTCTCCCTTCTGAGCCTGCGCCTGAGCTCCTTGTCGTTTGTGAGAACGTATCCCCCGGTGGCCTTGGCCAGCTCGATGACCGCGCTGTCCCCGGTGGCCTAGGTGGGGACGATCTCGTACTTCCTGGCAAGCGACAATGCGGCCCCGGCGAACTTATGGTCGAGGTGCTTCAGTTCCCCGACCAGCGGGCCGGGGACGACGATCCTCGCCTCGCCCAGAAGGTCCTTCAGGGCGAGGTCGAGGTTCATCTTGATCTCAAAAGGCATGAGTAAGGCGTTTGTATCGAGGACCACGGTCTGCATGGCCTTCACTCGATGATGCCGTAGCCGATGAGTCTCCACTTGTTGGAGATCCTTCTGGAGATGGCGACCCTCTGCCCGGGCTGGATGCAGACCGGGATCTTCAGGGCCACTTCGGCCGAACCGCTCCTGGCGCTCTTGACGACGCCGACGGTGGTGGCGGTGCCGACGCTGAGCATCAGGGGCTCGTTGCTCTTGATCTCCTCGACGGACAGCTCCGCGGAGGAGCCTACCACGCGGTCCAGGAGCACTGTCTTCATGCTGAAGTCGTGAGCGACCTCGGGCAGCTCTCCGGGGCGTCCGAGGACCCTTCCGGTGAGGCCGTCCGATTTGGTGATCGAAGCGTCCAGTCCGGTCCCGATGGCGATGAGCCCTCCGGGCAGGACCTCCTTGACGGACCTCCCTCCGGCCTCGAGGGACGCGATCTTGGTCGTGATCCTCTCGTAGACCGTCTTTCCCGCGACCTCGGCCTTCCTTCCGGGGGCGATCTCGATCTCGTCTCCCACCCTCAGGACTCCGCGGGTGAGGGATCCACCCAGGACCCCTCCCTTCAGGTCCTTCGGCTTGGTGCCGGGCGAGTTGATGTCGAACGAACGGGCGATGTGCATCAGAGGGGCCGCTTCCGTGTCCCTGACAATCTTGGAGACGATGTGCTCCTCGATGGCCTCGATCAGCATGTCGATGTTGACCCCGCGGTTGGCGGATATGGGGATGATGGGAGCGTCCTCGGCGATGGTGCCCTTGACGAACTCCTTGATCTGCCTGTAGTTCTCGACCGCCTGCTCGCGGCTGACGATGTCGATCTTGTTCTGCACGATGATGATCTTGTCGATGCCGATGATCGACAGGGCCATCAGGTGCTCCTTCGTCTGGGGCTGGGGGCACTTCTCGTTGGCGGCGACCAGCAGGAGGGCCCCGTCCATGAGGGCGGCTCCCGACAGCATGGTGGCCATCAGGGTCTCGTGACCGGGAGCGTCGACGAACGACACGGCCCTTATGAACTCCGTCTCGGCGCCGCAGGTCTTGCACACCTTGTCGGTGCCGTAGGCCGCAGGCCCCTGGCATTGGGGGCACTTGTAGAATGCAACATCCGCGTACCCGAGACGGATAGAGATGCCTCTCTTCAACTCCTCGGAGTGACGGTCGGTCCACTCGCCGGACAGCGCCTTGGTGAGCGTCGTCTTCCCGTGGTCGACGTGACCGATCATCCCGATGTTGATCTCGGGCTGCTGAGGAACTTTCATCAGTTCTCCGCGGCCTCGCCCTCGGGGGCGGGGTTGAGGCACTCCTCGATGGTCTTGGGCCCGTACTCGGCGACGCACATGTTGATCTGGACGATCTCGGCGGAGATCGCGGATCCGCGGATGGCGACCCTCTTCCTCTGGCCGGGGTACTTCTCATGGAACCCGCGGCTCTCGGACAGCAGGAGCTTGACCCTCTTGGATCCGGGGAGGTCCTTCCTCATAGGGGTCCCGTTGCCGTCGGAACCGCCGGTGATCTTCAGCTTGTAGTCGGGGAGACCGACGAAAACTCCATCCACGATCTCTCCGATGTTTACACCAATCAGAGAGTTCGCGTGGTGGCCGGACACTGCGACGTTGTAGGACTTTCCGGTCTTGACGTCGTTGACAATGGCTTTGAATTCTACCATTTGAACACCTGTGGGAGTCGCTATCGGAGTATCGTTTATAAACATTGGGTTCCGGGCCTGCGCTGACGGCAGCTGATGAGATGCGGAGCGGGCGCGGCTCCGAACCAGCGGCCGAGTCCCGGCAGGAGCCGAGATATCGCAGAAGGGGAGGGCCGCGCCGGATCCCCGATGCGGCCCTCGTTTCATATCCTGTCGGAGGCTCACTTGCGCCTGAAGACGGCGATGGCCAGGAACGCCATCACGACCGCGGCAGCGGCTGCAACGGCCACCGCAGCAACGTTCTCGCGTGTCTTGTCGGATCCTCCGGACGAGCCGCCGTCGTAGGCAGGGGTCGGGCTGTACGGATCGTCGTCGTCATCGTCCCATATGGGCGTGGGCGGCTCCGGAGAGGGCCCGGGCTCGATGGATTCCCATACGGCAGTCAGAGTGACGTCCTCGGACGTGACCGCGTAATACGGGCCTGCGACGGCCGTCGCAGGGGAGATTTCCCATCCGGCGAGCTTGTAGCCTTCGCGCTGAACGTCCAGAGACGTCTGGAGGGCGATGAGCTGCCCTTCCTCGGCTTCCTGAATGGTCACGCTCCCGGTTCCTTCGTTGAAGTCGTACGCGACCTTGTGCACTTCAGTGCCTTCAGGCACGAGGTATGCGTTCAGGCGGACGACTCCTGAAGCAACTATGTGCATTCCGTTCGCGTAGGCCACGTTGTTGCCGTCAGAATCGGTCATCAGCCATCCGAGGAACATGAAGCCGTCTTTCTCGATGCGCGTGTCCGAGACTGCCGAGCCCCCTTCGATGAGGCTGTATGTGTCCCCGATCATCTTCCCGCCTGAGGTCACGTATATCAGGACATCGGCGGCATCGATCCTCGCGGCAGTGAAGACGATATCGGAATCGATGCGGTAGTCGGTCCCAAGGCCGAGGATCGTCTCCGAGCTATCGGCCTTCCATCCGACGAGGGCGGAGCCCTGCTGCATGCCTTCTCCATCGCAGAGGCCAATCGTCTCTCCGGTGACGGTTTCGAACGTCTTCAGGAGAGAGCCGTCGGCATCCAGGAACGTCACGGTGCTCACGGACTCCCATACCGCGCTGAGCTGGTGGTACCATCCATCGCTCGTGACCACATAGGGCGAAGCGACAGACGCGCCGTTCTCCGTCCATCCCGCAAGCCGGTGGCCTTCATATTCGGCATCATCCGATGTCGGGAGCATGACCATCTTCCCGACCTCGGCGCTCTGGTACCAGACTCTCCCTTCGGTCACGCCGTAATCATAGTAGATGTCGCGCAGATCAGCTTGATAATAATCTACGATGTATGGGGTCAGGCGCACAATCCCCGATGCTCTGAGGGTCAGGTTCTGGGCATAGATCACCTCGTTGCCGCTCCCGTCCGTCCAGATCCAACCGAGGAACTCGTTATACTTCCCTTCCTCATATTCTGGATTCACGCTCGTTTCCAGCACCGCTTTCCCGTCGATCAGAGGCGCATAAGTGCTCCCGTACAGCTCGCCGCCGCCTGCGGTGAAGACTACGACATCCGTTCCGTGGTACCATTCGGCTATGACATCGATGTTGACGTTGGAGTCCGCGGTGAACTTCTCTCCTATTCCGTGAACATCTCCAGCCGCGCTGCCGATCTTCCAGCCGACGAGGACCCATCCGTCTTTCTTTATCTCGCTGTCTTCTCCGGGGAGTTCCACTTCATCTCCCGTGTCGGCATTGACGGACCGGTACACGGTCTTTCCGTCATCGTCCAGGAAGGCGACGGTCAGTATGAAGATCGGGTACAGGTCGACGTTCCTTCCGGGCATCTTCGCATTATCGAAGCTGAACTCTTTGTACCCGGCTTCTTCTTTCTCTGCCCAGTAGCGGAACGTCGTCCCCGTCGAAGGGTCTTCAGGCCTTGCAAGCGTCTCTCCGCACTTGTATTCCTCGATCTTCGTCTCATCGGGATAGCGGAGCGTCAGAGTGCACACCTTCACTAATTTCTGGTCGCCGTTGCCGACGAAAGTGAATCCCCTCAGGTTCTCCTTCGTGGCGCTGAGCTCGTCTGTGTATTCTCCCTGGCCATCGACCCCTCCGTAGAATGTCACGACCTTCTCATACTGCTCTTCACTCGGTTTCTCACTATCGTAGCTCATGAACGCATTCTCGTCGAGATCATTGAGACTGCCGCCGATTACGATCCTCTTCAGCGCCGTGCATCCGTCGAATGCGCACCATCCGATGTGCTCCACTTTCCCCATGACTACTTCTTCCAAGGCGGAGCATCCTTCGAAGACTTGGCTGTCGATGTACGTGACCTTCGGCATGCTGATGCTCTTCAGGTTCGTGCATTCTCCGAATGCGAGACACGAGTTCCCCCATCTGTTCCCGATCTCCTTCAGATACGGAAGAGAGACGTCCTCCAGCCCGGTGCATCCTTTGAATGCAATGTATCCTATAGAAGTCACCTTCCACGGGATGTCTGTTATCGCCGTCCCTGTGAAAGCATAATCTCCGATGCCTATCTCGTTGTCCGGCAGGTTCACGGTAGCTAGGCTCGCGCATTCGTAGAAGGCACTCTCCCCGATGTCGCTCACGGAGCCCGACTGCACTTCGATTCCGGTGATTCCCGTGAGTCCATAGAACGCGCCGTCCCCGATGGCTTTCGCATTCGGGATGACGATCGTCTTCTGCTCCCCTGTTCCCAATCCGGAGTTCATGAATGCGTAGCTATTGCCCTCATCATCGCCTAAGGTCACTTCTCCTTTCCCGAATGTAACGCTCGTCAGCTTAGAACAGCGCATGAAAGCACCGTATCCTATTTTCACCGGCGAGTCCGAAAAAGTCACGGTAGTCAGTTCAGAGTTTCCTCCGGTCCATTCATTCGCATTGAATGCCCATTGGCATATCTCCAGTTCTTTCCCTTCAGCGTTTGTGTTGAATTTGACAGTCTGGATGTTCGAATCCTTGAATGTACACATTCCGACAAGTGTCAGTGAACCCGGAAGAGATATGCTTGTGATGGCGGTTCCTTCAAAACTGGCACCCCCTAATCTTTCCCCGATAGATTCCAGCTTCGATTCTTTCCCGAAAGTCACGCTCGACAGCTGTGTGCAACCGTTGAACACACCGCTGCTTATATGTGTTACAGAGTCGGGGATCGCTATCTCGGTCAATTTTTCGCAGCCCTTGAATGCGTTACCGCCGATATTTGTGATCGTATCCAGATTGACCATGCTTGTAAGGGCCGAACAGCCTTCGAATGCACTTTGTTTTATCGTGGTGATATTCTTCCCAAAGACTACACTTCTCAAATTGGCGCATCCACTGAACGCCTCGCTATCAATTATCTTCATAGAATCAGGAAGAATAATTTGCTCCATTTTCATTCCTGCAAATACTCCTTTGAAACTGGTCAGTCTCGATCCTTCCGCGAATGTTAAGCTCGACACGTTTTTTGAGAATGCGCGTTCTCCTATGGAAGTGATTCCCGCGGGGATTTCTATCGAAGAGTAGCCTTTTTCGCCTTCTTGCAAGAATGCGCACTCTCCTATTATTGTGCCCTCTTCCGAGTCTGGTAAGGTCAGGGTAGTCAACGGACATTGATAGAAGGCATACTCACCGATCGTTGTGACTGAATCGGGAATTACTATTGACTCCAACCCTACTTCCGCGAACGCATAACCGCCGATGCTCCTTAACTTTGGAAACTCTATTTCTTTCAGTGCGGAACAATAATCGAAACTAGCCCTTCCAATCGTTTCAACAGCTGTTCCCATCGTTACACGTTCTAACGACGTACACTCATAAAAAGCCCCCTGTCCAATATTTTTTAGTCCGTTTCCGAGTTTCACCTCTTCGAGGTTGTGACATTTAAAAAATGCGCCATAATCTGAATCCTCTATTGTTTCTACGGATACGGGGATTATAACTTTCGTCAAACCATCATTCTGACTAAATGCGTCTCCAATCTTTGTCACAGTGTATGTTTTCGTTCCTGATTCGGAGTCGACGCTGACGGTTCCTTGGATTGATACTTCGGCAGAATTGCCATAATATTGTTTGAGAGTTGCAACTCCTTGATTTTCATAAAGGTCGTACTTACAATAATTCTCTTTATCATCGTACTCAATCGGCTCGTCAGCCTCTTCCCCCCCCCCCTCCTCGGCCAAAACAGCCGGCACGCAGAGGGCTATCGCGATTGTCATCGCAATCGCAGCAAGAGCCTTAACCCCCCCCCCCCTCGGCGGCATTTTCCAATTCTCAGCCGCCGAGCCGGGAGCACAAGTTCCCATTTTCATGATTTCTTACCCCTTCTGACTTCTCGGAAGGCCATCAATGGAATCTCCCGTATCGTCAGTTGGAATATACATCCAACTAACGGCTATTTAAAGTTCTACCTGTTCTGATGCTGGCGGGTCGTTCGTGTCCACCCGTGAGACTGTCCTCCGAAGAGCATCGGACCGAGGGCGGTCTGCATCCTATTTTGCTAGGCGGAGCCGAGCATGACCGCGCAGAGAGCGGCGGGGGCAGCGGAGCGCGCCCCCGGAGCTTCCGAGCGGTTGTTCGCAGTCTTGAAGTCTTGGAATAGAAGCGCTGCCTTCGCAAGCACTGAGCTAGGCGATTCGGCAGGGAGCGCGTCAGGCCTGCAGGATCCGGAGCTCTGGCTCAAGCGGCTGCGGAACCGTTCCCGGCAGCCTTCACGACCTCGGCCCAGATATCCATGCACATGTCGCAGAAGCCGGTCATGCGCACGACCCGGCGCAGGACCTCGGGCCCACTTCAGGCCGCGACGGTCTCCGGTAACTGGTGCTGGAAGCCGCCGGACAGGCATCCGCGCTTGTGCCCGGCACCGCATCCGGACGCCTTCGGCCTCCCGAGAAAGGGGATGCGAACCTCAACAGGAGGACAGGGTGATACAGATTTTCGGTGGCTCCGGACTGTCGGTAATATATAATATCCCGTTTTCACCGCGACTTGTAAAGCCAACAGACGGTGCCGGCGACTCAGAGCGGCCCGGTCTGCCGGCTGAAGGACGTGTTTGCAATGAACAGACCCGGAACATCAAACGGGGAGACGGACGGGAAAAGCCGTTCCAGTCCGAAAAAGAGACCGGCCGAGGGGGGGGGGTATCGCCGCCCCATGGCCGCTATTCTGATCATCTCCTTCATCGTCATGGCGACGGTGGGAGCCTTTGCATTAGCTGAACCGGATGATTGCTCCGAGATCTCGGGCGGTACGAACGATTCATCGGGAGATTGCGGAGCCAACCTAAAATGGGAGCTCAAAGGTACCGCGCTCACAATCACCGGCTTTGGAACTATGTGGGATTATCCAACGACCGAATATCCGGCGGCACCGTGGGGAATTAGTGTAACAAGCGTTACGTTTGTAAACTCTCAGTGGTTTTATATCACGAGCATCGGAGCAAATGCGTTCAAAGATTGCACTAATCTGGAATCGATTGATTTGAGTATGAGCAATAACTCTCGCGTCTCGAGCATCGGGGCAAATGCGTTCAGTGGATGCACGGGCCTGGAGAGTGTGAACCTCGGAACTTATATCACGAGCATCGGGGAGGGGGCGTTCAATGGATGCATAGCTCTGGCTTCGATTGATACCTCCACCGCCACGAGCATCGGAGACAATGCGTTCAAGGGATGCACGGGCCTGACGGATGCGACCATCGGGGCTAAAGTCACGACCATCGGAAAGGAGGCGTTCAGCGGATGCACGGGCCTGACGTCGATCGATATCCCGAACAGCGTCACGGAGATAGGCACGTCCGCGTTCTATCAATGCATGAATGCGTCTTCGATCACCATCGGGAGCAGTGTCACGACGATAGGCGGGTTTGCGTTCTTCTATTGCGGGAGCGCGACGGGCATAGAAAGCGTCACCATTCCGAGCAGCGTCACGAGCATCGGGAAAAGCGCGTTCCAGTTCTCCGGGGTGAAGGCCGTGCACTTCGGTGATGAATTCGCTGCGGATACCATCGATGACGGGACCTTCGGCAGTTGCACCAGACTGGAAACATTCACACTTCCGGACTGCGTCAGGAAAATCGGAGCCAATGCATTCGACTGGTGCGAGAAACTGACATCGGTCGGCTCTCTGAACAAGGTCACGACAATCGGAAAGGAGGCGTTCGCCCATAGCGGGTTAAGTGGGCAGGTCCACATTTCGAGCGACCTCATAAGCATAGGAGAATGCGCTTTCGCAGACTGCAGATCAGTGACAAACTTTGAGGTCGATACGAAAAACCCGAATTACGACTACAAAAATGGAGTCCTCTTCAGCAAAGATATGACTACTCTCATCCAATACCCTGCCGGGAAAACCAGCACAACATATGCAATCCCCAGCAGTGTCACGGCCATCGGAGCAGGCGCGTTCTATGGCTGCGAGGACAGACTGACCAGCATCTCCATTCTGGGCGACGTCACGACAATCGGAAAGGAGGCGTTCAGAGATTGCACCGGATTGACGTCGATCGATATTCCGGACAGCGTCACGGACATCGGAGATTATGCCTTCAATGGTTGCATCGGATTGACGTCCGTTACGTTCGGAAAAAATATCAAAACTGTGGGCACGGGTGCGTTCTCTGTATGGCGTGATATGAAGTGTGTAAACACGCAGTTCGTCGCCATGGGCGACAAAGTTGTCATATTTGATGGAAAAACCACTGAAGACGACCTCAAAAAGCTAAGAGGCTGGGAGTTCGAGGGCAACAACGAGTCGATGAAAATCGTGACCGAGAAGACCGAGAATGGAGTCAAATACAAGATCGACGAAAGCTCCTCGGATCCGAGCTCCTCTGATAAATATGTGGTATATGTCAACGGATGTGAAAGCGACAAGATCTCGGCGGTTACGGCGATCAGCGCTCAGATGGCCTTCGGCCACTACAAGCTCAGCGTCACCTCCATCAAAGATGAGGCATTCAAGGGATGCAAAACACTGGAAAAAGTCACGATCCCCGACTCGGTCACATCCATCGGAACGAGTGCGTTCGAAGGATGCACCGGCCTGACATCCGTCACGATATCAGGTCAGATCACTTCGATCCCGGAGTCCGCATTCAGCGGCTGCGAAAAACTGGAATCGGTCGAGATCGTGGACGGCAGCGAGATCGGATCCATCGAAGACAATGCGTTCTACGGTTGCAAGAAGCTGAGTTTCGTTATTCCCGGCTCGGTCACATCTATCGGAGACAACGCGTTCTACGGTTGCGAGGGGCTGGGTTCAATAGACATTTCAAATGTAGTTGAGCTAGGATCGAGTGCATTCTATGGCTGCACCGGCCTGACGTCCGTTACGTTCGGAAGCTTGCTCCAGACCATAACGGATAATGCATTCTATGGCTGCACAAGCCTGACTTCGATTGATATTCCGAAGAACATCATGACCATCGATTATTCCGCGTTCCAAGGTTGCTCCTGCCTGGAGTTCGTCACCTTCGAAGATCCGACCGAAAGTATGCTCAGCACGATTGAATCCTCGGCGTTCGAAGGATGCGAAAAGCTGGCATCCGTCGCGTTCCCGGATTCGGTCACATCTATCAAAGCGAGGGCGTTCGCAGGCTGCGATGGCCTGAAGTCCGTCACCTTCGGAGATTCGCCAGAAAGTTTGCTCGAATCGATAGCCGAAAATGCGTTCTGCGACTCTAACGGGACCAATACGAAGTTCTACGACGTATACGGCAATGAGCTCACGTTTGATGACATCATCCAAAGGTTCAAAGGCCAGGAGTTCACAGGCGACATCTCCGTGATGACCGCCAAGGTTCCGGGCATCTATTGCTACGAGGGAGTGGTTTACAAATACGATGTTGATACCGGCGAAGCATTTGTCCTTGGGTTCAATGAGCCCACTCTCAAGGGAGATACGAAGATCCTCGATTCTTTCTATACCGAGGGCATGACGTTCCGCGTCACGTCCATCGGAGAGAAAGCGTTCAACAATTGCACGAAGCTGACATCCGTCACGATCCCCGGCTCGATCGGGACCATCGGAAAGTCTGCGTTCGAGGGATGCGAAAACATGACATCCGTCGAGATCTCCGATGGGGTTGCAGCTATCGAGGAGAACGCGTTCTACGGATGCAAGGAGCTGACATCCGTCACGATCCCCGGTTCGGTCGGGACCATCGGAAAGTCTGCGTTCGAAGGATGCGAGAAGATGGAATCCGTCGAGATCTCCGATGGGGTTGCAGCTATCGAGGAGAAAGCGTTCTACGGATGCAAGGAGCTGACGTCGATCACGATCCCCGGTTCGGTCGGGACCATCGGAAAGTCTGCGTTCGAAGGATGCGAGAAGATGGAATCCGTCGAGATCTCCGATGGGGTTGCAGCTATCGAGGAGAAAGCGTTCTACGGATGCAAGGAGCTGACGTCGATCACGATCCCCGGTTCGGTCGGGACCATCGGAAAGTCTGCGTTCGAAGGATGCGAGAAGATGGAATCCGTCGAGATCTCTGATGGGATCGCGGCTATCGATGGCCGCGTGTTCTACGGATGCAAGGCGCTGACGTCTATCACGATTCCAGACTCGGTCGAGACCATCGGAGAGAAGGCGTTCGGAGGCTGCGACGGCCTCACTGCCATACACTTCGGCAACGGCGTCACGGAGATAGCCGAGGATGCGTTCTGCAGCTCAGCCGGCACGTCCACGAAGTTCAACGACGAGTTCAGCAAACAGATATTCCCTTCCTCGGACATCGGGAAGTTCAGAGGCCAGACGTTCAAGGGCGACATCTCCGTGATGAGCCTCGAGACGCTGGGCTACTGCATCATCGACGGGGTCATATACGTGGTCCCGCTCTCCGGCGAAGCGTATGTCTACGGATACACCGAGGACATCAAGAGCGAAACCGTGATCCAAGGTTCCGTCACGATCGACGGCGTCACATACAACGTCACCTCCATCGGAGCAGGCGCGTTCGAGGATTGCACTAAGCTGACGTCGATCACGATCCCCGATTCGGTCAAGGACATCAAGGAATACGCTTTCCTGAACTGCACCGGCCTCGAGACTGTCAGTTTCGGAACAGGCATCGAGTCCGTCGACCCCAACGCGTTCTCCTCCGGCAAGAAAGGAGGGGACATCGTCCCGACGGCGTTCTACGACGAGAACCTCGATCAGATAGACCTTTCTTCGCAGACGGAGAAGCTCAGGGGCGAGATGTTCAAAGGCGACATCTACAAGATGACCGTAACGCGCACCATCACCATCGACGACGGAACATCCACCTGGACATACACCGGCTGCGTCGGAGAAGAGATCCCCAGGCCTGCCGACCCGACGAAAGACGGATACGCATTCCAGTATTGGGCGGACGAGGACGGGAACGTGTTCGATTGGATCGTCCCCGCGAAGAACATCAAAGTCACGGCAGTATGGAAATCCGTCTCTCCGTCAGGGGACGATGACGACGATTATGACGATGATGACGACCCGCCGTACACCCCCTCCGGAAAAGACTCCGGGAACACTAACGGGTCCGACAGCGATTCGGCCAAGATCCTGATCATCGTGGCCTGCATCGCTGCGTTCATGGCGATCCTCGCCGCATACGTCTGCAGCAACAAGCGCTGAACCGCGACCTCTTCCTTTCCCGCCAAGGGAAAGGCCAAACCGGGGCTCCGGCCCCTCCATTCTTTCTCACGCTATCGGCTGCTTCCTGTCTCCAGGCGCCTGCAGGCCGCGTCCGGGAGCGCGAAGCCATCCTGCCGCCGGCGGCGAAGATCCGGAGATGCCTGAACGGCTCGCAGAGCGCCCGGGGGATTCCCGCTCAGTCCGCCGAATGGTTGCCTAACTCTGTGCAATCCAGATGCTATGTTCGACAATTCGACAGCGAGCATATCAGGCCG
This sequence comes from Dialister hominis, assembly GCA_963640995.1. Taxonomy (GTDB): domain Archaea; phylum Thermoplasmatota; class Thermoplasmata; order Methanomassiliicoccales; family Methanomethylophilaceae; genus Methanoprimaticola. Next base: position 1,908 of record CAVICI010000029.1, on the reverse strand, counting down.
GCAGGGTCCCGGATCCCGGTTCAAGCGACTGCGATCCCGTTCCCTGCGACCTTCATGATGCTGGCCCCGGTGCCCTTGCACATATTGTAGAAGTCGATCCCGCACATGACCCGGCGCAGGACTCCGAGATTGCTCCCGGCCGCGACGGTCTCCGGGAACAGGCACTCGAAGCCGCCGGAGGGGCATCCGGGCTTGTGCCCGGCACCGCATCCGGGCGCCTTCGGCCTCCCGAGGAAGGGGATGCGATCCTCAACAGGGAGACAGAGTGATACGGATTTCCGGAGGCTTCGGACTCTCAGTAATATATAATTTCACGTTATCATCGAGACTTATAGAGCCAACAGACGGTGCCGGCGACACAAAGCGGCCCGGTCTGCCGGCCGAAGGACGTGTTTGCAATGAACAGACCCGGAACATCGAACGGGGAGACGGACGGGAAAAGCCGTTCCAGTCCGAAAAAGAGACCGGCCGAGGGGGGGGGGTATCGCCGCCCCATGGCCGCTATTCTGATCATCTCCTTCATCGTCATGGCGACGGTGGGAGCCTTTGCATTAGCTGAACCGGATGATTACCCAGAGGCCTCGGGCGATACGAACGATTCGGGAGCGTGCGGAGCGGGCATAAACTGGAATCGCACTGGTACCGAACTCGCGATCACCGGCCATGGAAAAATGTACAGTTATGAGGGTAAGACGCTACCGTGGGGAACTGCTATAACAAGCGTTAAGTTTTTTGATGATTCTATTGGTAGTATTGAGGACATCGGATGTGAAGCGTTCAAGGGATGCACGGTACTGAGATCGGTCGATCTCTCGGACACTAAAAGCATCTCAACCATCGGAATGAGTGCGTTCTATGGATGCACGGACCTGACGAGTGTGAACCTCGGGACTCATGTCACGACCATCGGGGAGTATGCGTTCTGTGAATGCGAGACTCTGACTTCGATCGTCATTCCGGATACCGTCACGAAGATCGATGCTAATGCGTTCAATGGATGCACGGAGCTGAGGGAAGTGACCTTCGGGACTAGGACTAATGACATGACTATCGAAAATGGTGCGTTCACGGACTGCACAGCTCTAACTTCAATCGATCTCTCCACCGCCACGAGCATCGGGAATATTGCGTTCATTAGATGTACGAGCCTGGGGACAGTGACCTTCGGGAATAAACTCACGTCTATAGGGAATAGTGCGTTCGAAGGCTGCGGACTGACAACAATCACTATTCCGAACAGCGTCACGAGCATCGGAAAAGAGGCGTTCGCTTCTTGTGTAAGCTTGGGAAGCCTGACCATATATGGGGGCGGAAAAGGTGTTGCTATCGGGGAATCTGCTTTTTCTGGATGCACATCGCTGGATAAAGTCACTCTGCAAGGGGACCACGTCACGAGCATCGGGGACAAAGCGTTCATGAACTGCGGCACACTGGGCGAGATATATATTTCTAGCAAAGTCACGAGCATCGGACAATACGCGTTCGCTTATAGCAAACTGGCGGAGATCAAAATTCCGAGCAAAGTCTCGAGCATCGGACAATACGCGTTCTATCAATGCGCCAATCTAACGTCGGTCACTATTGAAGAAGGCACAGATGAAGAAAGCACTGTTGCGCTGACCATCGGAGAAAAGGCGTTCGCCGAGAGCGGTCTGACTTCGGTCACCATCCCGGGCAGAGTCTCGAGCATCGGGGATTGCGCTTTCCTGGACTGCGCTGAACTGACGGCGATAGATGTCGATGGAGGCAATCAGAATTACTCATCTGAAGGCGGAGTCCTCTTCAACAAGGACAATAACGGCAACAAGACCGTTCTCATCCAATGCCCTGCCAAGATAAGTTTGGAAAACGGCACATATGCGATCCCCGACAAGGTCGAGACCATCGAGCATTATGCGTTCAAAAACT
>CAVICI010000028.1:0-26985 GCA_963640995.1 Dialister hominis | reverse complement strand
ACTCAGTCAGCCCAGTTTTCTGCTGGACGACCACGCGACTACAACTCGCGCGAATCCCTCCATTCTGGATAACTATAAAAACATTCCGTTTATCGAAAATCGCTGGCCATGTTATGACCTCGTTTTCCATCGAGAATCGGGCAGATATCGTCGAAAAGAGCATCATGGGGTGAAGATGACCATCGCGGCTTCCCCGATCTTCCGCTGGAGATCCTTCAGATCCGGATGGTACAGCCTTAGGTATCCTTCGCGGTAGACCTTCTTCCCGAGTATCTTGGCGACCACAGCGGCCTCGGTGACGCCTTCTACCTTCCATGACGATGTCTCCGACCCTATGTCCGTGGAGACGTATATCGGGATGCGCAGCCGGATCCTCTCCGAATCGTCGCAGGCGTCCCATACAGCCTTCAGCTTGTCCGGAGGGACCTCCACGACAGAGCCGTCGCGCATCCTGTACCCGGGGGCGTCTCCGTCCATGAGCTCCGTGAGCAGCGGCTTCGATGCCGCCAGGCTGGAATTGAACTCCCTCATGACGGAGGCTATGAATGCGTCGTCCATGAAGCTCCCTAATATATTGTACTATATGGAACGTCACATGGGTCCGCTTCCAAGAACGGCCCGCCCTCGTTATTATACCCCTCCGCCGTTATGCCCAGTGCATGTCTCCGGAACCGAACGGCACCGTATCGGAAGCCTTGAAGAGGCACCCCTGCTACAGCTCGGATGCCCATTTGAAATACGCCAGGATGCACATCCCGGTGGCCCCGAAGTGCAATATACAGTGCAACTACTGCAACAGGAAGTTCGATTGCTGCAACGAGTCCCGTCCCGGAGTGACGAGCGAGGTCCTGACTCCGGAGCAGGCCGCAGACAAGGTCGGATACGTGAAGGAGAGGATCCCCGAGCTCAGCGTGGTCGGCATTGCCGGACCGGGGGACCCGTTGGCCAACGGATCCACATTCGAGTCCCTCCGCCTCATCGGCGAAAGGCATCCCGGCCTCACCCTATGCGTCTCCACGAACGGCCTGGCCCTGCCGGAGAACGCCCGGCGCCTGTACGATCTGGGAGTCAGGTTCGTCACGGTGACCATGAACGCCTGCGATCCGGAGATCGCATCGAAAATCTACAGCAGCGTCAGGTCCGACGGCAAGGTCCTGACGGGCATCCCTGCCGCCGAGCTCCTCATATCCAAGCAGACCGAAGGCATAGAGAGATGCTCCGAGCTCGGCATGGCGGTCAAGGTCAACATCGTCATGGTGCCCGGGATCAACGACGCCCACATACCCGGCCTGGTCAGGTACGTGAAGTCCCACGGGGCATGCCTGGTCAACATCCTCCCGCTCATCCCTGTCGAAGGGACTCCGTTCGCATCGCTCAGGTCCCCGACTCCCCTGGAGAGGAAGAGGCTGATGGACGAATGCTCCGTCGATGCCCGCATGATGCGCCACTGCAGGCAGTGCAGGGCAGACGCCATAGGCCTCCTCGGAGAGGACAGGTCGCAGGAGTTCGTCCGCATATCCGGATGCAGCGGTGGCTGCGGCAGCAGATGCGGCCCGTCCCAGGCGCCGGGCCCCAGGAAGGGCGCTCTCGTCGCGGTCGCTTCTACCGACGGGGAGAGCGTCGACTGCGGGTTCGGCTCCGCCCCTTCCTTCTACATATATGATATATCGTCGGGACAGCCCGCGCTCGTCCGCAAGGCCTGCATAGACCTGAGCTCCCAGTCCTCCGGCGAGGAGCACAGGGCCCACATAAGGTCCATCGTGGATTCCGTCAGGGACTGCAAGCATGTCGTCGTCCGCGAGATCGGCCCCATGCCGTCCAAGGTCCTGTCCAACATGGGGATCGAGGTCGTCATAGCGTCGGGAAGCATATCCGACGCCCTCAAGCCCATCGCATCTCCGCTTTGAGAAACGGTATAAATAATGGGTATCTTAACTGCGGAGCATACAGGAGAGTGCGTCATGGACGCCCAGCAGATGAGAGAGACCTACATCAATTTCTTCAAAGAGAGGGGGCACGCGCAGATTAGCTCCGCCCCCCTCATCCCCGAGAACGACCCCACCGTGCTTTTCACGACCGCGGGGATGCACCCTCTGGTGCCCTACCTCCTCGGCGAGAAGCACCCTGCAGGGAAGAGGCTCACCGATTTCCAGAAATGCGTCAGGACCGGGGACATCGACGAGGTCGGAGACGCCAGCCATCTGACCTTCTTCGAGATGCTCGGCAACTGGTCCCTGGGAGACTACTTCAAGGCCGAGTCCATCGCCTGGAGCTACGAGCTCCTGACAAAGGTCCTCGGCATCGACCCGGGCCATCTGGCGGTCACAGCGTTCGCCGGCGAAGGCGGCATCCCCCGGGACGACGAGACCGCGCAGCTCTGGAAGAGCCACGGCATTAGGGACGACCAGATCTTCTTCTACGGAAGGGAGGACAATTGGTGGGGCCCCGCCGGCCAGACCGGGCCCTGCGGGCCAGACACCGAGATCTTCTACGACGACGGCAGGCCCAAGTGCTGCCCCGGATGCGGGCCGTCCTGCCACTGCGGGAAGTACACCGAGATCTGGAACAACGTGTTCATGCAGTACTTCAAGGACGCAGAGGGCAACTTCACCCCTCTGAAGCAGAAGAACGTGGACACCGGGATGGGGCTCGAGAGGATCCTCCGCATCCTGAGCGGAGTGGAGACCGTCTACGACACGTCCCTGTTCTCCGGGATCATCGCCAAGATCGAGGAGCTCTCCGGGAAGAAGTACGGAGAGGACCCCGAGACCACCCGCGCGTTCAGGATCGTCGCCGACCACCTGAGGGCAGCTACATTCATGCTTGGAGACGGCGTCGTCCCCGCCAAGATCGGCCAGGGATACATCCTCAGGCGCCTCATCAGGAGGGCAAGCAGGTATCTGTCCAAGCTCGGCGTCGATGAGATATGCATGCAGAAGATCTGCGAGGTCGTCGTGTCCCAGTACTCCGCGGCATACCCTGAGCTCGAAAGGAACAAGGACTTCATCTACTCCAACATAACCGCCGAGGAGGAGAAGTTCCACAAGACCCTGGCCAAGGGCCTCAGGAGGTTCAACGAGATGATCGCCGAGAGCGGCGACGCCAAGGTCCTGGACGGGGAGATGGTCTTCAGGCTCTACGACACCTTCGGGTTCCCCGTGGAGCTGACCCAGGAGCTGGCCGCCGAGCAGGGGAAGGAAGTGGACATCGAGGACTTCCAGAAGAGGTTCAAGGCCCACCAGGACAACTCCAGGCTCGGAGCCGACCAGCAGTTCAAGGGAGGCCTCGCCGACCATGCCGTCGAGACCACCAAGCTGCACACGGCCACCCACCTGCTGAACGCCGCGCTCAGGAAGTTCGTGAGCCCGGACATCCAGCAGAAAGGGTCCAACATCACCGCCGAGAGGCTCAGATTCGACTTCAACCTCGACAGGAAATGCACCCCCGAGGAGCTGAAAGCCGTCGAGGACTACGTCAACGAGGCCATCAAAGCGGCCATCCCCGTCGTATGCGAGGAGATGCCCATCGAGAAGGCCCGCGAGCGCGGGGCCATCGGCGTGTTCGGAGACAAGTACGGCGAGATGGTGAAGGTCTACACCATCGGCGATGTCTCCTGCGAGATCTGCGGAGGCCCCCACGTCTCCAACACATCGGAGCTCCAGGGCTTCAAGATCAAGAAAGAGGAGAGCTCGGCCGCAGGCATCCGCAGGATCAAGGCCGTCGTCGGAAAGTTCGACTGAGATCCTTTTCTAAACAGCCCCTCGCCGGAGGGGCCTCCCTTACTTTTCCGCGATCGTCTCTTCAAGTTCGCCGCGATGACGGAGCCTCCCGGCCATCGAGATGAGTTTCCAGAAAGGTGGACTGGGCGAGATTCGAACTCGCGACTTCTTGCTTGCAAAGCAAGCGATCTAACCAGCTGATCTACCAGCCCAACAGTCCAGCGTACACATGGTTCGGATATAAAGATTACGACATGCCCGGACGCTGGCCCGCGACCGCTCTGGAGAATTCGCGCTGGACATCTGCGCATGAATTCCGATGGATTAAAGACGGATTGCGCCTACAAGGCCGTAGGCCTCGCGCGACGGCATCAATCGGATTGAAATAAGTGTCGCGTGTTAGCATGTAGCAAGGTGAATCGGATGTACGGCAAGAGCATCAGACTTGAGAGGATCATGGACAGGAACACCGGGAACTGCGTCATCGTCCCGATGGACCACGGCGTGTCGATCGGGCCCACCGAGGGGCTGGTCAACATGAAGAAGACCGTCGATGACGTCGCCAACGGAGGCGCCACCGCCGTCCTGATGCACAAGGGGCTGATCCGCTACAGCCACCGTACCAGCGGCCATGACATCGGGCTGATCCTGCACCTGTCAGCATCCACCGACATCGGGGTGACCAGCAACAGCAAGGTCCTCGTGGCCACTGTCGAAGAGGCCCTGAAGATCGGCGCGGATGCCGTCTCCGTCCACATCAACGTGGGAGCCGAGACCGAGCCCCAGATGCTCTCCGACCTCGGAGCCGTCTCCAAGGAATGCAATGAATGGGGGATGCCGCTCCTGGTGATGGCCTACCCCCGCGGCCCCAAGATAAAGAACTCCTACGACGCCGATGCCGTCGCCCACGCCGCGCGCGTCGCGACCGAGCTGGGAGCAGACATCGTCAAATGCAGCTACACAGGGGACATCGACTCCTTCAGGGAGGTCGTCAAAGGGACACTGGCCCCCATCGTCATCGCCGGAGGCCCCAAGATGAGCTCCGACGACGACATCCTCCAGATGGTCCACGACTCCGTCCAGGCCGGCGGCCACGGCGTCTCGATCGGAAGGAACGTCTTCCAGCACAGGAACGTCGAGGGCATGACCCGCGCCATCAGCGACATCGTCCTCCGCGGATACACCGTCGAGGAAGCCAAGAAAGACAACCTGAGCTGATAGAATGGACAAGGCAGTTTGGATAAGGGCGGATGTGCCCGACGATAAGGCCGCCCGCAAAGAGCTGGTCCTGTCCGCTCTCGAGAGCGGGATAGGCACCGCGATAGTCAGGCCCGGCGACGAGGACTTCGCCGAGCTGGGGAAGGTGGAGCTGGTCGTGAACGACGGCGGCCGCCTCGACAACGGCTTCGAGCTCGTGGAGCTCAAGTCCCCCGCAGACCAGGACAGGGCCATGGCCATGTCCGGCAAGAAGAACGGGGTCATCCTCGGGGCCTCCGACTGGACGGTCATCCCGCTGGAGAACATGATAGCGAAGTTCAGGGGCTCCGGCACCAAGGTCTTCGCCTGCGCGTCCGACAAAGAGCAGGCCAAGCTGTACATGCAGACCCTGGAGAAGGGCGTGGACGGGATCGTCATATCGGTCTCGGACCCCAACGGCGTCAGGCAGTTCTCCGGGATCATATCCGGAAGCCAGGACGTGGAGCTCACTGAGCTGGAGGTCACCGGGATAAAGAACATCGAGATGGGCGACCGCGTCTGCGTCGACACAGTGTCGATGATGGTCCCCGGAGAGGGCATGCTGATCGGGTCCCAGGCGTCCTGCCTGTTCCTGATCCAGTCGGAGAGCGAGGACAACGGGTACGTCAACGCCAGGCCCTTCAGGGTCAACGCCGGAGCGGTCCACGCATACATTCTCGGCCCCGAGGGGAGGACCAGATACCTGGGCGAGCTGAAGTCCGGAGAGCCTGTGACCCTGGTCTCCAGGGACGGCTCCACCCGCCTCTCTGCCGTCGGAAGGTGCAAGGTCGAGCAGAGGCCCTTCGTGCTCGTGACCGCAACGGACGGGGAGTCTCAGTACTCCACCATCCTCCAGAACGCCGAGACCGTCAAGCTCGTCACCAAGGACGGCGCGATCTCCGTCTCCAAGCTCAAGCAGGGGGACAAGGTCCTCGGAAGGCTGGAGTCCGGAGGAAGGCACTTCGGCATGAAGATCGACGAGACCATAAGGGAGATCTGATGAGAGTCTGCGCCTCGCTCAGCACCCTCTCCGACCTCCCCCTGTCCGAGAGGGCGGACATGGTCGAGATACGCACCGACCTGCTGGACGCCGTCCCGGACACCAAGGGGAAGAAGACCATCGTCACCTACCGCGGCGACGTGGACCTGGGCATCCTGCCGGAGGGATTCGACGGCTTCATAGACATAGGCGAGCGGGAGCGCCCGGAGACTGACCTGACCGTGATCGGGTCGTACCACGATTACGAATCCACTCCCGGGGCGGGGAAGATAGCGTCCCTACTCGGGTCCATGGACGCGGACATCCGCAAAGGCGCGTTCAAGGTGAACAGCCTGAGAGACCTTGTCAGCATCGCCGACGCCGCAGGCTCGGTGAAGGGGAGGCACGTCCTCCTGGGGATGGGCCCGCTGGGGACGGTCACGAGGATAAGGCAGTCTGTCCTGGGCAACGAGTTCTCGTTCGGATACGTCGGAGAGCCCACCGCCCCCGGACAGCTGAGCGTCGACGAGATGCTGGAGCTGGGAGACGGATGCATGGTGCTCGGAGTGCTCGGGAACCCTCTGAGCAAGAGCAGGTCCCCTGCCATGCACCGCGCTGCGCTGAAGGAGTCCGGCATCAACGGGATCTACCTCCCGTTCGAGACGGACTGCATCGATCAGATAGAAGAGGTCATGCGCATCTACGGCATCCGCGGGATGAACGTAACCATCCCGTTCAAGACTGCGGTCATGGACCATCTCGACCGCGTCGACAAGGATGCTTCGGAGATCGGGGCGGTGAACACCATCGTCAACGACGACGGCGTCCTCACAGGATACAACACCGACGTTGCCGGCATCGGCAAGGCGCTGGAGATCGCGGGATTCGACCCGGAGGACCGCAGGGTCCTGATCATGGGATCCGGAGGGGCCGCCAGGGCCTGCGCCCATTTCATGTCCAGGCACGGCGCGGACATCATGGTCACCGGCAGGAACAGGGGCACCGGAGAGGAGCTCGCAAAGGAGTTCGGCGCATCATACAGGCCGCCTTCCTCGGTATCGGTGAAGATGCACGACCTGATCGTCAACTGCACCCCCGTGGGGATGTACTCCGACGGGCCGTACCCCGTGAACATATCCGCTATTACGAAAGAGCAGGCCGTCTTCGACATGGTCTACTCCGACACGCCCCTGGTCAGGGAAGCCGCCGGCAAGGGATGCAGAGTCGCCTACGGGGCGGACATGCTGGCCGGCCAGGGGGCCGAATCGTTCAGGCTCTGGACCGGCAGGGGCGATGCGTTCGATGCCATGAGGGGGCAGCTCCCATGACAGGCATAGGGAAGTCTCACGGATCGGTCACGGTCATCAACGCCATGCCCTGCGGCATCGGCGCCACCATAGGCGTGGCCCTGGAGACCGTCGCGAGGTTCTCTGCTTCCGGCAGCGGAAGGGAAGTCAGGATAATGAACGATGCCTCCGAGAACACCGAGATGGCGCGCATATGCGTCAGGAGGGCCTACGAGGCCGCCGGTGCGGAGGAGCCGGAGGGATGGTCCCTCGAGACCGATTCCCAGATCCCCGTGTCCAGGGGCCTGAAGAGCTCCAGCTGCGCCTGCAACGCCATCATCCGCGCGGTGTTCGACGAGATAGGCTTCGAGATGGACCAGGTGGACCTGATAAGGCTCGGCGTGGGATGCGCCAGAGAAGCCAAGGTCACCGTGACCGGGTCCTTCGACGATGCCTGCGGCTGCGGCCTCGGAGGGCTGGTCCTCACAGACAACCGCAGGGACGCCGTCCTGGAGAGGAGGGACGTCGGGAGCTACGACGTGGTGATCCATGTCCCCGAGTTCAAGATAAGGAAGACAGGGCTCCCGCTGGAGAGGCTCCGCGCGATGGCGCCGGAGATGGAGTCCGTCATAGGCATGGCAATGGACGACCCGTTCAAGGCCATGACCCTCAACGGGAGGCTCATCTCAGAGGCCTCCGAAGTCGACAACAGCATCGCCGAGAAGGCCATGGCCTTGGGCGCGCTGGGCGCCGGCATGTCCGGCTCCGGGCCTGCCGTGGCGATAGTCGTGCCGTCCGGAGAAGGGGCGGCGTTCGCTGAGAGGATGGGGCTGAAGCCGTCTGAGACCATCCTCACCGAGACGAGGTGCGGAGAATGACATCCATCACGTTCAAGGGAGGCGTGGCGTCCGGCAGGATAGCCCCGCCCCCGTCCAAGAGCCATACGCACAGAGCATTCTTCCTGGCATCGATGGCCAAGGGAGAGTCCAGGATCTCCAACGCGCTCCTGTCCGCCGACACCAGGGCCACCCTGGCCGCCTGCCGCGCCATGGGCGCCGAGATAGCAGAAGACGGAGATGCCTTCAGGATCTCCGGCGGGAGGCTCCATGCGCCGGACATGGTCGATGCGGACAACTCTGGCACCACCATGCGCATATTCGCGGGCATCGCCTCGATGTTCGACTCCCCGGTGACGATAACCGGAGACGCATCCCTCAGGAAGCGCCCAATAGGGCCTCTCCTGGACGCGCTGTCCCAATCCGGCGTCAGGTGCTCGTCCGAGAACAGCCTCCCCCCGGTCACCGTCTGCGGGCCCAACAAGGGAGGGGACGTGTCCATCGACGGCGGCGTCAGCTCGCAGTTCATAACATCCCTGCTGATGGTGTCGCCTATGCTGCAGAACGACTCGACCGTAACCGTGCTGGGGAACACCGTGTCCGCGCCCTATCTGGACGTGACCGCCCACATGATGCGCCTGTTCGGAGCATCGGTGTCGAAGACGGAGAACATGTACGCCATCAATGGCGGGACGGGATACCGCCCCCACGACTACATGGTCCCGGCGGACTTCTCCTCGGCCGCGTTCCCGATGGCCGCAGGAGCGCTGGCAGGGAGCGTCACCGTCACAGGCATGGACATGAACGACCCCCAGGGGGACAAGGCCATTGTGGGCATCCTCAGAGCCGCAGGTGCAGAGGTCTCCGTGCGGGGAACGGAGATAACCGTGTCCAAAGGGAAGCTGAGAGGATGCGATGTGGACATGGGCAGCGTGCCCGACCTGTTCCCGATCGTGGCTGTGCTGCTATCTGCGGCAGAAGGCGACAGCCGCCTCTACGGGGCCCCGCAGCTGAAGTTCAAGGAGAGCAACAGGATCGAGACCGTCGTGGACATGATCGATGCTATCGGAGGATCGGCGGAGGCCACGGACGACGGGTGCATCATTCACGGGAAGCCCAAGCTGAAAGGCGGAAGGATCGTCCACAAAGGCGACCACAGGATAATGATGTCCGCCGCCGTGGCATCGCTGGTATGCGAGGACGGGGTGGAGATGGACGATGCGGAGTGCTGCGCCGTGTCGTTCCCGGGATTCCCGGAGAAGATGTCCGCCATCGGGCTGGAGTCGGAGCGATACCATGCACTCGACGGGAACTAAAGTGAAGTTCACGCTCTTCGGCAGGAGCCACGGCCCCTGCGTGGGCGGCATATTGGAAGGCATCCCTGCTGGCTTCCCCATAGACGAGGACGCCATCGCCGGGGAGATGGAGCTGAGGAAGCCCACCGGGAAGATCGGCACGCCCAGGCGCGAGAAGGATGCCGTCGAGATCGTCCAGGGGGTCCTCTGCGGCAGGACCGACGGGAACCCGATCCTCCTGAAGATCGCCAACGGCGACACGGACGGCTCGAAGTACATGAAGTTCTACGAGACCCCCCGCCCGGGGCATGCGGACCTGCCTGCGCTGCTGAAGTTCAGGGACCATGACCTCAGGGGCAGCGGGCAGTTCTCGGGAAGGCTCACGGCGGCCGTCGTGGCCGCGGGAGCGATCGCCAAGCAGTACATCGCCGTAGAGGGCATCCGCATAGCCGCGTTCACAAGGTCGGTCCATGACATTGAGGATAAGTCTCCGCGCACATTCGATGAGGCCTTCGGGTCCAGGGCATACGCCACGAGGGCCTGCACGCAGGATCTGGACGACGCCATGCGCTCGGAGATCGAGAAAGCGAGCTCCGAAGGCGACAGCGTCGGAGGGGTCGTCGAATGCATGATCGAGGGATTGCCCATAGGGTTCGGCGGGATATGGTTCGAGGCGCTCGATGCCGAGCTGGCCAGGGCCATGTTCGGCATACCGGCCTGCAAGGGAGTGGAGTTCGGCGACGGCTTCGGCCTGGCCCGTATGAAGGGGTCCGAAAGCAACGACGCCTACCGCTTCCGCAACGGGAGGATAGTCACAGAGAGCAACCACCTCGGCGGCATAGTCGGCGGCATGTCCGACGGCGCCGACACGGTGCTCAGGGTAGCGTTCAAACCCACGCCGTCCATAGGCGTGAGGCAGGAGACGGTCAACCTCCGCACGGAAGCTGACGACACGGTAGAGGTCACAGGAAGGCACGACCCGTGCATAGTCCCCAGGGCTGTGGCGGTCGTCGAGGCCATGGCCGCCCTGACGGTGGCCGACCAGATGATGAAGGGATACTAATGGGATTGGAAGATGCAAGGAAAGGCATACAGGAGATCGACTACGAGATCCTGAGCCTGATGGAAAAGAGGCTCCGCCTGGCCCGCGAAGTCGGAGAGGACAAGGTCGCCCGCAACGCGGCTGTGAGGAACATCGCACAGGAGAAGAACGTCATAGACAGGTACAGGGGGTTCGCGCTGGAGCACGGCATGAACCCGGTCTACGCGGAGCAGATATGCAAGGTCCTGATGCAGGAGTCCATAGAGGTCCAGGCATCCCTGCCGAGGAGCTCATCCGAGTCCCGCCATGTGGCGATAGTCGGAGGCTACGGGAAGATGGGGAGGTGGTTCGCCGACCTGCTCCGGCAATCCGGGCACAAGGTGGACATCATCGACCCGTCGTCGGGCAACGGGCTGACCCTCGGGGACGCGAAGTGGTCCGACACCGTGATCGTCTCCGTCCCGATATCCCGCACCCGCGGCATACTTGAGAAGCTGGACGGGATATGCTCCCCCGAGGCCCTGATATTCGATATAGCATCTCTGAAATCGCCTTTCGCCGACACGCTGGAGGAGATGGGGAAGCGCCGCAAGGTCTGCTCCATCCACCCGATGTTCGGGCCTTCGGCGGAATCGATGTACGACAGGAACCTGCTGGTCTGCGACTGCGGATCGAAGGAGGGCGTCGACTCCGTCATATCCCTGCTGGGGAACCACGGGGCGAACGTGACCACCATGCCCATCAGGAAGCACGACATGTACATGTCCTACGTCCTGGGGCTGAGCCATGCGGTCAACATAGCGTTCTTCACCGTCCTGGACAGGAGCGGGATAAGCTTCGAGGAGATGAGGACGGTGGCATCCACCACGTACAACAAGCTCATGGACACCAACGTGTCCGTCGCTCTGGAGGACCCGTACCTGTACTACGAGATCCAGCACCTGAACGCCTACCGCGAGGAGATGCTGACCGAGTTCGACCGCGCCGTCCACGAGGTCGTGGAGGCCGCTCTGGCCGACAGCCCGAAAGCGTTCAAGGACCTGATGGACAAGGGCAGGGAGTACTTCACCTGACCCCGTCCATCCCCTTGAGGATCGGGAAAACATCTTTCATCTTCTCCATCACCGCTGCCCTGTCGCCATAGAGGCGGCGATAGGCCCGGACATTATCGGGATCGGGCTCGAAGGAACGGTCGGCCTCGGCGACCTTCCCTATCGCATCGATGATGCCCGGGACGTCCCCTACGGAATATGCCGCTGTGGCGCAATCAGTCAGGAGGGCGCCTCCGCGGTCCTTCATGACGACGGCCCTGCTGCCGATCATGTCCGCCTTGACCTGGTTCCAGACATCGTCGGCGCTGCCGCCCTCGGCGATTACTATACTCGACAGGTCCACGCCCGCGTCGCGGTAGAGGTCGGTCACAGACATGTAATCGTAGCCTATGGCTTCGAGCACAGCTCTCCATAAGGCGGAACGGTCCGTGTCCAGCGTCAGGTTCAGGAACGCTCCGCTTGCATCGGCCGTGTCGCCGTATCCCCCCGTTAGATACGGGAGGAAGGTCACTCCGTTGGAACCCGCGGGGACCTTGGAAGCCCCCTTGCTGAGATCCTCATAGTCTGCGGAGCCTCCGCAGACGCTGTCCTTGAACCATCTCAGGGACAGGCCTCCTGTGCGGATGAAGCCCCAGTAGAAGTATGAGTCGTCCAAGGTGCCGCTGTTGAATATCAGGCCGGTGCCGTGGGAGCTGAGGGATGGCTTGATGCCATCGGTGGAGACGCAGAACATGGCGCAGGTGCCGGCCACATCGACAGCCATGCCGGGCTGATGGATGCCGCACCCGATCATGGACTGCATAGTGTCCCCCGCGCCGCAGCAGACAGGTATGCCGGCAGGGAGCCCGGCCTTGTCGGCCATCTCCTCGGTGAGATGACCGGCGATATCCCATGCCTTTCTGATGCAGGGCATGTAGGACCTGTCGAGGCCCAGGATGTCCAGCTGCTCGCCGGACCACCTCTTGGCCGTCACATCATACCCGAGGCCCCAGCCGGACATCGCTCCCTGGTCGATGAAAGCGTCCTCCGCGGAGAGCCCGGCGAGATGCGACAGGATGTAAGGGGCGTTGTGCACGAACTTCTCGCACTCGCAGCCGTTTGCGAGGAACCATCTGGCGAACAAGGCGGGGAACATGCAGCTGGCATCGGCGTTCCCGGTCTGCTCGCCCCAGATGTCCAGGCCCTTGGAGTTGATCGCGTCGGCATCGTCCTGCGTGCGAGAATCAAGATAGTTGATGTACGGGGTGACGGAGTCTCCGTCTGCGTCAACTCCGGTAATCCCGCAGATGATGCCGTCGCCCATGATGGAACGGATGTCGGAAGGGTCCAGGCCCTTGGAGCGCATCTGCTCCGAGCATTGGACCATGCCCGCTATGGTCAATGACAGGTACTCGTCGGCATCCATCTCCACATGGCGCGGCGAAGGATGCCTGATGGTCGTGGGATTGGAGGCCTGGGCCACGCATGTGCCGTCGGAAGAATGGACGGATACCTTGACGCTCTGGGTGCCGGCGTCGAATCCGAGATAGAACCTGTCGCTCGCCATGTCCCGGAGAATCGGATGAAGCTGATAAGCAATTTGGAGAGAAGGGGCAGGGCCCCCTCTCGGGAAAAGGAACGGATGCCCGTTCAGTAGAGGTAGGCTCCGTCGGAGCCGCTGGAGACCAGCTTCCTGTACTTCCTCTGGACTCCGACAACCGGGCGCTTCAGGGGCTCGAAGTCCCTCATGCGCTGAGCGATCTCCTCGTCGGTCAGGCGGACGTTGAGCTTCCTTCCGGGGATGTCGATGTCGATGATGTCCCCGTCCCTGACGGCGGCGATGGGGCCGCCCGCATACGCCTCGGGAGAGACGTGTCCGATGGCTCCTCCTCTGGAGGCTCCGGAGAACCTTCCGTCGGTGATGAGCGCAACGGACTCTCCCAGGCCCCTTCCGATGATGAGGCTGGTGGGCGAGAGCATCTCGGGCATGCCGGGGGCGCCCTTGGGGCCCTCGTACCTGATGACGACTACATCCCCTGCGACGATCTTCCCGGATGTGATGGCCTCGGCGGCATCCGCCTCCCCGTCGAAGACGCGGGCGGTACCGGAGAACTGCATCATCTTGGGGCTGACGGCGGCCTGCTTTATGACAGACCCTTCGGGAGCAAGGTTCCCTTTCAGGACAGCGATGCCTCCCTGGACATGGTAGGGGTTGTCGAGGGACCTGATGATCTCGGGGTCCTTGACCTCGGCGGCATCGGCGATCTCGTAGATGGACGGGCCGTTGGCCGTGGGAACGTCTGCAAGCTTGCCCTTGAGCACCTTGAGGATCGCGGGGATCCCACCGGCACGGTCCAGGTCCTTGATGGCGTAGGGGCCTGCGGGCCTGAGGCTGGTGATGTGGGGCGTGTCCCTGGAGATCTCGTCGAAGTCATCGAGGGTCACGGGGCAACCGAAGTCCTTGGAGATCGCAGGCAGGTGGAGGGCGGTGTTGGTGGATCCTCCGATGGCCATGTCCACGCGGATGGCGTTGCGGAACGAGTCGCGGGTGACGATGTCGCGGGGCTTGATGTCCTTCTTGACGAGCTCGACGATGCGCCTTCCGGTCTCCCTGGCGATCTGCAGCTTCCTGTTGTCGTCGGCGAGGGAAGTGGCGCAGCCGGTGAGGCTGACGCCGAGAGTCTCGGTGAGGCAGGCCATGGTGTTGGCCGTGAACAGCCCGGAGCAGCTGCCCCTTCCGGGACAGGCGGTGCACTCGACTGTGTGAAGCTCGTTCTCGTCGATCTTGCCGGCGCTGTATGCTCCGACGGCCTCGAAGACGGACTGGAGGTCCATGTTGCCGTTCTTCCCGGCTCCGGGCTCCATGGCGCCGCCGGTGACGATGAGTCCGGGGACGTTCATCCTTCCCATGGCCATGAGCATCCCGGGAGTGACCTTGTCGCAGTTGGACACGCCGACCCAGCCGTCCATCGCATGGCCCTCGACCATGACCTCGCAGCAATCGGAGATGACCTCCCTGGAGATCAGGGAGTACCTCATCCCCTTGTGGCCCATCGCGATGCCGTCGCACACGGCGGGGACTCCGAAGGTGAACGGCCTTCCGCCGGCCTCGATGATCCCTTCCTTGACCGCTTCGACGATCTCGTTCAGGTGTATGTGCCCGGGGACGATCTCGTTCCAGGAGTTCGCTATGCCGATGAACGGCTTGTCGAAGTCTTCGTCTGCGAGCCCGTCGGCCCTCAGAAGGCTCCTCTGGGGAGCCGCTGCCGGCCCTTTCTTGATTGCATCGCTTCTCATCGATAATCACTGGCAATACAATCGTCGGGAAATATAAAACCCCGACGGTGAAGACTGTCAGAGCACGATTCAATCCTTGAAAAACAGAAGATGTAATGGGTTTGTGACGGGGGGACGGGTCCCCCCATTATTGGTTTATGCGCTGCGAAGCACGATCTCGATGTTCACGCCATCGGGGACCTGGATCCTCATGAGCTGCCTCAGGGCACGCTCGTCGGCGTCCAGATCAATGAGCCTCTTGTGGATGCGCATCTCCCAGCGGTCCCAGGTCTCGCTTCCCTCTCCGTCGGGGCTCTTCCTGCAGGGTACCTTCAGCTTCTTCGTGGGAAGGGGTACAGGCCCGCGGATATCCACGCCGGTCCTCTGGGAGATCCCTTTGATCTGGGCGCAGACACTGTCGACCTTTGCAGGGTCGGTGCCGCTGAGAGAGATTCTTGCGCGCTGTGACATCTTTTATCCCTTAGAGATAAGGTGAAATTGAGGAGGCCTTCAAGCCTTCTCGACTTCGATGCACATTCCAGCAGCGACGGTCTGTCCCATGTCACGGATGGCGAACCTTCCGAGAGGCGGGAACTCTTTGGCGGTCTCGATGACCATGGGCTTCGTGGGCTCGAGCTTGACGACAGCGATGTCCCCGGTCTTGAGGAAGTCGGGGTGGTCTGCCTTGACCTGACCGGACTTGGGGTCGATGGTCTTGAGGAGCTCGATGAACCTGCATGCCGTCTGGGTGGTGTGGCAGTGGAACACAGGGGTGTATCCGACTGTGATGACGGACGGGTGGTTCAGCACGACGATCTGAGCAGTGAAGGTCTTGGCGACAGAGGGCGGGTTGTCGACGGGTCCGGCGACGTCTCCCCTCTTGATGTCGTTCTTGGCGACTCCACGGACGTTGAATCCGACGTTGTCACCGGGAAGGGCCTGGGGCAGCTGCTCGTGGTGCATCTCGATGGACTTGACCTCACCGGGCACGTGGGAGGGCTCGAACATGACCTTCATGTTGGGCTTGAGGATACCGGTCTCGACACGTCCGACAGGGACGGTTCCGATACCGGTGATGGTGTAGACGTCCTGAACGGGCAGCCTGAGGGGCTTCTCGGTGTGCTTCTCGGGAACCTTGAGGTTGTCGAGGGCAGCTATGAGGGTGGGTCCCTTGTACCACGGGGTGTTGGGGGAGAGCACCTTGATGTTGTCGCCCTGGTAGGCGGAGACGGGGATGAAGGGGACTTCATCGGTCTTGACACCGACCATCTTCATGAGCTTGACCATGGCTTCCTTGGCCTCGTTGTACTTGGCCTCCTCGTACTTCACAGCGTCCATCTTGTTGATGGCGACGATGATCTGCTTGACACCGAGAGTGGTGGCAAGGAAGACGTGCTCCTTGGTCTGAGCCTGGGGCCCCTCGATGGCAGAGCAGGTGATGATGGCTGCGTCGGCCTGGGAGGTTCCGGTGATCATGTTCTTGACGAAGTCGCGGTGTCCGGGGGCGTCGATGACGGTGAAGTAGTACTTGTCGGTGTAGAACTTCTTGTGCGCGACATCGATGGTGACTCCTCTCTCCCTCTCCTCTTTGAGTCCGTCCATGACCCAGGCGAAGTAGAAGGATCCCTTTCCTTTCTCCTCGGCTTCTTTCTTGTATTTCTCGACGATGTGGGGGTCGATCGCGCCGGTCTCCAGGAGGATCCTACCGGTGAGGGTGGACTTTCCGTGGTCGACGTGGCCGATGATGACCAGATTCATGTGCTCTTTCTCTGCCATTTTCATTCCTCCGTTCTGTGGAACGCTATTGCGTGCGATAAGATGTTTGTATTTAAAGGTGACTGACTGTCTTCTCAGCCTCAGAGACCGGCGTAGTAGCCGGCATCATAGGGCTCGGGATTCAATCCCTTGCGGGTCCTGATCTCGGTGACGATCTTCTTCTGAAGCTCGGGCGGGACCTGGTGGAACCCTGCGTTCTCAATGGACCAGATGGCGCGTCCCTGGGTGGAACCGCGGATATCGGACGAGAATCCGAACATGTCCGCGACGGGCACCTCGGCGGTGACGGTGGAGTCTGCTCCCTCCTGTCCCATCTCGAGGATGGTCCCGCGGCGCTGGTTGATCAGGTTGACCGCGCCTCCCATATAGTCGGGGGGCACGCTGATGAACAGCTTCTGCATGGGCTCCAGGAGGATCCTTCCGGCCTGGCACATGGCTCCGTAGATACCGTCCCTGACTGCAGGGATGATCTGGGCAGGACCTCTGTGGATGGTATCCTCGTGCAGCTTGGCGTCCATGAGGCAGACCTTGACTCCGGCGACCTTCTCGTTGGCGAGGGGGCCCCTCATCATGGCCTCTTCGAAGGACTGCTTCACGAGCTCCATGGTCTCATGGAGGTACTGGATACCCTTGGTGCAGTCGATCAGGACGTTGTTGTTCTTGAATGCGACCACCCCTTTGGCCTCGATATCGCTCATTCCAAGGTCCATCAGCTGCTTGGCCAGGGCCTTGGGGTCCTTGATCTTGGCGTCTACGTCGATGTCGCTCCTCCTGATGGCGTCTTTGACGGACTCCTCCAGGGGGCTGACGATGAAGTAGAACTTGTTGTGCTTGTTGGGCGACTTACCCTCGAACTCCGAGGGGTTGCTGCCTTTGACGGACTCCTGGTACACCACGATGGGAGGGGACGAGATGATGTCGACTCCCTGCTCGTTGATGATCCTGTACTCGGTGATCTCCAGGTGGAGCTCTCCCATACCGGACATCAGGTGCTCGCCGGTCTCGTTGTTGATCTCGATGTTCAGCGAGGGGTCGGCCTTGGCGATGATCCTCAGGACCTCGACCAGCTTGGGCAGGTCGGCCATGTTCTTGGCCTCGATGGCCTTGGTGATGACAGGCTCGGAGTAGTGGGCCATCTTCTCGAAGGGCTCCATGTCCTTCATGGAGGACACGGTGCTTCCCGCGATGGCATCCTTGAGACCGGTCAGAGCGACGATGTTCCCTGCCTTGCACTCCTCGATGGGGGTCCTGTCGGAACCGACCATCAGAGCGACGGTCTGGACCCTCTGGGCGTTGGGCATCCCTGCGATGTACAGGGTCTGTCCTTTCCTGACGGTACCGGAGAACAGCCTTCCGATGGCGATCTCTCCGGCCTGCTTGTCCATGATGATCTTGGTGACCATCATGGCGACCTCTCCGTTGGGGTCGCAGTTCAGCATCTGCTTCCCGATCTGGGAGTCCAGGTCTCCTTTCCAGATGACCGGGATACGGACCTTCTGGGCATCGATGGGGTTGGGGACGTGGTTGATCGCCATCTCCAGCGCGACGTCTGCGAGGGGGATCAGCTTGGCGAGCTCCGCCTGTCCGCCCTCCCTGGCGCAGTACTCGAAGACCTTGGTGAGGTTCATCCCGATCTTCTTGAGCTCGGGCCTCTGGAGGTAGGGGATGGAGACCGCCCAGTTGTTGTAGGCGGATCCCAGGGCGACTGTTCCGTCCTGGAGGCTGACCTGCCACTGCTTGTTGAGCGGCGAGGGCAGGATGTCCATGATCTTCTGGTTGAACTCGGTGATGATCTTCGAGAACTTCTCGATCATCATCTGAGGGGTGAGCTGCTGCTCGACGATGGCCCTGTCCACCTTGTTGATGAACAGCATGGGCCTGACCCTCTCTTTCAGAGCCTGCCTGATGACAGTCTCGGTCTGGGGCATGATCCCCTCGACCGCGCAGCACAGGATGTACACTCCGTCCAGAGCCCTCATGGCCCTGGTGACGTCTCCTCCGAAGTCGACGTGCCCGGGAGTGTCGATGAGGTTGACCAGGTAGTGGTCGACCTTGTTGGATCCGGGCTCCTTGTAGGGAACGACCATGGCCGCGGAAGCGGCGTTGATGGTGATACCCCTGGCGGCCTCCTGCTCATCGTAATCGAGCAGGCGCTGCTCGCCCGCGGTCTCGGCGGACATCATCCCGGCACCTGCGATCAGGTTGTCGGAGAACGTGGTCTTCCCGTGGTCGATATGCGCGGCAGTCCCGAGGTTCCTGATGAGCTTCTGGTCCTTCATCAGCTCGACTGCTTTCTTCGCGTTGTCCTCTTTGCGTCCCATTTCCACTCACCTTGGGATCATCTGGCAGACTGGGCGACCCTCTCGACTTCCTCTTTCTTGGCGACGGAGTAGGATGTGATGTCGCCCTTGGAAGCGAGGATCAGCTCTTCTGCGAGGCACTCGTAGATGGGCTTCTTGTTCTTGGTGGACGCGGAGACGACGCCGGTGCTCAGGTTCCTGAGGGCGATGTCGAGCCTCCTCTGGGGGGACACGTCGACGGCCTTGGGGACGGAGATGCCTCCGAACTGGAGCCTGGTGACCTCCTCGCGGGGGGCTGCGTTCTCGAGGCCCTCGATGAGGACCTGGACCGGGTTCTTCTTGGTCCTGGCCGCGACGATGTCGAAGGCCTGGGACACGGTCTTGTACGCCTTCATCTTCTTTCCGGTGTACTTCTCGGTCCTCATGATGTTGTTGATGAGCCTCTCGACGATGCTCAGCTTGGACTTCCCGAACCACCTGTTGGCGTGCTTTCCACCGGAGTGGGGGACGTTGGTAGGCGTCAGGTCGATGTACTTGGCCAGCCCGCCGTCGTTGACGACGACGTCGGAGGTGTCGTACTTTCCGAAGATGAGCGCTTTCTGTGCTACGATCTCGTCTGACATTTGAATCATCTCACGGGCTTGTCGGTCCTGCCCCTGACCATCTGGTCGAGGGAGACGTTGTTGACTTTGATGACTTTGTAACGGACTCCAGGGATGTCTCCGTAAGACCTTCCCATCCTTCCGCCGATACCTTCGACCATGACCTCGTCATGCTCGTCGATGAAGTTGATGGCCCCGTCTCCGACTGCGAAGGCGGTGATCTGGCGTCCGTTCTTGATGAGCTGGACCTTGACGCACTTCCTGATGGCGGAGTTGGGCTGCTTGGCCTCGATACCGACTTTCTCCAGGACGATGCCGCGGGCCTGCGCGGATCCCTCGAGAGGATCGGACTTCTCCCTCAGCTTGAGGACTCTCTTCTTGTAACCCCTGTCCAGCCAGCGGAATTTCTGGCGGTCAGTCTTCATTTTCCTTGCGGTGTACAGACCGTTTCCCACTTTTTCACCTCGAATTTCTCATTATTTTCGATGGAACGTCGATAGCCCGACCTAGGTCGGGCCGCTAATGCTAAGGTGGCTAGCCCCACATGGTATTTAATCTTAATTGGGTCGGAGAAAACGAGGCGGTTCCATATGTGGCACGCCCCCGCCCCTGCTGGAAAGCGGCGGTCCTCTGGACGCTCTGCCACATGAATCCGGCAGCGCATGCCGGCGCCTCGCGGTCGGCGGAGGAGAGGCCGCCCCGGCCCGGCGGCGGCCTCTGCGGGGCTCGTGATGAGAGCCCCGTAAAGCGGGAAGCCCGGGCTCACCACTGCATCGCGTCGAACGCCGACTGCATCATCTGCGCCGAGACCCCCTTGAGCTCGGGGTTCATGCGGACGATCTGGTCATGCCACTGCTTGATGGCCGCCGGATCCGGCTTGGATGCCGACAGGCTGCCGGGCAGGGGGATCCTCTTGCTCCGGCTGACGTACATCCAGATCTCCCCGGTCTCGTCCCTGTCGAGGAACGGCAGGGGCCTGATCTTCACGGGGATGACGGCGCGGTCGCTCCCTTCCGCGACCTCTGCCACCTCCGCCTCCACGGCGTCTTCGGGCACGGGGATGCTGGCATCCCCCTCCTCCAATGCGATGGACTGCACCGACTTGTCCTTCATGTAGAACCTGCACCGGAACTCGCCCGGCCTGAGCACGTGGACGGACACCGCTCCGTCGGCGTAGCCGGCCTTGACCCTCTCGGGGTTGGTGATGGAGATGAACTTCCTCATCGGGAAGGAGTTCACCGTGATGAAGACGACGTACCTGTCCTGGTTCGACGCGAAGATCTCGTTCTTGATCCCCTCCAGGCGTGCGACCCACAGGTCGCCTGCCTTCTCCATCGGGATCTCGGCCTTCTTGCCCTTCTCCGGCCCGATGAACAGGGAGAACCTCCTTGCGCCGTTCGCCTTGATCCTGAGCCTGTCGCCCAGAGCGTCCACGTCGACATCCTCGATGCCGCGGGCGTCTCCGGAATACCTCCTGAAGCCCGATCCTGCATCCCACTCGATGCAGGGCAGGTAGCACTGGACGGCGAACGCCGTGCCTCCGTTGTCGAACGGCACCGGGCCGTCCGCCGAATCGTGCGAGACAGTGCTGCCGAACGCGGTGAGCGTGTAGACTGTGTCGTCGGTGACATCGCCGTTGCCGGGCCTCTCGCAGGCCAGGTCGGGGACCAGCGCGAACCTGGCACGGGCCAGCTCCGCACCCTCGCACCTCAGCACCAGGTCCATCACGCCGCCCTCGGACAGCTCGAAGAACATGGGGCCCTTCGCCACGGCGCTCCCTTCGGCCACGGATGTGCCGTCCGGGCGCTCCACAGACACGGAGCACTTCTCCGGCTCGCAGTTCTCGACGGCGGCCTGGAACACGGGCGGCTTCGCATAGATCGGGATGACCTCGCCGTTGCAGACCGCGTCCGCGAACGCCGCCCCTGCGGGCAGCTTGAGGGATCCCACCGCCTTCTTCTTCTTGGCCTTCTTCGCTTTGGGCTCGGGCTTCCCGGCCTCAGGAGCGGGGGCCGGCGCGTCGGCCGGAGCATCCCCCACGGGGGCTCCGGCATCGTCTCCGCCCTTGCCGGGCTCGTTCAGCCAGACCCCTCCCGCCAGAGACACCTCTGCGTGCACCACCCTGACGTCGCCGACATCGAAGGAGTCCTTCTCCTCCATCCTGTCCGAGCGGATGGTGCGGCCCTTCGGGAAGACTACGTACACATCTCCCGCAGGCTTGCCCACTGGCATCCCCGCATTGTTGAAGAACTGCAGGCTGCGGGGCTTGTTCTCGAAGACGGTCTCGCCGTCTATCATCAGCTTGAAGCGGTCGAATGGCGAGATGCCCGCGCCGGTGAGGTCCAGCGTGGCCGGCCTGGACTGCCTGCCGGCTCCCCTCGGAACGGATCCGAGGCGACCCATGGGGACGACTCCGGAGGCGCAGTCGATCGAGGCCTCGAACCGGGCGTTCTCGTCGGACCCGAACCTGGGGACGTACAGCTGGAACGTGCGGTTCAGGTAGTTGACCTTGGGAAGCGTGGTGCCGAAGCCTGCTTGGACCTCCCCCTCTGCCCTGGCCTTGGCCTTCGCGGGCTTCGCCGCGGGCCTCTGCATAGGTGGGTCCCCCTCCTTCTTGGAGAAGAACTCTTCGAAACTCATATCGGAGATATCCTTGCGCCCTTCCATTCTAACACCGACGCCCACATATCCCACGATGTAGTTAACCTTATTCGGGTGGATGGCCGCGAGCGGATGCAGTTGCCTGGCTCCGAAGGAGGGCATCCCGCGCCCGAGCATGCGGCAGCTGTCCCGGACAGCCGTCGGCTCCGATATCGATTGTCTATTTTTCTCTGCTTATCGATACATTTGTCTATCTGCATCGGTCGAATCGAATCTTTTATCTATATAATCGATGTACATCCATTCCCGTTGATTTGACATGAAGTTGATTTTCGTCAGCGGAGGCGTGATATCTGGTCTCGGAAAGGGGATCACGGCATCTTCCATCGGGAGGCTGCTGGAATCCCGCGGGATCAAGGTCTCGGCCATAAAGATAGACCCGTACCTGAACATCGACGCGGGGACCATGAACCCCTACGAGCACGGCGAGGTGTACGTGCTGGACGACGGCGGGGAGGTGGACCTGGACCTCGGGAACTACGAGAGGTTCATGGACCTCCACCTGACCAGGGACCACAACATAACCACCGGGAAGGTGTACCGTTCCGTCATCGAGAACGAGAGGCACGGCGAGTACCTGGGGAAGACCGTCCAGATCATCCCCCATGTGACCAACGAGATCAAGCGCAGGATCACCACCGTGGCCAGAGACTCCGGGGCAGACGTCGTCATCGTCGAGCTCGGAGGCACCGTGGGGGACATGGAGTCCATGCCATTCCTGGAAGCAGCCAGGCAGCTCGGCCGCGACCTCGGGAGGGAGGAGAACGTCATGTTCATCCACACCACCCTCATCCCGATAATGGGATCCGTGGGGGAGGAGAAGACCAAGCCCACCCAGCACTCCGTGAAGGAGCTGATGAGCATAGGGATCCGCCCGGACATAATCGTCGGACGCTGCTCGGAGCCCCTGAGCCCGGCCGCCGTGTCCAAGATCGCCATGTTCTGCGACGTCCCCGAGAAGGCCGTGATCTCCACTCCGGACGCCCGCAGCATCTACGAGGTCCCGCTCAACCTGGAGAAGCAGGGCGTCGCAGATTACATAATAGACCGCATGAGGCTCGGCCCCATGACCTCCAAGAGGAACATGGACGCCTGGGAGAGGTACGTGAGCAAGGTGGTCAACCCCAAGAGGGAGATCACTATCGCCCTTGTCGGGAAGTACACCGCCCTGGCCGACTCGTACCTGTCCCACCTGGAATCGTTCACCCATGCGGGCGCCGAGATGGAGTGCAAGGTCAGGATCGAGTTCGTCGACAGCGACCAGCTCCTGAACGGGAAGGCCCCCGAGGTCCTCGGGGACGCAGACGGGATCATAATCCCCGGCGGATTCGGGACCAGAGGGGTCGAGGGGATGATCGCCGCCGCGAAGTACGCGAGGGAGGGCAACGTCCCGTTCCTCGGCGTGTGCCTCGGGTTCCAGATAGCCACCATCGAGTTCTGCAGGGACGTCCTCGGCCTGGGGATGGCCACCAGCACGGAGTTCGACCCGTCCACGCCCGACCCGGTCATCTGCATCATGAACGAGCAGAAAGGCATCGTGGACATGGGCGCCACCATGCGCCTGGGAGCCCAGGACGTCGTCGTTTCCGCAGGGTCGAAGGCCGCGGACCTCTACGGCTCCGAGCACATATCCGAGAGGCACAGGCACAGGTACGAGGTCAATCCCGAGTACATCGAAAGAATAGAGGAGGCCGGCTGGAAGTTCACCGGACGGTCGGAATGCGGCACCAGGATGGAGATCGGGGAGCTGGAAGGGCACCCGTACTATGTGGCTTCCCAGTTCCACCCGGAGTTCAAGTCGAAGCCGGGACGTCCATCGCCGCTGCACCTCGGGCTTGTCCGCGCTGCGATCGCCCGCAAGGGCAGATGAAACCCTGAAATCACAGGGGCCCAGACCCCTGACCTTAATGTTATACTGTTAAATCCAAAGAATAGGATGTAATGAGTTCTTGGTATGAACGCAAATGATTATTCTTAGAGCATATACTCCCTAGACATGGCAGGAAAAGACGCCGTGAGCTACATGGATGTGCAATACCTCAGATTGCTGATACTGCACCTGTACGACCACGGAGAGACCATGCAGAAAGACCTCCACTATGTGTATACGAACAGCAACCACGTGCTCGCGGACAGGCTGAGATATATGGAGACCACCGGACTGGCTGTCCGCGACTACCGGACATGCGAAGACTCGGAGCACAAAGCGAACTTCTGGAAGCTGACCGCGAAAGGGATCTTCTACGCGACGTTCTACGAAGCGATGAGGAGCGCGGAAGAGGCCGGGGAGTTCTCCCTGAGACCGTTCGCGCTCGAGGGGCAGCGGGCATGCTCAGGCGAGCCTTTATAATAGGTCCCCCCATAGCCGACATAGGCGATTGAAATGTCCAGCGAAGACGATTACATGGCATTGCTCAACAGGGCCAAGATTGCATGCCCCGAGACCATCGAGAACCACGAGAGGTTCGAGATCCCCGAGCTTGATATACTCCAGGAGGGGAAGATCACAGTCTTCAGGAACTTCATCGATGTGACCGACAAGCTCAGGCGCGACCCCCAGCACGTGCTCCAGTTCCTCCTCAAGGAGCTGGGCGCCCCCGGGAACGTCGAAGGGCGCAGAGCTGTGTTCAAGGCCAAGATCAATCCGACCGTGATCAACGACAAGATCCAGATCTACACTGAGACCTATGTCATCTGCTCCGAGTGCGGGCTCCCCGACACCAAGATGATCAAGGACGGAAGGACCCTCATGCTGGAATGCGAAGCCTGCGGAGCTCGCAGGCCGATCACCGTCAGGAAATCGGTCAGGGCCGACACGGCCAACACCCTCCGCGAGGGCGACATCATCGAGCTGCAGATCACCGACGTCGGGAAGAAGGGAGACGGGACAGGGAAGTTCTACGATTATCTCGTAGTCGTTCCCGGCACCGTCAAGGGCACGAAGGTGCACGCCAAGATCTCCAAGATCTCCGCTAAGACCGCCTTCGCCGTCCCCACGACGGAGCCCTGCACCCGCTGATGAGGTACTACGTCGAATCCTACGGATGCACGATGAACTTCGGAGAGGGCCGGGGCCTCTCCGAAGACATGGCATCGTTGGGATACAAACCTGCTTCGTCCGCAGAAGATGCGGACATAATCATTCTCAACACATGCACAGTGGTCGAGACCACCGAGAAGAGGATGCTCGCTCGCATCTCCGAGCTGAAGAAGATGGGGAAAGAGGTCGTCGTCACGGGATGCATGGCGAAAGTCCAGCCCAAGAGGATAGAGATACGTCTCCCAGGCTCCCCCATAGTCCCTCCCTCCGAGTACTCCGGATTCAAATCGGTGATAATGGAGAGGTACGGAATCGGAGGGTGCGCTATCCCAATCGATTTCGGATCGGACTCCATCCTGCCGATCGCCCAAGGGTGCCTGGGAAACTGCTCCTACTGCATCACGCGCTTCGCAAGGGGGGCTCTGGAAAGCTATCCCGAGGAGGACCTGGTGTCCAGGTTCGGGAAGTTCGTCGAAGGAGGGTCCAGAGAGGTGCTGGTGACAGCTCAGGACGTGGGAAGCTACGGGATGGACACGGGAACGGACCTGAACGACCTGGTGCGCTCGATGCTGCAGCACGAAGGCGACTACAGGATCAGGCTGGGGATGAGCAACCCGGACAGCCTGTGGAGGATCGCCGACGGGCTGACGCCGCTCATGGATGATGAGAGGCTCTACAGGTTCGTGCACATCCCGGTGCAGAGCGGGAGCGACGATATCCTGAAGAACATGCGCAGGAAGTACACCGTCGAGAGGTTCATGGAGCTTGTGGACAGGTTGCGCTCAGACGTCTCCGACATCAGCATCGCGACGGACCTGATCTGCGGGTTCCCCGGCGAGACCGACGAAGACCATCAGAAGAGCATGGACCTCATAAAGGACCTCCGCGCCGACACGGTGAACATAACCAGGTTCTCATCCAGGCCCGGAACGGACGCGGCCCAGATGGAGCAGGTCCACGGCAGGATATCATCGGAGAGGTCTGCCGAGCTCACGAAGATGAAGAACGACACGGAGCTCGATGTGAACAAGGCTCTGGTCGGACGCAGCTTCAAGGCCTTGGCCACCGAGAACGGGAAGGAAGGCACGATACTCCGGACCGGCAACTACCGCCCCGTCGTCATACGCGAAGCCATCCCCTTGGGAACGTTCGCGGACGTGGAAGTCACGGATGCCAGGCCGACGTACCTTCTCGGCAAGCTGGTGTGACGCAAGTCCGCCAGGGATCCCACGCGAACAGCCAGAATTGAATTATATCCGAAGTTGATACGACGGACAGCAGTCCCGTGGTGTAGTGGTCAATCATGCTGGCCTTTGGAGCCGGCGACTCCGGTTCGAACCCGGACGGGACTACCATTCAACTTTTCGAAGCGCTGAGGAACAGCTCGATCGGAGCGAGATAAGATTCGTCGAAGAAGCTGCCGCCCTCCATCATCGCGTCGAAGATCGGCTGGTTGAACTGGTTGAGACCGTTCAGCTTCATGACGGCCGCAACGACGGCCAGGACGGCCTTGTCGATGATGTTGAGCTTGGACCTGTCGATCCATCCCCTGAGATAGTACACGGGAGCACGGACGCCGTTCTTCTCGGCGACCTTGGATTTTGAGAATCTGCTTTCGTCGTCCAATCCGACGACGCATAGCGCACTGACCTTCGATACGTCGACCTTGCGGAGCCCCATGACGGTGTCCTTGCGGAGCCATCCGAAGAAGACCATCGGCTCGCCCTCCGGCTCCGTTCCTGCCTCGTAGACTGGAAGGGATGCGCGCCCGGAGAGGATCTCGGCATACTTCTTGGAAGAGCCGGATTTCGAAGAATAGACGATGATCATGAAAGACACCTGAGAGAATGAAAAGAATGACGTTCGATGCTACGTTTAGTGCATGGTAAGCTGCCTCGGAATTGCG
>CAVICI010000027.1:11061-27347 GCA_963640995.1 Dialister hominis | reverse complement strand
TGCCTCAGAGGCTGTAGATCCTGACATCGGGATCGGCGGTCCAGAGAGGAGCCAGTCCGGTGAAGACGTCGTTCTTGAACATCTCGCTGGACAGGTACGCCTTGGCATGCTCGGCGCTGTCGAACCCGTGGAGGACCTGGACGTCCTCGTCGCGGATGAGGAGATTCTTTGTGAGCGCTCCGGGGATGGTGTCGAGGAAAGGCTGCCTGTAGTCGTTGTAGACCTTTGCCGCGGCGGGGCGGTTGGCGTTTGGGATGGCCATCGTGATCTCGAGATATGCTTTGACTTCCATTGTCTTCTTCCTGCGCCTTTCAGCGCAATGGCATATAGCATCAGGACGGATAAAAGGCGGGAACAACCAGAAGATGAGCAGCTCAGGTTTTGGTGAGCAGGCGTGCCGGCCCCTAGGGGCCGGCTGAAATGGATTTCTTAAGATGTTTATCCCTGGAGCAGGACCTTCTGCACCAGGACCCAGACGATGATCAGCCCTCCGAGTACCAGCATGGAGTAGGCCGAGACCCAGATGATGGTGAAGAGACGCTTCAGCTTCTCCGGGTCCTCGCGGACCTCTTCCATGCGTTCCTCGAAAGACTTCACTCTTCCGCAGCCCCTTTGCTCTTCAGGTGCTTGAGGCGGGTGGTGTTCTCCCTGTCCATCTCTTCGAGACGGAACTTGACAAACCTCTCCGCTTCCTTGAGCTCGGGAATGATCTTGAACTCCAGGGCGTTGACGCGCCTCTTGGTCTTCTCGATCTCATCAAGCAGCTTCTTCATGGTGGTCTCGATCTCGGCCGCGCGGACGAGCGTGTTGAGGAGCTTCTCGAACGCCGCCGCGGCATCCTCGATGTATGCGGAGGTGGAGATCACACCGTAGCCTTTGTCGGTCATCTTGGTGTGGATCGTGTCTGCCTCCACTTTCGGGACCATCATCCCCATGATGGATTTGCTTCCGAGCTTCACCTGCGGATCTGCCTTGAGGGCATACGCCGCGCTCTTCACGGCGATCTCTCCCTCTACCGCACGGGCGATGGTGATCTTCTCCATGGCCGACTCGTAGTCGGAGGAGACTCCCTCACGCATCTTCCTTGCCTTCTCGAGGACCTCGAAGAACTCGATGATGAGGCCGTCCCTCTTCATCTTGAGGATCTTGTATCCGCCCTGAGTGAGCTTGATCCTCCTCTTCAGGTCCAGAAGGACCGAACGGTTGGGGGTGACATCGTGTGCTGCCATGGGGATCACTTCTTGGGCAGGTACTTCTCGATGTACTTGCGGTCGATCCTGGTCAGCTGGTCGAGGTCGAGCTCGGTGAAGATCTCCCAGGCGATGTCGAGGGTCTGCTCGATGGAACGGTCCTCGTCGATCCCCTGGCGGACGATGCGGTCCTCGAAGATGTCGGCGAAGTCCAGGAGCTTCCTGTCCTTGGCGGACAGAGAGTCCTTTCCGACGATGGCCACGAGACCGCGCAGGTCCTTACCCTCGGCGTACGAAGCGTACAGCTGGTCGGACACTCCCTTGTGGTCCTCGCGGGTCTTGCCCTTTCCGGTTCCGCCTCCCATCAGCCTGGACAGGGATGACGAGACGTTGACCGGCGGGTAGATTCCGTTCCTGTGGAGCTCCATGGACAGGACGATCTGCCCCTCGGTGATGTATCCGGACAGGTCGGGGATCGGGTGGGTGATGTCTCCTCCGGGCATGGACAGGATGGGGATCTGAGTGATGGATCCCTTCTTCCCTTTGATCCTCCCGGCGCGCTCGTAGAGCTGGGCCAGGTCGGTGTACATGTATCCGGGGTAGCCGCGCCTTCCGGGCACTTCCTCACGGGCCGCTCCGATCTGACGGAGGGCCTCGCAGTAGTTGGTGACATCGGTCATGATGACCAGCACCTGCATGCCCAGGTCGAAGGCCATGTACTCCGCTGTGGTCAGGCCGAGACGGGGAGTCAGGGTCCTCTCGACAGCGGGGTCGTCGGCGAGGTTCAGGAAGACCACTGCGTTCTTCAGAGCGCCGGTCCTCTCGAACTCCTTCATGAACATCTGCTTCTCTTCGTTGGTGATTCCCATGGCGATGAACACCACAGCGAACTCCTCGTTCTCGCCGCGGACCTTGGCCTGCCTGGCGATCTGCAGGGCGATCTCGTTGTGGGGGAGACCGGACTGGGAGAAGATAGGCAGCTTCTGTCCCCTGACCAGGGTGTTCATTCCGTCGATGGTGGAGATGCCGGTCTGGATGAAATCCGACGGGCTGTCCCTTGCCCAGGGGTTGATGGCCGCTCCGATGATGTCGAGCTCTTTCTCGGGCACGATCCTGGAACCGCCGTCCAGGGGCTCTCCGGCTCCGGAGAGGACCCTGCCGAGCATGTCCTTGGAGACGGGCATCTTCATGGTCTCGCCGAGGAAGCGCACGGATGCGTCCCTGTCGATACCGGAGGTTCCCTCGAAGACCTGGACGACGACGATGTCGTTCGATGAGTCGAGGACCTGCCCCCTCCTCATCGTCCCGTCGGACATCCTGATGTTGACCATCTCGTAGTATCCGACAGGCTCGGTGTTCTTGACGTACACCAGAGGCCCGGCGATCTGAGAGATGGTCTTGTACTCTTTCGATATGTCTGCCATTCAAATCACACTCCCAGCTCTGCGAACTGCTTCTCCATGTCCTCGGACACGGCCTGCAGCTCCTGGTCGATGGTCTCCTCGTACTTGGCCTGGTTGAACCTGGTCCTGACGGGCAGGTAGACGATCTTGTCGACGGGAACTCCGGCGGCAAGGGCCTTGTCGGCGAGGTCGGCGTACTTCTTGATGAGGGTCATCATGAAGTGCTGCCTCTGGATGGGGCAGTAGCAGTCCACGGGGTGGTACGCGTTCTGCTGGAGGAAGATCTCGCGGATCATCTTGGCGACCTCGAGGGTGACCTTCTGCTCGTCGGGCAGCGAGTCGGAACCGACCATCTGCACGACCTCCTGCAGCTCGGACTCTTTCTGGAGGACCTGCATGGCCCACGCCCTGAGCGCGGGGAAGTCCTCGGCGACGTTGTCCTTGTACCACTGGACCAGCTGCTTGTCGTACATGGTGTACGAGGTCAGCCAGTTGATGGTGGGGAAATGCCTCCTCTCCCTCAGCTTGGTGTCCAGCGCCCAGAAGACACGGACGATGCGGAGGGTGTTCTGCGTGACAGGCTCGGACAGGTCTCCTCCGGGAGGAGAGACCGCACCGATGACGGAGATGGATCCGTCCTCTCCGCAGAGGGTCTTCGCACGGCATGCGCGCTCGTAGAACTCGGACAGGCGTCCGGCCAGGTAAGCGGGGTATCCCTCTTCTCCGGGCATCTCTTCGAGCCTGGAGGAGATCTCACGCATGGCCTCGGCCCACCTGGAGGTGGAGTCCGCCATGAGGGAGACGTTGTATCCCATGTCCCTGAAGTACTCGGCGATGGTCATCCCGGTGTAGACGGAAGCCTCCCTTGCGGCGACAGGCATGTTGGATGTGTTGGCGATCAGGACGGTCCTCTTCATCAGGGACTCTCCGGTCCTGGGGTCCTCCAGCTCGGGGAACTCGGTCAGGACCTCGGTCATCTCGTTTCCGCGCTCTCCGCATCCGATGTAGACGACGATCTCCGCATCGGAGTATTTCGCCAGGGACTGCTGGGTGACGGTCTTCCCGGTACCGAACGCGCCGGGGATGGCCGCCGCTCCTCCCTTGGCGAGGGGGAACATGGTGTCGAGGACCCTGAGCCCGGTCACGAGAGGGACGTCGGGCTGGTACTTCTCGGCGACGGGCCTGGGCACACGGACCGGCCAGTACTGCACCATGGAGACCTCTTTGCCGTCGATGACGACGATGGTCTCGTCGATGGTGAAGGATCCGGACTTGATGGACTCGACCTTTCCCTTCCCGATCTCGATGGGGACCATGATCTTGTGGACCATGGGGCCCTCCTGGACGGTTCCGAGGACCTCTCCAGCGGAGACGGTGGCTCCCTCGGATACTGCGGGGACGAAGTCCCATTTCTTCTCGTGGTCCAATCCAGGTGCGGAGACTCCGCGGTAGATGAAGTCTCCCATCTTCTCCCTGAGGACGGGCAGGGGCCTCTGGATCCCGTCGTAGACGGAGGTAAGGAGGCCGGGGCCGAGCTCAACGGAGAGAGGCCTGCCGGTGTTGGTGACCGGCTCTCCGGGCTTTATGCCGGAGGTATCCTCATAAACCTGGATGATGGAATAGTCGCCGACGATCTTGATGACCTCTCCCATCAGCTGCTCCTTCCCGACGTGCACGACATCGTACATCTTGGGGGAGATACCGGTGGCAGTGACCACAGGTCCGGCGACCCTGTAAATTACACCTTCAGTGCTCATTCTTATTCATCCTCTGTTTTGTATAAGTCAACGCCAATCGCTCTCTTCACCTTCTCGCGGAGGTCGCTCTGGTCGCCTCCTACGGGCACGACGACGGGCTGGATCGAATCCATGACCTTGTGCCTCACGGCGGGAGAGAGGTTGTCGAGATCCTTCGCATCCACTGCGAGGATTCCTATTGATTGCTGGGACATTGCCTCCAGCATCTTTTCCTGGTAGTTGTCGGGATTTGCGACGAAGACGCGCCTGACTCCGGCGAGGCGGAACCCGAGCACGAACTCGTCATTGCCGATTACTGCGATTTCCATCAGATCACCAGCAGTCCTTTGATGATTTCCTTGTCAAGGCCGCTCTCGACCCCTCTGGCTATGGTCCTGATGTTCCTGACCTCGATCTCCTTGTGAATCATGAAGTCGAGAACGGGGATGACGGACAGGGGGTACAGGTGGGAGAACCTCTTCGCCTGGGCGATGTCGTATCTCCACATGCCGGCGACGACCTCGTTCATGCAGACGTCTTCCGACTCCACGAGCCCTCTGATGGTCTCGTAGAACTCGAGCTGCTGGAGGTCCGATGCCGCGGCCTGGACGGTCTCTGCGTTGGCGAGCTGCGTGAGCATCCTCTTGTCGACGTGCTTCCCTCCGGGGATGATGTACTTCATCACTTCCTCCCCGTAGATGCCTTCGACCTTCAGCTTGAGGATCGTCGAGACGTTCCTGATGTCGATCTCGCTCCTCACGTAGGTCTCGAACAGCTGCGTGGGCCTCGAATCGGGCCTGATGCTGGCCAGGAGCCTGGTGTAGTGGAGCTTGTCGAGGTGGTCCTCGATGACTCCCAGGTTCCCCGACTCCTTGTAGGACGACATGACGTCCTGGGGGATCGAGACCTTCTCCATCTTGCAGTACGCGGCGAGGATATCCTCGTCGCCGTCGAGGGACAGGAGCTTGTCCAGCTCCTCGTCGCCGAGGCTGCCGGCGGGGACAAGGTCCTCTTTGATCTTGTCGCCGTCCAGACCGTATGACTTACCGCGGAGGATGACCTTGAGGTTCCAGATATCCCACTTCTCGAGATATGCCGCAACCATCGTGTGCAGCTCGCCCTGAGAGGCCGCAAGGATGCTGCTGAACACCTTCGCCATGTTGGCGTAGGTGGCGTATTCGAGGAGGTCTATGCCGTCGAGCCTGCCGGCGAGATCGGCCATCTCCTTCGAGTACCCGGACTCGCTGATATAGCGCGAGATCTCGGGAACGCTCATCTGCAGCATCTTGTTGTAGTCCTCTTCGCCGAGGAGAAGCGATTTCTTCGCTTTCACCCTGGCAACGGTGTACGCGTAGTTGCCTTTTCTTCCGCTGGACATGAACATACGCTTCACCCGAAGAGAATGTCTGATACAGACTTCATCTCGCGGTCCCAGATCGCCTGAAGCAGAGTGGAGTACTGCAGGTCGACCTCGACGGACCCGTCCTCGCTCTGGAGGATGAGGCCTGCCTTGATCCTGCTGTCCTTCTCGACCGAGGCGACTCCCAGCTCTTTGGCGGAGAACGAGTCGTTCTCCGACATGACGGCCTTGGGCTTGTCGATGATCTTCTTGGCAGCCTTGACCATGGCCTTGTACTGCGCCAGCTTCACGTCGCTGGGCGCATTCTCAAGGCCGGAAAGGGTGCTGTCAAAGGCCTCGGTGAGGAGCTCCTTCTTCTTCGCCAGGACGATCTTCTTGCTCTCCAGCTCTGCGCTGGACAGCTCCTGACGGTCGAGACGCTCAACGGCTTCTTTGAGCTTCTTGTCCTCTTTGTCTTTTGTCTCAGCGATCTTCGCGTCCGCATCAGCCTTGATCTTGGCGATCTCGGCATCGGCCTCCGCCCTGATGGCGGCGACCTTCTCGTCCGCGGCCTTGGAGATCTCCTGAGTCACATTAGCTAGTGCCATGAGATTACCTCTTGGCGAGCTCATGCGTTGTTCATGACGAAGATACCGAGGATAGCGACGACCAGTCCGAAGATGACGATGGTCTCAGGGAGAACCATGAAGATCATTGCCTTTCCGAAGAGAGACTGATCCTCGGTGATGGCTCCGACGGCGGCTGCTCCGACGTCTTTCTCGGCCATACCGGCTCCGAGACCGGTGAGCCCGACTGCGAGTCCTGCTCCGATTGCGATGAGTCCAGATCCAATTTCTACTGCCATTTTACTTACACCTCTGTGGTTGTTTTCTTGCTTGAAACGGTTTTCTCGCGTTTGATCTTGAGGGGGTTGTACTCGATTCCTCCTCCCTCATAGAATTTCTGCATGAGCTCCACGAACTGCAGCCTGAGGCCGTGCAGACCCGCCGACAGGATTGCCAGGGTCCAGATCATCAGGTGCATGAAAGCCATGATCAGGATGGCGATGACCACCATCACGATGCCGGAACACTCGATGCCGGCATCTGTGTAAGTCACTCCCGCAATCATCCCCAGGGCTATGTAGTTGAAAGCCAGGGCCATTCCGGCCTTGGACATCCCGATAGCCGCGAGACGAGTGTAGGAGAGGACGTTTCCTACTATTCCGGGAAGCTCCAGGATAGACTGGATCCCCTCGTGCTTGAAGTTCATGGCCACTTCGATGACTATGAACACGACGCCGAGGACCAGGGGGATCGTGACGTCGCTCATCTCCACGCTGTAGATAAGGTACGTAGCGAGAGCGTAACAGACGAGGACGATACCGAGGAATCCGAAGATCCATCCGCCCTTCTCCTTGAAAGCGTATCCGAATCCGTGCTGAATCGTCTTGTTGTAGAGCGCGCACAGGTATCCGATCATCAGATGGACGATACCGATGTACACGGACAGCCTCAGCAGGAAGCCGATCCACTCCTCCCCGATCTTGCTCACACCGTGGCCGCCGGGCAGGATGTTTTCAAAGACTTCGGGCAGGTGGTCCAATCCAAGGAGCATCTGCCATGTAAATGTGATTCCGTCATCGGTTATTCCGACGAAGTGCATTCCCAGGCATTCTCCGAAGAAGAAGAACCCGAATATGAATGCCCAGATTCCGCCGAAGAACAGGACGGTGGCGATGGCGCGCCAATCCTTGTGGTGCGTGACTTTGAGTCCGTACGCGCCCAGGATTATGAACGGGATTGCATATCCCACATCTCCGACCATGAGTCCGAAGAACATCGGAAGGAAGATTGCTATCAGGATTGAAGGGTCAATCTCCTGATACTTCGGCACCGACACGAGCTTCGTCGGGTACTCGAACTCCTTCACGATCTTTCCGTTGTTGAACTTCGTCGGAGGCTTCTCGAACCTCTCTCCGGCGGCTTCGGACTCTTCCATGGACCTGCCACGGGTCTCCTGAAGCTCCACGTAGACGCCTTCGACCATGGTCTCGATCTTCTGCTTCACAGAATCGACCTTGGCCGTGGGCACCCATGCATCGACGACGAAAGAATACTCGCTGTTGGCGATCCTCACAGGGATCTCTCCCTTCTGGACCTGTATCGCGAGCTCCTCCTCGGATGCGCTGAGGAAGTTCTTGTGTTTCTCAAGAAGGCTCTCGATCTCTTTTTCCGCTTTGCCGAGCGCCGCCTCGCTCTCCTGGATCTCGCGGGCGTTGGCCTCGAGGGCCGCAGCCACAGAGCCCGTGCCGGCAGGCACGGCGATCTCGGAGAAGCCGTTGTCGGACAGGACGGCCTGGACCTTCTCGCGGTCCTGGATCCTGGCGAACACGGCGACGACGTTGCCTTCCTTCTTGTCGAAGGAAGCGATGACCTCGCAGTCGATGCCCGAAAGGGCCGCTGTGGGGTCCTCGACGATTGTTCCGACCGTGGAATAGATGCTCCTGTAACCGGAGTACAAATCAAGGTCCACGGGCAGGACGGAAAGGAGCTCGAGATTCTTCTTCGTAGCGTTTAGCTCGGTGATTCTCTGATTGAGATCATTCCTCTTGTCGACGGCGGCGGTGACCTCCTTCTCGACAAGCTCGACGCTGTCAGATGATATCTGGCTCTTGATTTCTGCCTCGGGAACGGCATCGGTCTTCATCTTCTTGGTGATACCGAGCTCCTTCTCCATAGCACGGACCTTCAGCAGCCTCTCGGATGCTTTGGGCGAGTATGGACGGGGCGTTCCCAGGGTGAAACCTTCATCCGCGTCGACGGTCTGATCGATCAGGTGGATACTCCCGACCTCGTACAGGGCATCGATTGCCTCGTCGAGATGGGTCTTCGTACCCACGATCACAATCCTACTCATCGACTCAGGAAGTGACATTTAGGGTCCTCTCGATTTCTTTGTTGAGATAGTCTCTAACTTCCTGCATTCTTGCTCCGGATTTGGACTCGATGCCGTCCGCTGCGGACTTGCCTTCGGCAAGCATCTCGCTGCGTTTGGCCGCGAGGGCCTCCATCTCCTTTGCAATGGCGGATTCGTAAGAGCTGCGCATCTGAGCCTCAGCGTCCTGAATCTTCTTCACAGAATCTCTGCGAGCATCAGCGATTGCGGACTTCTTGTCGGCCTCGGCCCGCTGGACCTTGGCGTCGGCATCCGCCTCCGCTGTCTTTATTTCCGAAAGTATGTCAGTTCGGCTCAAATTTAACACTCCCCGACCCTGCTAACGTATCCTGGGAGGTATACTTAAAATAATCCCCGACAAAAATTGGGAAGATTAACAATATAAGATGTGCTGGCTCCGAAAATCAGAGTTTTCCTTCGGGGTGGAACTCACGTACTTTTATGTCCGTCTCATCCAACAGGTCCTTGGACAGATCGTCGACGTATCCTTCGTCGTAAACTATCTCCTTTATCCCGGCGTTTATGAGGATCTTGGCGCACATCGAACATGGGAACGTGGTAGTGTATATCGTCGCCCCGTTCACGCTGACACCGAAATAAGCCGCCTGGGTCACGGCGTTCTGCTCCGCGTGGACGCCCCTGCAGAGCTCGTGCCTCGTCCCCGAGGGGACGTTCATCTGGACACGTATGCATCCCAGCTCCTCGCAGTGGCGCGTGCCCCTGGGAGAGCCGTTGTATCCTGTGGAGAGGACCCTCTTGTCCTTGACGATGACGGCCCCGACCTTCCTCCTCATGCATGTGGACCTGGTGGAGACGAGCCTCGCCATGTCCATGAAATATTCGTCGGAACTGGGCCTGTCCATGTGCTCTGGTACCATGGTATCACTATATCAAACATCATGCGGATGGCGGACATTACCGTTCATCTGCGGACAAGGAACTCCGCTATGCCGAATCCCTTCTTGCCGTTCCATTTGTACTGCGAAATGGTCTCGATCAGCAGCATCTCGTTCCGGTCTCCCATGGGGAGGGCGGCGAACCTCATGACCTTCCCTTCTACTTCATAAGAATCTCCGGAAACGTCATTCATCTTCATGGTAAAGGACAAAGGAACCCCGTTCTCGCTGCGGAGATCGATCGACACCCGGTTCAGAGGCCTGTTGTCTCCGTCTGTGAAGAAATATCCGGCATCCACATCTCCTGCTTCGGTGGAGAGCTTGGTGATGTTGAAGGCCTCCTTCTCCATGAACACGGAGTTGATCCACGCCCACATCTTGGGGGACCCCCAGTCCCTCACGCCTGCGCTGAAGTCCCTCTCGCCTGTGCCGTGGACAGAATAGCTCTTGCCGTCCACCGTCAGGGCCCCGTCGGCGATCCCGAACTGCTCCAGATGCTCCGATGCGACCTTTGCGGACATGGCGGCCTGGGCCTCGTTGACGCACCTCTTGTAGTCCATCTCGGTGTTCTGAGGCTTCCATTCGATGTCCATCATCGCCGGGACGGGAACAGGCTCGGAAGCTTTCATGTCGACGACTATCCCCTGGTACTTCAGGGACCATGCTCCGGAAGGGAGCTTGGAGAACGTCAGCCCGCCGATGGAGCTCGGATCGCCTCCGCAGGGAGCCGAATGCCTGAAGGCGTAGTTCTTCTCGGGCGTCATTATCACGAAGAACAGGCTCTTCTCGTCCTTGTTCGGCTTGTTGCCGATCCTCATGAACGCCGTCAGGCCGTTGCCCTCGTCGTGCCAGTTGAAGTAAAGGCTCTCGTTGTATTCCATGTGGTCTTTCGCGCTCATTCCTCATCCTCCAGGTAGATTATCCCGTCGTTGCCGTCCAGCGTGACGGTCTGACCGGTCTTGAACAGTTTTGTCGCTCCCATGACAGCGGTCACCGCCGGGATCCTGTACTCCCTCGATATGACCGCTCCGTGGGACAGAATCCCTCCGGTCTCGGTTATCAGCCCGCCCAGCCTGGAGAAGGCGGCGGTCCATCCGGGATCGGTGTTGCTTGTGACCAGTATGTCCCCGTCCTCGATCTCCGAGAGCCCTTCGATGCTCTCGACCACCCGTATCCTCCCGGTGGCCACTCCGGGGCTGGAAGCCGTCCCGTACACGGAATTGGAGGACTCTATCGCTATGGTGTCGTCGAAGTCCACCCCGTTCCTGACGAACTTCGGCGGCAGGACGTGGGTGTACTTGAAGAACTCCGCCTTCCGGGCCTCCGCCTCTTTGAAATGCTCGGTCGAGCCGGACAGGAAGACCTCCAGGGCCTCGTCCTCAAAGAGGAAGAACACGTCCTCCTTCTCCGATATGACGCCGCGCTCGGCCAGGCGCCTTCCCATCTCCAGGATGGCCAGGCGCTCCCTGAACAGGATATGGTCCAGGTAGAACCTCTGGTTCTCCCTGAACGTGAGGTACTTCTGAGCGAGCTTGAGCACCCTGCCGTACAGGGCGCATCTGAACACGCCTGTGACGCCGCTCCTCCTGATCTTCTTCCTGACCTCCTTCTCGAGCGCCAGGCGCTCCTCGCGCCTCTTCAGCTCCAACGC
Organism: Dialister hominis; assembly: GCA_963640995.1. Classification (GTDB taxonomy): domain Archaea; phylum Thermoplasmatota; class Thermoplasmata; order Methanomassiliicoccales; family Methanomethylophilaceae; genus Methanoprimaticola. Next base: position 16,174 of record CAVICI010000027.1, on the reverse strand, counting down.
TTTCAGGTCTGATTCGGACTGGGAGAGCATGCGCACCACATCGATGATGTACGGCTTGTTCTCGCGCCATCTCGGATAGTACATCTCCCTCGTGTTGGAGCGGTGCCCGTAGGTGTCGATGAAACCGTCGAACTGCTTCCTGAGAGGGATGTCCTGCTGCTCCAGCCAGCCGGCGAACTCCTCGGAGGACATGGAATCTATCTTCTCTTTCAGCTCGGGATCGGCCCTGACGGCCTTGGCCATCTCGGAGAACCCGATGTTGGTCTCGACGGTCTTGTTGTCCTCCAGCCCGGAGATCAATCCCGCATAGCACGCGCCGTCGGCGTCATCGATCCACTTGATCAGCCAGTTCTTGACCATCAGGTTGGTGGCGATCGAATGAGACACCATCCCGTAACGGATGAGCTGATAGTGCTTGACCGATGCCTTCTCCACTTTCTTGTAAAGGTCGAACAGCTCCCGGTCGGTCAGCTCGGCCAGGTCGGTGGAGTCGAACTCCCTGCAGACCTCCATGAACGATTCTGCCCACTTCTTGTAGGCGCGGTCGGTCCGGAATATCGTCCCGTCATGGTCCAGGAACATGACCCTGACCTGGGACCACACGGCTTTCCCCATATGGGCCGGATATTGGGAGATGCGCTCCTGGTCCTTCAGCGGGAAGTAGTTCAGGAGCTCCTTGGAGCGGACGAACTTCGGATAATAAGAGAAGACACGCTCCAACGTGTGAGCGTTGAAGTACGCCCTGGACTTGTGCAGCTTGATGAGCTCGCCGGAGGTGAGGTCCTTGTACCCCATCATCTTGGCGCCCTCGTGGTTGACATACTCCGTGAGCATCTTCCCCATGACCTGGAAGAACATCGGGGTGGTCGCATCGGCCCAGTACTCGTCGCCGTATCCCCTTGTCCAGAGGATGCCGTCGCGCTCTTCATCGTTCTTGAGGGTGGTGATATTCCTCGACTGGAGGACATAAAGGACTCCTTTCTCCACAGCCCATTCCACGTCCTGGGGAGCTTTGAAATGCTCTTCGAGCCTGAGCCCGAGGCCCAGGACGTCTTTCAAGACCTTGCCGTCGGAAGACGGGATGTCTGTTCTGGAAGGATCGATGTCTGCGAGCTGATTGGAGCCGTCCACCAGGAAATACCCCTTGTCCTTGTGCCTGATGCTTCTGTCCTTGACCGTTCCGTCGCGTCCCATGACGAACCTGTCAGGGGTTATAGTGCCAGATGCGATCGACTCCCCCAATCCCCATGACGATTCTATGACCACATCGTCGCTCCCGTCGACAGGGTTCATCGTGAACATGACCCCGCTGGTGTCGGACGACACCATCCTCTGGACGACAACAGCCATCCCTGTGGACAGATGGTCTATCCCCGCATCGTGCCTGTACTTGACGGCGCGCTCGTTCCAATACGATGCCCAGCACATTATGGCCATCTTAGGGACGTCGCAAGGCCTTATGAACAGGAAGGTGTCCTGCTGCCCCGCAAAGCTGGCCTCGGGAAGGTCCTCTGCGACGGCGGAAGAACGGACCGCATAATAGGAATCTCCGTATTGTGCCAGGAAGCCGCCGATCTCGTCCGCCAAAGATTGAGGCATGTCCTCGGATGCTATCATCGAACGAATGTCCTCCGTGCCCTTGGCGAGAGATCTCTCATCGTCGAAATCAATCTCGGACAGGACGGCTCCGATTCTCTCCCTGAGGCCGGTGCCTGTGATGAACGAATCGTAAGCGTAGACGGTTATGGCGAATGCAGGAGGCACTCTGAACCCGTCTCTGGTCATCTGTGCGAGATTGATGGCCTTCCCGCCGACCGTATCTATCGAGATGTCCGGATCGGTCAGACAACTGACGTTCTTCCTGTCTGAATGGGGCATGCCATCACGTTGTTTTCAGACATATAAGAGTTGGCTATGGAAACGCTATCCTGAGTTCTGATATGCGAAAGCCTTGATCCTGACCTTTGAAAGCATAATATAAACGATAGAGTTTACCTTGAAACGTGAGCAAATCCGAACGTGGGTTCTACCTGAGCATAATTGCGATAGGAATCATCATCGCAGGAGCATATGCCGGACTCGTCGCTTACACAGGGTTCGGGACTCCGTTCAGCGTCGTGACTTCCCAAAGCATGCAGCATGATCAGACCCATTCCGAGCTCGGAATCATCGACACCGGCGACATGGTCATCATCCGCGATGCTTCCAAAGCCACCGTCCATAGCTATGTGGAGGGCACGATAGACGGATATTCTTCGTTCGGAGACTTCGGCTCTGTCATAATCTACGAGCGCGGAGGCAACCAGAACCCGGTCATCCACCGCGCCATCCTTTGGATAGACTACGATTCGTCCACAGGCACATGGAGCGCTCCGCAGCTGGAGAACTACAAGGGCGAATGGAAATCCGAGAACGGCACAGACTGGAAGAACCTGAAAGGGATGCTGGAGTTCAGGAACATCACCGTGTCAGGAAAGAACGTGTCGATAAACCTCGAGAACCTTCCGGGGAAGAGCGGATACCTCACAATGGGAGACAACGCGTCCAACAATTATCTCGATCAGAGCACGAGCATCGTGGACCATCTGATCGGAACGGACAGCATAAGGTCTGTTGCCATTTTCGAGATCCCATGGGTCGGTTGCATAAAGCTCGCGATAAAAGGAAGCACCAACCTGGAATATGTGGAAAACAGCATCCCTTCGCTGGTCATGACATTCATCTCGCTGGTCATGCTCCTTCTGATAATCGATGCCTATGCGATATACAGGAATCAGAAGAAGCTGATCGACAGGCTGGACAGATTCGAAGAATGCAGCAGGTGACACCCCCACCCCCCCATTTCCACTGCGAACATGAAAAGGGAAGCAAACGATTTCCCGAATCGGCAACGAGATGGTTTTTCAACCAAGACCGATTGCATGATGAGAAGACGTATTCTTATCATTCAGAAAACATAGCCAGCAGCTGCCTTTTCATCATCATCTCAGAACAAGAAGATCTCAGATGAGAGTCGTCTGCCTGTTGATCCTATTAATCTTCTCATTAGCGAAGAGCTCATCTTCTTTGATCATCTCGATGATCTCCTTTGGAACGCTCAGCTCGATCTCCTTAGTGCGTCCCGAACTTCCGAAAGATTTCACTCTTGCATGGATGATCCCGAGCATATCCAATTCAGATATCAATCCGGCGATCCTCCTTTGGGTCAGAATAGATTGGCCTATGATCTCGCAGATGAACTTGTAAGTCGAATAGACCTCGCCGGTCGTCATCGTGGCCATGTTCATCTCTGTGTTGCGTATGATGCTCATAAGGACTAATTTCGACTGAATCGTCAATGTCTTGACGACTTCGGTCACTGCATCCAATTCGACCTTGTTCTTTGCATAACGGACATGAGCGCCGGTTATGCGCTTGTCTCCGTTCCTTTCAGCGAAATCGGCTGCAAGCCTGAGGAGATCCAATGCCCTTCTTGCATCTCCCATCTCTTGTGCGGACAATGCGGCGCAATACGGAATGACATCGTCATCGATAGTCCCTGCATCGAAAGCATCTTTTGCCCTTGCATAGAGGATGTCCTGCAGTTGCTCCACGGTATATGGAGGGAACACGATCTTCTCCTCTCCGAGCCTGCTTTTGACCCTCTGTCCAAGAAGGTCTGTAAATGTCGCATTGTTCGTGATCCCTATGATCGTGACTTTCGAATTCTGAAGGACCTCGTTTATCGTGGTCAGATAATAGAAGATGTCGTCACCGTTCTTAGAGAATGCACGGTCGATCTCATCGAGGACGACGATGTAGATCTTGTCTTCCCTTTCGATATAAGCTGTCAGCTCTGCGAGGATCTTGTCCAAGCCCCATCCAGTAAAAGGGATCCTTTTCGCAGGGTCGATTATTATCTGATTGGCGATGTTGTAGATCATCCCATAGGTCGTATCGACGACTTCGCAGTTCACATAGATAAAATCGCAATTGTGGGTGTTCTCATCGGCTTTCTTCAATTCTCTTCCGACGAAGTTCATCACAGCTGTCTTTCCGGTTCCTGTCTTTCCGAATATCAGGATGTTCGACGGCTTGTCTTTGTTCAGAGCAGGAGCTATGATCTCGACGATCTCTTCGATTTTGTCGGTCCTGTGCGGAAGGTATTCGGGGATGTAGGTGGACTGGAGGATCTTCTTGTTCTTCACAATGACATTCCTTTTCTGAGCATATTGCGTGAATATGTTGGTCTCTTCCATGTTTCGATCCTTCCTTCCAGTGGAAATTTTTTTTCCACCCCTCATTTCCACTGTAACATCCTCTCGGTAATAAACCTTCTCCATATCGGCTGCCAAGATTCCAAGCTCTCGTCTGGGTTCTCATCGCTTTTATACGACAAGGTGATACACACTCAGTTTCACAGGAGCGTGAAAGGAAATGAAAGGTTGGCTTGTCATCGGAGCTTGTATTCTCGGAATCGTCGCATTCATCGGCGTTCTTTGGGTCCTCGGACACTGATCCGGAGAAGTTCGTTCTCTTTTTTCCATTCGCAGTGGAAATGGGGGGGTGGGGGTCTATTTCATTGAACTCCGCTCCTCTCCTTTATATAATATGCAATTGAAACGTCTTCTCGATGAGAAATTCGCGCAGCTATATCTTGTTGGGAGTCAGCGTAGTGGTGATACTGAGCCTGTTCGTCACCTTCTCCGAAGACGACGAGGAATCGTATGATTACACGGGCATAGTCTATGATGTGAGCAGCACAGCTTCCGGTTTCAGGTTCTTCATACAGACAGGCTCCGGCGAGAGCTTCAGATGCTTTTCGTACAATGAGCCTACAGAGATCGGATATTACGGCATCCGCGGGTCGTTCTCTGAAGACGGATCCATGTTCTTCATATCATCCATGCATTGTCTGGATGCCTGACGCTCCACAATGTTATTCATGATGGTTACTCATGTGCGGACAGAACATGTACGTAGCTGTGGACGACACCGATTCCATGAAGGGCAACTGCACGACGTTCCTCGCGACGGAGATAATCAGAGAGTTCCAGGATCTGGATCTGATAGGCAATCCCAGGCTCGTGAGGCTGAATCCTGCGACGCCCTGGAAGACCCGCGGAAACGGCGC
>CAVICI010000027.1:0-10691 GCA_963640995.1 Dialister hominis | reverse complement strand
TCGTACAGGCCGGAATCCAGATGGGGCACTCAGCGCATATTCGATCCTCTGACCATAAGGGACGTGGAGCATGGATATCCTACCACGTTCAACAGCTGGGAGGACAGGATGCAGAAGGTCGCCATGGTCCCTGCGACTCCGTGCCCTGTCATGTACGGGCTCAGAGGCGATTCGGAATCGGACCTGATAGAGGCGTCGTCGAAGATCTCCACGGAGCCCATCGACAGATGGATGGTGTTCCTGACCAACCAGGGCACGGACGACCATATCATACGCGATCCGAAGGCGCTCGTCCCCAACCAATCGTATTGCATCAAGGGAACGGTATCGTCCTATTCCAGGCATATAGCCGGCGGCCATGTCTTCATAGACATCCAGACGGGATTCGGCAAGCTGGCCTGCGGCGCTTACGAGCCTTCGAAGGAGTTCCGGCACACATTGGACTGGCTGCATCCCGGAGACGAGGTGGAGATGCTGGGGGAGCTGAGGGACGAGCCGAGGACCCTGAACATAGAGAAGATCCATGTCATCGCCACAGTGAGGGAGTTCGTCAAGATCTCCAATCCCATATGCCCTATATGCTCGCGCACCATGAAATCTACAGGGAAGGGGCAGAGGTTCAAGTGCAAGAAGTGCGGAACGAGGTCTTCGGAGGCTGTGACCAGGGAAGTGTCCAGGCAGATCGTCCCCGGATGGTACGAGCCTCCGACGGCTGCGCGCCGCCATCTGTCGAAGCCGCTGAAGAGGATGGGATTGGTCCAGCCTGTCGAGTTCGTCAATGGTCGTACACTATAATCGACATTGTTTTATATAAACCTCGGATTGACTCCGCAGGGATACACATGGATGAGGTAGTCATCGTCAGTGCAGTGAGAACCCCCGTAGGGAAGTACGGAAAGGCCTTCCTCAACGTCAAAGCGACCGACCTCGGAGCGATGGTCGTCAAAGAGTCTGTCCGCAGGGCCGGCATCCAGCCTGCCGATGTCGAGGAGTGCATCATGGGAAACGTCCTGAGCGCAGGCCTCGGCCAGAACCCGGCCAGGCAGTCCGCCGTAGGCGCGGGCCTCCCTGTCGAGATCGGAGCGTTCACAGTCAACTTCGTATGCGGATCCGGAATGAAATCCGTCATGCTGGCCGCCGATGCCATCAAGGCCGGGGAGTACAGCGCCATCGTCGCCGGAGGAATGGAGAGTATGTCCAACGCCCCCTATCTTCTGTCTGGAGCCAGGTGGGGATACAAGATGAACAACCAGGTCGCAGTGGACTCCATGGTCCATGACGGCCTGTGGGACATCTACAACAACGAGCACATGGGGCTCACCGCCGAGACAGTCGCTCAGAGGTTCGACGTCACCAGGGAAGATGCAGACCTCATCTCCGCCCAGTCCCATCAGAAAGCTGCCGCGGCCATCAGCGCCGGCAAGTTCAAGGACGAGATCCTGCCGGTCACGATCCCCTCGAAGAAGGGAGACATCATCGTCGATACGGATGAGGGCGTCAGGGCCGATTCCACAGTCGAGACCCTTGCGAAGCTGAAGCCCGTGTTCAAGAAGGACGGGATCGTCACCGCAGGGAACTCTTCCCAGCTCAGCGACGGAGCCGCGTCCCTCATGGTGACTTCCAGGAAATGGGCCGAGGAGCACGGCCTCAAGCCTCTGGCATCCATCGTCGCCTACGGCGAGAGGGGAGTCGAGCCCCAGTACATCATGGAGGCTCCCATACCTGCGACCCAGCATGTCCTGAGGAAGGCCGGCATGACCATCGACGACATCGACCTGTTCGAGCACAACGAGGCGTTCGCCACCGCGTCCTGCGCAGTCAAGAAGGCCCTGAACGTCCCCGATGACATCTTCAATGTCAACGGAGGCGCTCTGGCCATCGGACATCCCCTCGGATGCTCCGGAGCCCGTGTCCTCACCACCCTCCTGTACGCTCTGAAGGACAGGAAGAAGGAGACCGGACTGGCCACCTTCTGCATCGGCGGAGGGAACGCCGCCACGATGATCCTCCGCAGCGAGTGATGCCGGCATAAACTTCAACCGGCCCGAAAGGGCCGTCTTCATCTTTATCAACCACATGGAAAATTCGCAAGCCATGAGGTCTCTGGAGCAGGCTCTGGCTTTGATTGACGATTCTGTCGATGAGATGGCGGAAACCATGGTCGAGATGATACGCTTCCCTGCTCTGGCGCCGGTCAACGGCGGAGACGGAGAAGGCAGGAAGGCCGATTATCTGATGTCCTGCCTGAAGGGATTCGATTCCGTGCAGAGGGTCGATGTCCAGGATGAGACGGATCCGTCTGTCATGAGGCCCAACATACTCGCGGTCAGGAAAGGGCAGAAGCCCGGGACAGTGTGGATAATCGCTCACATGGATGTTGTCCCCGCCGGCGATCCGGATCTTTGGGACACTCCGCCCTTCGATCCCGTCTATCGCGATGGGAAGGTCTACGGAAGGGGGACGGAGGACAACGGTCAGTCCATAATATCATCGATGTACGCCTCCAGGTCCTGGCTCGGAGAGGAGCTGAAGGGCATGTCCATGGGCATCGCCTATGTCGCAGACGAGGAGACCACAAGCAAGATGGGCGTCGGATACCTTCTGGACCATGGCTTTTTCAAAGAGGAGGATGTGATAATCGTCCCTGACTGGGGCTCGCCGGGAGGATCGCAGATCGAGATCTCGGAAAAGCATCTGGTATGGCTCAGATTCTCGATCGAGGGCAAGACCGCTCACGGATCGACGCCGAACCTGGGGATAAACGCCTACAGGGTCTCCACCCGGTACCTTTCCGAGCTGATGGACGTCCTGGAGGAGAGGTTCGGCAGGACCGACGGCCTGTACATTCCCCCTATGTCCACCTTCGAGCCCACCAAGAGGCCGGCGACGGTGGAGAATGTGAACACGATCCCCGGCCACGACGAGTTCTCCATGGACATCAGGCTGCTCCCGGCTTACGAGATAGACGATGTGATATCGGCCGCAAAGGAGCTGGCAGCCGAGCACGAGGAGCGCACGGGCGCGAAGATAACGGTGTTCGAGATACAGAGGCATGTGTCCGGGAAACCGGCCTCCACCGGCAGCAAGGGGTTCGTCGCCCTGAGCGCCGCGGTCGAGTCCGTCACCGGCAGGAGGCCTGCGGCGGTCGGAGTGGGCGGAGGCACATGCGCCAACTTCTTCAGGGCCAGAGGCATGGATGCCTACGTGTGGCAGTGCGGAGGAGGGACACTTCATGCTCCCAACGAGCATGCGGTGATGTCCAACCTTGCAATCGATGCGAAGGTGTTCGCGACGCTCTACTACAACCTGTGCGTGAAAGGCTGAGTTCACTCGTCGTTGAACATGCGGTCGATCATCCACTCTGTGTTGAAGACGATGATGTCCTCGTATTCCTGACCGTTGCAGACGAATGCTATCGGCTTCCCGATGGTGTGCGCGATTGACAGCGCCGCACCGCCTTTGGCATCGGTGTCGATCTTGGTGAGGATGACCGCATCTATCCCGACAGCGGCATCGAAGACCTTCGCCTGCTCGATGGCATCGTTCCCTGCGAGGGAGTCTCCGACGAACACCTTCAGGTCGGGCTTGGCGATCCTGACGATCTTCTTCATCTCCTCGATGAGGTTGTTGTTCGTCTGCATCCTTCCGGCGGTGTCGATGAGGACCACGTCTTTGCGCTTGGATTTCGCATGCTCTATCGCATCGTACGCTACTGCCGAGGGGTCGGCATCGTGGGCCTGCTTGACGATCTTGCATCCGAGCTTCTCCGAGTGGATGGTGAGCTGCTCTATGGCGCCTGCCCTGAAAGTGTCGCAGGCTGCCAGGACGACCGTCTGGCCGTTCTTCTGGATGCGGTTGGCGACCTTGGCGATCGCCGTGGTCTTCCCCGTTCCGTTGATGCCCACGAACATTATGACGGTGGGCCTCTTCTGCTCGGAGAGCCATTGGTCGAAATCGAATTCGTTTATCTTCAGGACGTCTCTGACGGCATCCTTCACGGCCAGCTCGACGACTTCTTCCAGAGTGTACGAGCGGTCGTACTTCTTCCCGAGGAGATTCTCGCGGACTCCCTTCTTTATCTCCTCGACGACAGGGTAGGCCACGTCGGCCTCCAGCAGGATCAGCTCCAGCTCGTCGAGGATCTCATCGAGGGGGTCCTCCTTGATCTTCTTCCCGGAGTCGGACACAGGGCTGTCAGCAGCCGAGGCGCTTTCCTTCCTGGCCTCCTTCTTCTCCTGCTTCTTGAGCTTGAGGAGCTCTTTCCTGGAGAGCCTGGGAGCCGGTTCGGGCTCTGGGACCGCAACGGGCTCCGGCTCGGGGACTGCGGCCTTCTCTTCGACGGGCTGAGGCGCCGGTCCGGCAGCCGGCTGGGGCTCGGTCTTCTCCGCAACGGGCTCGGGAACATGCTCGGGTTCCTCGGGCTTGTAGATCTTCTCCTCGTCGAGGCCTTTGTTGGCCTTCGAGAAGAGGTTCTTCATCTTGGACTTCAGGGAATCGAACATGTTCACGGCCTCATTGCTGGGCGTCCATCGCGGCCTGCCTGTTGGAATATTCGTGCTGAATGGCAGAGCTGAGCTCGGACAGAGCGTTCTGTGCCTCATTGAGGGCTTCAACGGTCTTCTTCAGGGCTTCGCTGATCTCGGCGCCGTTGGCGTCCATGTACTCGATCGAGCCGTCGACATCTTTCTCGACGGAGACGTTGGATCCGACGCCGACAACGACGTTCCTGTTGCCGGTCACCTTGACGGGGATGAACGACATCGCTCCGACGGGGACAAGGATCTCGTCCCCGTCCTTGGCGTCTCTGAACGCTTTGATCGCCTGGGAGGCCATGGTGACCTCGTCCAGCGAGACACGGAGGACCTGGACCTGACGGTTGAGGGCCTCGACCCTCTCCTTGTATGATTCCATCACGGCGATGGCCTGACGGAGCTCGTTGTCTTCCACGTTCACTCACCGATCTGGTATTTCACGAGGTGGCTCTCGACCTGGTCTGCGGGGATCTCCTCGACCTTGGCGATGTCGATCTGCCATCTCTTGAGCTTGTGCTTGCTTCCGATGGTGGAGAGCGCCTTCTCTTTCACTGCGGCCTCATCCTCGGCAGCCATCTCGACGGAGAAGGGCTGGGTTTTCCTGGGGTCTGCATAGGTTCCTGTGACACGGAATGCTTTCATAGTGATTACCTAGAAGGCTGGATTCTGACCCTATTTATATAATTAGCGTCGGATAGAATTGTACGCGCGTCTAAGAGGGACGCATGCGAGATCTCACCGTTCCGCCGCAGGGCAATCGGAACGGCACTCGGAACCGTATGTGCCAGACATGTCAGAACAGCTTCTTCTGGAGGTCGGTCTCGGAAGCGTATCCGATGTCGGCCATCTTCCTTCCGATCAGGAACACGGCTGCGAACTCCGGCACCTCGGTCTCGCCCTCGAGGGTGAAATGCTCCCCCTTCATGTCCAGCTTCGCGGGCTTCCTCATGGTGATCTTCGTGGGCTCGTCGGTGTACTCTGCGGGGACTGCCATCTGCAGGGGGTCGAAATCAGTCAGCTGCTGCCTGGTGATGGGGGTGACCCTCAGCCCGCTCTTGCCGTGGACGGACCCCGGAAGGCGGATGAGCCTCTTGATGTCCGCAGTGACTGGCTCATCCACTTCTCCGGACAGGCGGTACGCCATGTCCTCCTTCATGATCTTCACCAGCATGTTCTGCGTGGGCTGAGACAGGACAGCCATGTTGTTCTTCACGAATATGACCGTCCTCGCCTTCTTGAGCTCTTCCTGGGCCTTCATGACGGTCTTGATGTCGCTGCCCTTGATCGAGGGGTACTCCTTCTTCACAGCTTTGGCATCGGCATCGCAGAAGTCGTTGACGACGTCCATGAGTCCGTTCCTCATCCTGAGCTTCCATCCGCCGGAGTCCGCCGGGGGTATCAGGCGGTCCTTGGCCACGTTCGTCCTCACCCCGGACCCTGTGACGACCTGGGATGTGGGGACCCTGTTGTAGGGGAAGACCCAGTCTATGTTCAGGCCGGTCCCGGTGATGTAGTCCACCAGCTCCCTTCTCTCGTGCGTGCCGAGCCCCATGACGTCCGGCGTCCTGACATGCGCGTGGTATCCCCTGCCTCCGGAGAACGTGATGTGCACCTGGTCCTCGGAGAACCCCAGGTCTCCCAGCAGGAACGAATCGACCAGGTTGATCATCTCCTTCCTGATCTGCAGGAGCATCTCGGCGTAGGTCATCTCCTTGGCGCCGTCCAGGTGGTCGGCGTCCAGGTCGAAGATCAGCTCCGCCCCCAGCCAGTCCTTCTCGTCCATGGTGGGCGCGTCGGGCTTCCTGTAGTAGGATGTGGAGTAGTAGCTGTGGGACGGGACCTGCCCGAGCATGAACCTGTGCAGCTCGTTCGGGTTCGGGAACGACATGTGCCTCTGGACGAAGCTCTTGTCGAAGAACATGAAGCCGAACTCCCTCCGGGTGAACCTGTCCGGAAGTATGGGCGTGTTCACCCTGTAGTATTTCCTGAAACACTTCAGCAGGAAGCGGGCGTTCGAATCCATCGGACTGTCATGAACGGGCGTTGTATAAAATGGATGCCGAGACTCTCCGGGGGCGCCAATCTGACCTCTCATATACTAGTAGATGCTAAAACGTGCATGGCGGAGCAGGTCCCGGTCTACGACAACCACATCCACATGAGCCCATCCGGGCGCAACATCGATGCCCTGAGGGAGTTCGAGGCCGCGGGCGGGACAGGGCTGACCCTGGTCACGCTCCCTTATCCCGAGGTCCCCATAGCATGCGGGGCCGATTTCGCCAGGTCCTACGAGATAACGTACGGTCTGGCGGCCAAGGCCCGCGAGGCCACTTCTCTGGAGATCAACATCGCCGTCGGCCCGTACCCTGTGCTGATCCTCCGCTTGGCGGAGGCGTTCGGGCTGGAGAAGGCCGAGGAGATGATGGTTCGGGGGATGGAGGATGCGGGCAAGGCGGTGGCCGAAGGGCGCGCCGTTGCGATCGGGGAGATCGGGCGCCCCCACTTCCCTGTTCCCGAAGAGGTCCGCGAGGCCTCGGACAGGGTGCTGCTGGCCGGAATGCAGCTGGCGAAGGAGAACGATTGCCCTGTCATCATCCATTGCGAATCTGAAACAGATACCGACAGGTCGCTGGCGGAGCTTGCGGACAGGGCCGGCCTGGACCGCGGGCTGGTGGTCAAGCACTCCTCCCCTCCGTGGGTCACGGAAGAGGAGACCCACGGCGTCATGCCCTCGATCCCGGCGTCCAAGACCAACATGAGGGAGGCTTACGGCAAAGGCACGGACCGCTTCATGATGGAAACCGATTACATCGACGATCCGGCCAAGCCAGGGGCGATAATGTCCGTTACGACGGTGCCCAAGAGGGTCCGCGCATGGCTGGCCAACGGAGAGGTCCCGGCGGAGAGCATCCACAGGATCTGCGGGGACATCCCGGATTCGCTTTACAGGAGATGACGGCATGGCAGTCACAATCACGGGAGTTTATGACGAAGGCGCAATCGAGGACGCTCCGCTCATCGGAGCCAAGGGCTTCTCGGTCCTGATCGACACGGAGGATGCCAGGTTCCTGGTGGACACCGGCCTCAGAGGGAGGTACCTCAGGCACAACCTGGAGAACCTGGAGATCGATCCCGAGTCCATCGATGCGCTGATCGTCACCCAGCTCCATCCCGACAACTGCGCCGCGGTCAACGGCCTGCTGGAGGCCAGGGAGTCTCCGCTGAAGATCTACGGGCCGGAGCAGATGTTCGTTCCGAAGAAAGGGCTCCCGATAGGCAGGAAGATGACGGTCTCCGAGGAGAACATGCCCAATGCTGTGCCCGACACCGATGCGGGATGGATCGAAATCGCTCCCGAGGTGGCCGTCACGCCGTTCATCGGCGGCGAGAGGTTCGTCCTTGTGAAGGGGAAGCGCCTGACGCTGGTCTCCGGAAGGGGAGCCGCAGGGCCCGCCGAGCCGTTCAAGGCCGTGCACGACAGGTTCGGAAGGTATCCCGACGCCTATCTCGGCTCTGTCCTCCTGGAAAAGAAGAAGAAGCCCGTCGCAGCGTCCTATGCGAACGAGTTCGATGCATGCGGCTGCAAGGTGCTGTACCTCAACCACGCCACCGGCCGCGACGGGATGCTGAACCTCCGCACCCATCTCGGCCTCGACGGGGTCAATGATTTCTACGTCGGATCCGTCTACAAGGCGTGAACCTGCTGAAGGGTCAGGGGCATCTTTTAAATAGGGAATCCTCGCAATCCCTTTACGATTACTATGCATTGGCGTCTCAGAACCTTAACGATGTTCGTGGCCATGACAGGGCTGCTCGTCGTCATAGGCATGCTGGTCGGGGCATTGTTCAACAATTGGATGCTCGGCCTCACGGTGATGTTGGCAGTCTCGATACTGTTCAACGTCTTCTCCTACTTCTTCTCCAAGAAGATGGCCCTTGCGGCCAACAAGGTGCGCATTGTCACCAGGGAGGAGGAGCCCAGGCTCTACGGCATCGTGGAGAGACTCGCCGAGAAGGCGGGCCTTCCCATGCCCGAAGTGGGGGTGTCCGACCTTCCCATGCCCAACGCGTTCGCCACCGGCCGCAACCCGAAGAACGCCGCAGTCGTGGCCACCCGCCAGCTCATGAACCTGCTGACCGACGACGAGCTCGAAGGCGTCATGGCCCACGAGCTCTCTCACGTGAAGAACAGGGACATCCTCGTGATGTCCGTGGCGTCCACCATGGCGTCTCTGGTCGCATACGTCGCCAGGATGGCGGTCTGGGCATCCCTGTTCAACAACCAGAACAACGGCGCCAGCTTCGCCGTCGCGATCCTGGCCGACATCACCCTGCCCATAGCGGCCATGCTCATCCAGCTCGGAGTCTCCAGGAACAGGGAGTACCTGGCCGACGAGTCCGGTGGCAGGCTCACAGGCAAGCCCATGGCACTGGCCAGCGCTCTGACCCGTATCGAAGGCGGATGCTCTGCCAGCACCAACAAGTACGACAACCCCTCGGCCGCCAACATGTGGATATCCAATCCGTTCGGCACCAGGAAGACGAGCGGGCTGATCAACCTGTTCCGCACCCACCCCTCGACCCCCGACAGGATCGAGAGGCTCAAGAAGCTGGACGAGGAGCTCAACGGCCCCTCTTCCGAGCGCCGTTACAGCTTCTGAAAAGAAAAAGCGCGTCCGGGCCCGAGGGCCCGGGCGTTGCATCAATGGACGGGCTCCCACTTGCAGAGCTCGTTGGTCTTGGACAGGGTGGATCCCCTGAGGATCTCCTCTCTGGTCCTGTCCTCCCTCTCGTGGACATCGATGGCGCGGTTGGCTACCTCCACTGCCATTTCCTTGGGGATCACGACGACGCCGCTCTCGTCGCCCACGATCCAGTCCCCGGTACGGACCCTCTGTCCGCCGACGGTGACCTCGATCCCTATCCCTCCGTAGCCTTTGGGCTCTCCGGCGCAGGGGGCCACGGTCCTGGAGAACGCGGGGAATCCCATCTCGCGGATGTCGTCTATGTCCCTGACCGCTCCGTCCACGACAAGTCCTGCGACGCCCATCTGCACGGCGGAATGCGACGCGAGCTCGCCCCACACGGCCACGGGGGCGCCTCCGACATCGACGACGATGACATCGCCCTTCTTGGCGCGGTCGATGGACTCCACGGGCTTCGCCCAGTCGCCGTTGGCGGTCTGGACCGTCAGGGCCCTGCCGACCATCTTCTGCTTATGGGCGAGGGACTGGGGCACGATGCCTGACATTATCCCCTGCTTGTGGAACGCATCCGATATGTTGCACGTGGACACTTTGGAGAATGCCTCGAAAAGGTCCTCCTCCCCGTACTTCTTGGCGAGGCCGGTGTCCACTTTGGCGCCGGCTATGGATCTCTTGATGTCCTCTGCGGCCTTCTTGATGTCCCCGGTCTTGATTATCGCGCCTCCGACGATGATGTCGGTGGCGCCTGCTTCGGCGTAGAGCCCTGCGTTCTCGGCTGTGATTCCGCCTGCCACCGCTATGGGGATCGAGACGGCCGCCGCGATGCTCCTCAGGACGTCTATCGGCGGTTCCTCTCCGCGCATCTGGGTGTCGATGCCCATATGCAGGCATATGTACGCGACACCGAGCTTCTCCACGGCTTTGGACCTGGCGACCCTGTCCGGGACGTTGATCATGTCCACCATGATCTCCGTGCCGTACTTCCTTCCGGCCATGACAGCCTCCTCGATGGTCGCATCGTCGGCCAGGCCGAGCACGGTGACGATGTCCGCGCCTGCCTTGGCCATGATCTCGACTTCGAATCCGCCTACGTCCATGGTCTTGGTGTCCGCGATAATCTTCTTTCCCGGGAACACGCGCCTCAGCGCCCTGACGGCATCGGCGCCCTCGCTCTTGATCAGAGGGGTCCCGACCTCCACCCAGTCCGCGCCGCCTTCCACCGCCTCTTTGGCGATCTCGACGGCTCTGTTCAGCTGCATTAGGTCCAGAGCAACCTGAAGGTATGTCATGCAGGGATTATCGCCGGATGCTTATAAGCCAATATTGCAGGGCTCCGTTGCAACACGGTTTATATCGGCAGAGGCCCATCGGATGGCATGGACCCGGTCTTCCCCTTGTGCGTGAGCGATTTCAAGACCATCGCCAGCGAAGGATACACCTTCGTCGACAAGAC
>CAVICI010000026.1:18188-27531 GCA_963640995.1 Dialister hominis | reverse complement strand
AACGGGACCATCGGCGTGACCAGGACGTCCTTCCTCCCGGATGCCTCCAGCAGGTCCAGCTCCTTCTCCTTCCCTTCGGCCAGCGCGCGGCACCTCACCGCATCCCCGTTCTCGGCCCGCTCCTGCAGCCACACGAACGAACTCCTCGCCTCCGGGATCGCGGCGCGGTACGACGTGAGCATCGTCCTCGACACGTTCCCGTCGCGGATGTTGCGATACGCCACCGGAACGGTCCCCAGAACCGTGATGACCAAGGCGACGGCCAGGATCGAGAACGTCGGGCTCAGGACGACAGACTCGGGGAAGCCGGCGGTCCAAAAGCCGAACACGTCCGGATAGACGGGGAACGCCAGCGCAAGGGCCATCAGGCACTTCGCGTCCGCTCCGCCCGGGATCAGGCCGGCCCTGTACATCGCATAGAACAGCAGCACAAGGACGAAGGACATGGCCCCCGGCAGGCCGGTCTCCGCGTCGATGCGCATCGAGATGCCCGACAGGGCCAGCACCGCAACGGCCATCGGAAGGCCCCATATCCCCGTTATCCTGGGAGACAGGACCCACACGGCCACCAGGGCCAGATCGGCGAGGGACACGATCAGCGCGGCATGGTCGGCCCCGTCCCAGCGGGCCATCGTCCCAACAGCCAGCCCCCAGGCTATGATCCCGTGCCAGTATCCGTCCCCCGCCTCGCGGGTGCGGACGTCGGAGACGGCCGCGGCCGCCAATATGACGATCGGCACGGCGGCCCATATCGCGTCCAAGATGTCCATGCCCGTCGGATTCCCCCGGGAGCTTATAAAGCATGGAGCGAACATTCCATTGAACTCCGCGGGCCCGTCGCATCCGCTTATATATCCTCCGCCGATTCCGAATCCATGAACACCAAAGCCGCGGCGCTCGCGGTCATCGCGATGCTCGCGATCCTGGCGGCCCCCCTGTCCCTGGCGGACGAAGGGGACGCGATATCCGACCACGGAGTGGTCGTGACCATCAGGGGCGGGAGCGACTCCATCGACATGAGCATAGACGGAGGGGCCACAAAGACCACGGTCCTCTACGTGACCAACACCTCGTCCGACGCCCTGGACATAACCGTGCCTTCCGTGTCCGCCGGCCATGCCGCCATCGCGAGCGTGGTCACCGTCGAAGGCTCCTTCGCATCGATGATCGAGCCCGCGGGCGGGAAGAACGTGGCCGTGGTCACCGTCACCGTCCACACCGACAGGCTCTCGGACAACGAGCCCCTGAGCGGAAACCTGAACCTGAACTTCACGGTCATCGGCTCCGGAGAGACGTTCTCGATCGTCGTGCCGTACAACATAACGATAGAATCGATCTACAGCAACGGGGACTCCTACAACAAGTTCTTCGGGATCATCCCCAACACCCTCCCCTCGCCGCTGAACAGCGTATGGGTCACCTGCGCCGTCACCCTGGTCCTGTGGATCCTCGCCACCGTCGTGATGTGCGAGGTCATCATCCCGCTGGTCATCAGGCTCGTCAGGTTCGACAAGAGCAAGAGCGAGAGGAAGGACATCACCCACCGGCTCACCAAGACCATCTCCCTGCTGATGCTGGTCATCGCGTTCAACGAATGCCTGAACATAATGGGGGCGAACGCGGAGGTCATGAGCTTCGTGGCCAACCTGTCCCTGGCGCTGTACGTGCTCATCGGCGCGTTCATAGCCTGGCAGATCTACGGGTTCATCATCAGCACCCTCCTCAGGGGCCTGGACGAGGCCGTGGAGGTGGACGGGGTGGACTCGTCCCTGGTCCCCCTGTTCAAGATGATCGGGAAGCTCGTGATCTGCGTCGTCGCGGCCACTATAATCCTCGCCGCATACGGCGTGGACCTGGCCGGCCTGCTGGTCAGCGCGGGAGTGATAACGCTGGGGATCACCTTCGGGGCCCAGCAGCTCATCAGCCAGTTCTTCAGCGGCATCGTCCTGCTCGCAGTGAGGCCGTTCAAGAAGGACGACTTCATCAGCATCAACGGCACCACCTACAAGGTCCACAAGGTGAACCTGATGTACACCGAGTTCGAGAACTGGGACAAGGACCAGATCATCACCATGCCCAACAACGTGGTGTCCGCCGCCACCCTGGTGAACTTCACCAAGGAGGACCAGCTCACCAGGATCTTCGTCTACATGGAAGTGGCCTACGACGCCGACCAGACCAAGGCCAAGGAGCTCCTCATCCAGGCGGCCAACATGCACCCGCACGTGGTGAAGGACGGAAGCGTGGCGAAGCCCGGCACCAGGCTCACCGCCTTCAACAACTCCGGGATCGAGTACAGGCTCGCGTGCTTCGTGGACGACTACGACAACAGCCGCCACTACGCCGGCCAGCTCAGGGAGATAATCTACAAGCTCTTCCGCGACAACGGCATCGAGACCACCTACGAGAGGCTCGAGGTGGAAGTGGTCAACGTCTTCGACGGCGGAGAGCGCCCCCCTGAGGCCGGCAAGGGCGCGAATGCCTGAGCGTTCCTGCGGATTCCGCAGGAGCCCGAAACCTTTTCCGAACTTCTTCCCGCCAAACCTATGGAATCCGCCCTTTTTCTGCGGATTCCCACAGTTTATATAATCAGATAAGAATGCGCGGGAACATAAGCCCGAGAGGTGCCGGAGGTATGAGTGATGGACGACCTTGACAAGAGGATCATCGAGATAATGAAGAAGGACTCCAGACGCCCGTTCGTGGAGATCGCCAACCAGCTGGGCGTGTCCGAGGGCACGGTGCGCAGCAGGGTCCACAGGATGACCGAGGAAGGGATAATCCGCGGGTTCACCATCAAGACCAGCTCCAGGAACGTGAAGGCCCTGGTGGAGATAAGGATAGACGTGAACACGGACACGCAGGACATCGCCAAGGAGCTGGCGGGGTACGCGGGAGTGACCGAGGTCTTCGAGGTCACCGGCGACCAGGACATAATCGCCATCGTGGACGTGGAATCGTCCCAGCATCTCAACGACATCATCGAGAGGGTCAGGCGCTACGACAACATCCTCAGCACCAGGACCCGCCTGATACTCAAGGAGCACTTCGGGGAGGCATGAGACATGTTCGCAGGAACAGGCACGGCGCTGATCACGCCGTTCGGGAAGGACGGGGAAGTGGACGAGGAGGCCCTCAGGAGGCTCGTCAGGTTCCAGGAGGACAACGGGGTCGACATGCTGATCCCCTGCGGGTCCACCGGGGAATCGGCCATGATGAGCCATAAGGAGCACCTCAGGGTCATAGAGGTGGTCATCGACGAGGCCAAGAAGGCCAAGGTCATCGCCGGAGCCGGGAGCAACTGCACCTCCGAGGCCATAGGGCTCAGCAAGGACGCCCAGGACCTTGGGGCCGATGCGCTGCTCTCCATATCCCCGTATTACGTGAAGCCCACCCAGGAGGGCATATACCGGCATTACAAGGCCATATCCGAAGCGGTGGACATACCGGTGATCGTGTACAACGTCCCGGGAAGGACCGGGTCCAACGTCGCCCTCGAGACCACGCTCCGCCTGGCGGAGCTGGACGGGATCGGCGGGATCAAGGAGGCGAGCGGCAACATGGCCCAGATACAGGGCATCCTGGCCAAGCGCCCCAAGGGGTTCTCCGTCCTGAGCGGGGACGACGGGATGACCCTCGCCCTCATGTCCGTCGGAGCCGACGGAGTCATATCGGTGGCGTCCAACTGCTGCCCCGGGCTCATGTCCGAGATGGTCAGCAGCGCCCTTTCCGGAAACTATGACGTGGCCAAGGCGATCCACGGCAAGCTCATGCCCCTGTTCGGCGCGCTGTTCTGCGAGTCGAACCCGATACCGATAAAGCACGCCATGTGCAGGATGGGATACGGCGACGGATGCCCCAGGCTCCCGCTCACGCCGCTGTCGGACAAGGGGAAGGCCGTGCTCGATCCCGTGCTCGACGAGCTGGGGATAGAATGAGATCGCATTTCAGAAACCGTTCCAACGAGGTGCTCATACAATGATCACAGTGATGAAGTTCGGCGGGACCAGCGTCGGTTCCCCCGAGGCCCTGAAGAGGGTCGCCGGCATAATAGCGAACAAAGAAGGAGAGAAGGTCGTGGTGGTGTCGGCGATGTCCGGGATCACCAACTATCTGGTGAGCGTGGCGGACAACCCCCAGGCCGACACGGAGGCTGCCATCGGGCAGTTCTACAGCAAGCACCTGGCCACAGCTGAGGAGCTGCTGTCCGGGGAGTCCCTGGACGAGTTCAGGGAGGAGTTCGAGAAGAGGATGGACGGCCTGAGGAAGGCCGTCTGCGCGGACAGGGACAGCCCGTTCTACGAGGATGCGGTGGTGTCCCAGGGAGAGAGGTTCTCCTCCCTGATCCTGTCCTGCCTGCTGAAGTCCATGGGGCACAAGTCCGTGGCCCTCACCTCCGAGGACGCCGGCATCGTCGCGGTCGGGCAGCCCATGTCCGGCTCCGCCGACCTGCTCAAGACGGCGTCCGGCATGACCATGAAGGTCAAGCCCCTCGTGTCCATGGGGATCATCCCCATAATCACCGGGTTCTACGGCATCGACGGCCAAGGCAGGCCCCTGACCTTCGGGAGGGGAGGCTCCGACTATTCGGCAGCGGTGGTGGCCAACGCCATCGACGCCGACACCCTGGAGATCTGGACCGACGTGGACGGGTTCATGTCCGCCGACCCCAGGATCATCCCCGATGCGGTGAAGATCGACGAGATGAACTTCGGAGAGGCTGCCGAGCTCGCTTATTTCGGAGCCAAGGTCCTGCACCCCAGGACCATCGAGCCCGTCAGGCTCAAGCACATCCCCCTGAGGGTGAAGAACTCCTTCAAGCCGGACGAGCCCGGGACGCTCATACACCACCTCAGGAAGTCCAAGAACGAGCTCCTCAGATCGGTCGCGGCGAAGACCGACCTGTCCATCATCACCATCAGCTCCGCCGAGATAGCCTACAGGCCCGCGATGGTCGCCAGGATAATCGAGAAGATCGCGGAGATCAACGTGATAATCTACTCCATATCCACATCGCTTTCAACCGTCGCCTTCCTGGTCCACAACAACGACGTGAAGATCACGCTGAAGCAGCTGAACGGCCTCAGCGGAGGGGACATCGAGAGGATCGACGTGAAGAACAACGTCGCCCTCATCTGCGCCGTGGGAGACAACCTGCTGGACAAATGCGGGGTCTCCGGCGACATATTCTCTGCCGTGAAAGAGGCGGACGCCAACGTGGAGATGATCTCCGAGGGAGCTTCCGACGTGTCCCTGAACTTCGTGGTCCCCATGAGCAGGGTGATAGACGTCGTGAAGATCCTCCATGACAAGTACATAGGTGGTGCCCAATGATGAGGGAGTTCGAAGGCAAGGACGGGGTCATGATGATCGGCGGCAAGTCCGCCGTGGAGATCGCCGAGGAGTTCGGCACCCCCGTCTACGTCACAGACGAGAAGAGGCTCAGGGAGAACTACAGGAACATCTACGGAGCGTTCTCCAGGTACATGGACACGAAGATCCACTACGCCTGCAAGGCCAACACCAGCCTGGCGATACTGAAAGTATTGGAGCAGGAAGGCTCCGGGATCGACGCCGTGTCCATCGGCGAGGTCATGACCTGCCTGAAGGCCGGGTACTCTCCGGACAGGATCATGTACACCGGGGTCAACGTGAGCAACGAGGAGCTGAAAGCAGTCTCCGACCTTGGAGTGATGATCAACCTCGATTCGATCTCCGAGATGGAGAGGCTGGCGGAGATCGCGCCCTGCACCGACGTGTCCTTCAGGATCACCCCCGGAGTGGGCTCCGGCCACAGCGCCAAGGTGATCACGGGATCCAAAGGGGCCAAGTTCGGGATCCCCCTGGACGATGTCATCACCACATACGCCAGGGCGAAGGACCTGGGGTTCAACGTCAGGGGGATACACGCCCACATCGGCTCCGGAGGACAGGTCGTGGAGCCTTTCATGGACATGATGGAGGTCCTCATCGAGCTGGTCAACGAGATCAAGGGCATCGGGATCGATCTGGAGTTCATCGACATGGGAGGAGGCATCGGAGTCCCGTACAAGCCCCAGGAAGAGGAGATGGACGTCAACGAGCTGGCCATGAACCTAACCGACATGATCCAAGAAGAGACCGATATCCAGACGCTCATCCTGGAGCCCGGAAGGTACATCGTCTGCGACAGCACCGTGCTCCTCACGAAGGTCAACGACGTCAAGGATGCCGGAACGAAGAAGTACGTGGGATGCGACGCAGGATTCAACACCCTCATACGCCCCGCCATGTACGACTCCTACCACTACGTGGCCATAGCCAACAAGTTCGGCAAGGCCTGCACGGACAAGTACGATGTCGTGGGGCCGATATGCGAGTCGGGAGACTACCTGGCCCACGACAGGGTGCTCCCGGATCCCGCGGAGGGAGATATCGTGGCAGTCTACAACGCAGGAGCCTACGGGTTCTCCATGTCGAGCAACTACAACTCCAGGCCCCTGTGCGCAGAGGTCCTGGTGAACGACGGGAAAGCCGACCTGATAAGGGAGCGCGAGACCGTCGAGGAGATGTGGAGGCACCAGATCGTCCCGGAGAGGCTGCAGCGATGATGTTCTGGAAGTATCAGGGCATAGGCAACGACTTCATCCTCCTGGACGGGACGGACGGCACGCTGGAGCCGGACCCGGAATGGTGCGCCCGCGCATGCGACCGCCACTTCGGCATCGGAGCCGACGGGGTCCTCTACGTGCTCCCCGGAGAAGGCACCGACATCACCATGAGGATCGTCAACGCCGACGGCACGGAGGCGGAGATGTGCGGCAACGGCATCAGATGCGTCGCCAAACACGCATACGACCACGGGATAGTGGACAAAGAGAAGTTCAGCATCCACACCCTGGCTGGAGACCTGGAAGCCACGGTCGCCGTCGTCGACGGAGAGGTCTTCTCGGTCACGATCAACATGGGCGCCCCGATCCTGGACGGCAGGAGCATCCCGATAGACCACGACGGGAGGTTCATCGGCCAGCCCTTCGAGGCCGACGGCATGGAGTTCAAGGCGAACGCGGTCTCAATGGGAAACCCCCATTTCATAACGTTCACGGAGATGGACGACGCCTCCATCGACAGGCTGGGCCCGGTGCTGGAGAAGCACCCCTTCTTCCCCCGCAAGACCAACGTGGAGTTCTGCAGGGTGGAGGACGGGAGGATCCTGATCCGCGTGTACGAGCGCGGAGCGGCCTGGACCCTCGCCTGCGGCACCGGCGCATGCGCCGCCACGACGGCCGCGGCCCTCAACGGGCTGGTGCCGTTCGGCAAACCCATTGACGTCCACCTTCCCGGCGGATGGCTCAGGATCACCGTCGACAAGGACCTGAGATACGTGCTCATGGAGGGGCCGGCGAAGCTGGTCTTCCGGGGCGAGACGGAGTGACAACCATGACAAGTTTCGAGCAAGCAGAAAGACTTCAGAAGATCCCCCCTTACCTGTTCGTCAGGCTGGAGAAGCTCTCCGCCGAGAAGAGGGCGGCCGGATGGGACATGATCGACTTCGGGATCGGAGACCCCGACCTCCCCACGCCGGACTGCATCGTCGAGGAGATGTGCAGGGAGGCGAGGATCAACAGCAACCAGAAGTACTCCTCGTCCAAGGGCGAGAGGGACCTCAGATGCGCCGTCGCAGCATGGTACAAGAAAAGGTACGGCCTGGACATCGACCCCGACACCCAGGTGTGCATCACCATCGGGTCGAAAGAGGGCATATTCAACATCGCCCAGGCCTTCGTCAACGAAGGGGAGACGATAATCGCGCCTTCCCCGGGATACCCCGTGTACTCCGGAGCGGCCACCCTGTTCAACGAGGCGAAGTGCGTCAAGATCCCCCTCAGGGCCGAGAACAACTGGCTTCTCGACCTGGACGAGTGCCCGAAGAACGCGAGGATGCTGTACCTGAACTACCCCAACAACCCCACCGGGGCCACCTGCGACCTGGACTATCTCAAGAAAGTGTACTCCTGGTGCAAGGACAACGGCACCATCCTGTGCTTCGACGCCGCGTACTCCGAGATGTGCTACGACGGCTACAGGGCGCCCTCCGCGCTCCAGGCAGGGCCGGATTGCATCGAGTTCGGTTCGTTCTCCAAGACGTTCAACATGACCGGGTTCAGGCTCGGGTACGCCGTGGGGCACCCCGACCTGGTCGGCGGTCTGGCGAAGTGCAAGGGCCAGATCGACTCCGGAGCGCCGATCTTCATCCAGAAGGCTGCCATAAAGGCGCTGGAGCTCTACGGGGACGACGGGAGCCTGCCCAAGGAGGTCTCCGGCAACATGGCCATTTACGCCGAGAGGAGGAAGGTCCTGGTGGAGGGCCTGAGGAAGCTCGGGTACAAGGTCGACATGCCCAAAGGGACTTTCTATGTCTGGTTCGACTGCGGGATGCCCTCCGCCGAGTTCACCCAGAAGATGGTGGACATCGGCGTGATCGTGACCCCTGGATCAGGCTTCGGCGAGAGCGCCGACGGATACATCAGGATGACCGTGACCGAGCCTGTCGAGAGGATCAAGATCGCCCTCGAGAGGATGGAGCGCGGCTCCTACCAGTGAAACTTTGCTCTGGCGCCCTGCCGGGAACGGCGGGGCGCCATCCTTTTCCATGCCCAAACAAACAGATGAGATCGGCCATGGCCTGACTCTGGACGGCCTGAAGTCCATCGTGGCTCCCATAGCCCGGCGCTACGGGGTGACGCAGGTGCACCTGTTCGGTTCGCGCTCGAGGGGCGACTACCATGAGGACAGCGATTTCGATCTCCTGATAACCGTCAGGAAAGGAGCGGGCCTCCTGGACCTCGGATGCTTCGTCTACGACCTGGAAGAAGCTCTGGAGAAGCCTGTCGGGATATCGTTCAGGGACTCTGCGACCGAGATGTTCCTGGAAGCCATCGCCCCGGATCTAAAGGAGGTCTATGTCTAAGAGCAGGATCCGGCTGCGGACCCGGCGGAACGCCACCCTTCGCCCCCTTGCCGGAGCCGATGGCGAGACCTCCTGCTCCTTCAGAGCACGGTTCCAGCAGCAGCGAAGGGAACCCCTTCGGCATTAAGTACTGGCAGCTCCGTACTAAAACCGGATGCCGGCGGACAGCCTTCGTCCAAAGAACGACTGGATGTGATGAAGCCATGAATGACGAGACGACGTTGGGAACTGGTCCGATGCCCCGTTCGGAGATGAGCTGCAGATATTCTAGCCTGTTGCCGAAGGCATCGCTCGCAGCCCTGCTGATGCTCAGCTGCGCCCTCTGCCTCGTCATGGCCTCCTCCCCGGACGGCGATGCGGCCGCCGATTCCAATGACGACGGCGTCATATACG
>CAVICI010000026.1:13424-17592 GCA_963640995.1 Dialister hominis | reverse complement strand
GAGGGCGACCCCATGGAGCCGACGGGATTCTACATGGACGACGGCAAGACACCCATCGACGTCGAGAAGGATGTCGGGAAGCTGAAAGGAAGGGATTTCGAGGGGAGCATCTCGAAGATGACCATGGTGTCGGATTACACCGTCACCTTCTACGACCAGGTCACGTACACAGACATCATATGCAAGGTCGGCGACCGCATCCCCAAGCCCGCCGACCCCGAGATGACAGGGTACACCTTCCAGTACTGGATGGACGAGAAGGGCTGCGAGTTCGATTTCGAGCATGCCGTGATGCCTGCAAGGAACGTCCTGCTCACGGCGTACTGGAAGCACAACATCATGACCGTGACCTTCGACACGGGAGAAGGGAGGGTGTTCACGGACACCTGCGCCTATTCCGGGATCATAACGCTCCCCGATCCGGGCGTCTCCCCTGCGGGCAAGACCTTCTCCGGATGGCAGACAGAGGGGGACAAGGAGATCCATGCCGTGGGAGACGAGTACACCGTCACTTCCGACATCACGTTCAACGGAGTGTGGAACGCCGTCATCTGCGCAGTGACATACAAGACCGGAGCCGGCAGCGATATCGTAGACAGGTATGCCTCCGGCACGGCCATCGCGCTCCTCGACGGGAGCGGCATCCCCAATCCCGGCCACAGGCTCATAGGATGGAAGTCCTCGGACGGCACCGTGTTCCTTCCGGGATCGGGATACACCGTGATTGCCGATGTCGGATTCGCCGCCATATGGGAAGGCGTCTGCACCGTGACCTACGTCATAGAGCAGGGGACAGAGATATCCGAGACCTACAAGTCCGGCGAGGCCATAACGCTCCCCGACGGAAGGGACGGAAGCATCTCGAAGGCGGGCTCCGTCCTCGTCGGATGGAGGGCGGATGACAGCTTCGGCGGAGACTACGGGCTCGGATCGGGATACGTGCTGGCCTCCGACGTCACATTCAGAGCGGTATGGGCCGAAGTTGGGGACGGCATCGTCTTCCTTGCAGACGGCGGCACCCTGAAGGGGAGCATGTTCGAGCATTCTGTGGACGGCGTAGCCGAGATCGACACCATCGTCGCGAAGGACGGCTTCACGTTCCTGGGATGGCGCTTCGCAGACAGCGCGGACGAGACTGTCTATGCATCCGGGCTGCGCGTCAATGCCGCCGGAACCGTGTACATGGAGCCGTGCCTGGCCAGAGACGGCGAGGAGCTGAAGACCATCAGCTACGACTTCGACGGAGGCATCGGAGAGGTCTTCGAGCAGAAGGCCGTGAAGGGGATGCGCATAGCGCTCCCTGCCGCGATAGACATGCACCGCGACGGATACGTGTTCGCAGGATGGATGGCGATTACCCTCGCCGGCAGCGCGCCGTCCCTCGGCGCCGGTCTGGGAGCCTCGGCCATTGCCAACGGGACATACGTCGTGTCTTCGGAGGATGTGACGTTCAGCGCGGTCTGGAGATCCGTGTCCCCCGACCCCGCGTCGTGGGACGACGATGACGAGCCCTGCACCCCTGTCCGGATATCCGATGGCGGGAACGGAGAAGGCAAGTCGGGCGCCTCCGCAGTCGCAGTGGCCGTGGCGGCCGCATGCGCAGCAGCCCTCTTGGCGTTGCTCGCCATGCTGTACCGCCCCGGATCCAGGCGCTGACATCGGGCGCGCGCCACGCCGGCCGGGCAACCGGCATTACAGGCCAGTCAAACATTACAAACATTACAACGCAGGGTTAATATCCTGCCTCCGCCATGTCCTTACCATAGGCGGCGGAGAGCCGGCCGGGGGGTTTTCACCCACCCCCCGGTTCCGGTTATATACCCGCTGCCGAATGGAGAAACAGAGGAATCCAAATGGTGACGAAAACCCTTGAAGACATTCCGGGCGTGGGCCCGGCCATCGCGGAGAAGCTCCGCGAAGCAGGATACAACGAGCTGATGGCGATCGCGGTCGCATCGCCCAAGGAGCTTGCCGAGACGTGCGAGATCGGCGAGAAGAAGGCGATGGACATCATCGAAGGCGCGAAGCTCTGCGCGGACATCGGCGGCTTCGAGACCGGAGAGGACATCCTGGAGAGGAGGAAGGCCGTCACCAAGCTGACCACCGGGTCCCAGGCCTTCGACGAGCTGCTGGCGGGAGGCCTCGAGAGCCAGTCCATAGTGGAGTTCTTCGGGGAGTTCGGAAGCTGCAAGACGCAGGTCTGCTTCCAGCTGGCCGTCAACGCCACCCTTCCCGAGGAGAGGGGCGGGCTGGACTCCGAGGTCATCATCATCGACACCGAGAACACCTTCAGGCCCGAGAGGATCATCCAGATGGCCACCTACCTGGGCGTGGACCCAGACGAGGTCCTCAAGAAGATCCATGTCGCCAGGGCCTTCAACTCCCAGCACCAGGTCCTCCTGGTGGACAAGGCGATGGAGCTGGCCCAGTCGCACAAGGTCAGGCTCCTCATCGTGGATTCCCTCACATCCCACTTCAGGGCCGAGTACGTCGGAAGGGGAGCACTGGCCGAGAGGCAGCAGATCCTCAACCGCCACATGCACGACCTCCTGAACTTCGCCACGGTGAACAACGCGGTCATCGCGGTGACCAACCAGGTCGCCGCCAAGCCGGACGCGTTCTTCGGAGACCCCACCAGGCCCATCGGAGGGCATATCGTCGGCCACACGGCCACGTTCCGCATATACCTGAGGAAGGGGAAGGCCGGCAAGAGGATCGCCAGGCTGATCGACTCCCCCAACCTGCCAGAGGGGGAAGCCGTCTTCATGGTCACCGAAGATGGGATAAAGGACTGATGGATTCCAGGGGGCGTGAGCCCCCAAACATCCGTCCAACCGTTCTTCTTCGAGCTTTCAGGCGAGTCCAAGGACATGCCCCTGGCCGAGGCCGAGAGGTGCCTCGAGGCCGAGACCGACGGGTTCGAGGTCCTCAGGACCGGCCCCGGCTACATGATCGCGTCCTTCGACGGGAAGTTCATGGACGCAGTGGCCGACAGGATAGCCCTGACCCACAGCATGGGAAGATATCTGGGGGAGTACACCCCGGACGACATATCCGGATTGGAATCGGTGGTGCTCCCCGAGGGGACGTTCGCCATCAGGGGCAAGAGGTTCGAGGGCATGATGAGGGACCTGGACTCCCAGTCGCTCATCCGGAGGATGGGAGGGATCCTGTCCAAGCACAACGACGTGAACCTCCGCGAGCCCGACATAATGATAAGGATGCAGATGTGCGACGGGATCCACCTGTACATCGAGCAGAGGACCACGGACACCGACCTTCTGGAGAAAAGGAAAGTGGGAGAGAGGCCGTTCTTCTCCCCCATATCCCTGCACCCCAAGTACGCCAGGGCGCTGATCAACCTGACCGGCGCCAAGAGAGGCTCCACCGTCCTGGACCCGTTCTGCGGGACCGGCGGGATAGCCATCGAGGCGGCGGAGATGGGGATGAAAGCGATGGCTTCCGACTTCGACGAGGAGATGGTCATCGGCTGCCAGGAGAACATGGACTTCTACGGCCTGGAGCTGGCCGACTTCGAGACGATCGACATAGGGGAGATCGGAGAGAGGTTCCATGAGATCGACGCCGTCTGCACCGACCCGCCCTACGGAAGGTCCACGAAGACGGGCGGGGAGAGCATAGAGGCCATCTATGCCCGTGCCGGAAGATCCATACCCCAATGCCTCAAGCCCGGCGCGAGAGCCGGAGTCGTGCTGCCGCATCCGCTGTCGTTCGACACCATGACGCTGGAATCGATGTACCTGCAGAGGGTCCACGGATCTCTTTCAAGACATTATCATATCTTCAGGAACTCGCTCTGAGAGCTCGTCCGTCACGTCATCCCATGACTTCACGATAGGGTCCCATCCGTCGTAGTACGCGCGGAACGCCGTATAGATGTTGTTGAAGTCCTTGGTCTTGGTGCGGTAGAAGCGTCCGCGGGTGCTTATCTCCATTATGTAGCTGGGACGGAGCACCATCCCGGGGTTCCAGAGGGCGGCCTGTATGAACTCGCTGCCTTCGGGACCTTTGGCCAGGACCACGAACTCCTTCTTCCTCAACGTGATGTCCGCCAGGGCCATGCCTATATCGCACCAATCGGCTACCGGAACGCCCTCGTCGGAATCCGCCATCAGATAGAAGTCCACGGGTCATGATTGCGCGCTTT
>CAVICI010000026.1:0-13366 GCA_963640995.1 Dialister hominis | reverse complement strand
CATGGACGACATTTTTATACCGCACGAACATAGCACGTCCGATATGCCTGTGCCAGGCCTGCCATGCTGGCCTTCAGCGCAGGGCCTGAGTGATTGCGATGACAGTAATCGAGAACATCCTGGACATGATCTCTGAAGGGCCCATCCATGTGGCCCTCATAGATCCCGACAAGCAGTCCCCCGAAGCCGCCGGCGAGATCGCCAGGCAGATGAAGGAGGCGGGAACCGATGCGGTCTTCGTCGGAGGCTCCACGGGTGTGACCAACGAGAACCTGTCTGAGACTTCCAAGGCCATCAAGGCCGCGTCCGGCCTCCCGGTCATCCACTTCCCCGGGAGCGGCAGCGCCATCTCCAAGGACGTCGACGCGCTCCTCTTCATGAGCGTCATGAACAGCACCGACCTCACATGGGTCAACCGCGCCCAGGTCAAGGCCGCGCCCTACGTGAAGATGCTGGGCATCGAGACCATCCCCATGGGATACATCGTCGTCGAGCCCGGGATGAAGGTCGGAGAGGTCAGCAAGGCCGACACCATCAAGCACGGAGAGGTGGAGAGAGCGGTGTCCTACGCCATCGCCTGCGAGCTCTTCGGAATGCCCCTGGTCTACCTGGAAGCGGGCTCCGGAGCCGACAGGCCCGTGCCCCCCGAGATGATCTCCGCCGTGAAGAAGTCCATCAGCATCCCCCTCATCGTCGGCGGCGGCATCAGGACCCCCGAGGCGGCCGAAGCTGCCAGGAAAGCAGGCGCCGACATCATCGTCACCGGGACCCTCATCGAGCAGTGCAAGGACGACAGCAAGCTCAGGGCCGTCGTCAAGGCTTCGAAGGGGATCTGAGATGTCATACGACGGGGACAGGCCCTCGTACAACACGCCTATCTCCCCCAGGGCCCCGATGTGGCTCACGCCCGAGGAGAAGGCCGCAGGCATACACAAGGACCTGAAGATCGCCGCGAGGAGGTTCCTCTGCCCCAACTGCGGCAGGGAGTTCAGCCTCTTCCAGTCCAGGGCCGTGGCCTGCAAGGCGTGCCCCCAGGCCAACCAGAACTGCCCTTACGTCAGGTGCCCCTACTGCGACTCAGAGTACCCCCTGAAAGGGTTCATCGTGCCCGACAGCAAAGAGGACCAGGTCCACATGTCCGCCTACGCGGACAAGGTGTTCAACAAGTGGC
This sequence comes from Dialister hominis, assembly GCA_963640995.1. GTDB lineage: Archaea > Thermoplasmatota > Thermoplasmata > Methanomassiliicoccales > Methanomethylophilaceae > Methanoprimaticola. Next base: position 12,195 of record CAVICI010000026.1, on the reverse strand, counting down.
AGGACTGCTACGGCAACAACCGCAGATGAGCCCTCGCCTTTTCTGGATGCAGAGCATCTGAGGGTGCCTGTTCAGGACAGCGGCCAGGTCGATCGGCCTGGGCCGCGCCCTGTGCATGGACCCGCCGTTCCCGGGATCGTATCCCATCACAGCTTCGATCGCCTCTTCGCAGACCTGCTTCATGGGCCTCGATCCGTCCATCAGGTCCTTGGCGGCGACCACGGCGTCCGCCACGGCGCGCGTCTGCGCCATGTCGAAGAAAGCGGCCACGGGCACATTGACCTTGTACTCCCCGATCTCCACCGTCCTTATGCCCTGCGCGGAGGCGCTGACCTCCTTGCGGCCCTTCCCGAACGCCATGTTCTTGGACACGGGGCACCTGGAGACGGGCATCCTGTATGCCGCGTCGGAAGATGACTTCGGCACGTCGGCGAGCTCCGCGCGGTATCCGCTGAACAGGATGACCCTGTCCGCCAGCGAAGCGGCGGAGGCGTCTCCGGAGACCATCAGGACGGAAACCCCCGATGCGGCCATGGAACGGCCCATCTCGGAGACTGATGTTATCATATCGTCCACAGCGAGGAACCCGCGCCTGATGATGCAGGGGTTGGAGTACTCCTCGTCGATGAGCAGGAGCCTGCTCCCCATCTCCACAGCTTCCGATATCGCCACGAGCTCGGACATCGGCGACGATATCACGGGGCTCAGAGCCCTGGACGTGTCCTCGAACTCGGGAGTCTCGCGGACGAACATGGAGATGTCCACGGAATCGGCGGGACGGCCCCCCTCGCCCATTATGTAAGCGGAATCCGGCAGGGAGACGGCATACTCCCTCCCGTCGCCGGGGATGTGGTCGTAGACGCCGGCGAACACCGCGTCCAGCAGGACGGACTTCCCGGACCTGCTGGGGCCGGCGATGATCGTGAACCCTTCCGGGATCCCCATGCCTTCGACAGGCTCCCCGTTGGGGACCTCTATCCTCACCTTGAGCTCCGGAGAGCACTCGAACGGCTCGGCATCCGTCGAAGGTGCGAGGCCGTCGTCCCTTCTGGGAAGGATCGCTCCGGCCGCTACGAACGCAACGAGCCCCATGCCCTTCAGGGCCGAGCGGATATGGTCGGCGTTCTCGACCGTCTGTATGTGATTGTACAGTTTGGACTGCTTGTAGGCGCGGAACATCATCGATTCGCAGACGATCCTGTGGATCCTCCCGAAGATCAGCTCCTCGGCCGCCATCGCATTTACCTTTCCGGCAGTCGACGGAAGGTCGGCTGTGAAGCATGCCTCCACGAAATGCTCCGTGACCGTTATGCTCCCCCTCTCGATGACCTCCTGCCCGGGGCGGGGGATGTACACCTCTCCGCCGTCGGTCTTGGGTATGGGGGAGCGGGCATGGGTGCGCGCAGACTCCCAGAAGCGCCTGGCGATCAGGTCCTCCAGAGCCATCTTGCGGGATGCAGAGGAGAAAGTGTCCTCCGGGAACCCGGCGATCCTCATCGGGACCCTGGCCCTCATCCTGCTGTGCCCGGCGCGGTCGTTCTGGACTTCATCAATCAGAAGCTCGAAGCCGTCCGTGACGAAGCTGTTGGTCAGCCCCTTGTACTTCGCAAACGGCTTGCCGTCCGCGTTGCGGAGGGTCTTGCGGAGGACCTCCTCCGATGCCATTCACTCTATCTCCAAGAGCTTGGCATCTATCCTCGGGTCGGTGGCCCTCCTCACAGGGCCCTCCCCGACCAGCTCGCGGATGACGACCTCCATAGTTATCCAGGTGATCATCCTGACGCGGAAGCAGCCGGCACGGACCAGCCCTCCGTTGCCGAAGGTCCCGTGCATGTGCAGAATCGGAGCGCCGGTGTCATCGGGGAACACCGTCCCCGTGCCGGTGAGATCGGCCGGGTACTGCGCGGTACGGTAGTACGGTATGATCTTCTCGTCGATGACGGCGCCCGGCTTGGAACGGGCCTTGCGCTCGGCCCGGTCTGACGGCGACCACCAGCGAAACTTCGTTGCACGCGGCCCGGCTATGTAGTCGGACCCGGCATCTATGGCTCCCACCGCTATGACCGTCGCGTTGCGTATGTTCTCGCGGACGCAGAACGATTCGACCGCCTCGTGGAGGATCTCGCCCTCCTCCAAGCGGAGGACGAACACGCGGCCTTCTTTCATCTCAATGGATCTCATGCGCGCGCCTCAACGCCACCTGCTGTACCTGTCCAGCAGCTTGCATATCTTGTCGTACTCGTCCTTTGTCAGGTCCCCCGATTCCAGGAAGGTCTTGACGAACTCCTTCGCGTCCTTCGTGGAGACGCGGGATGCCTTGGCGATGACCGATGCCAGGAACGACGATGCCTTGGACGGATCCATCGCCGAAGCTTCCAGGACCTCGTTCATGTCGTACTTGAACGGGTTGATCCTGTGGGTGTTCAGCATAGCCTGCCTCCTGGTAGACTCCTTCGTCCTCTGCTGCTTGTTCTTCCTTGCACCTTTGTCGTTGTACTGGCCGGTGCTCTGCGGGCGGTTGACAACGACCTTGTTCTTCTTCTCTTCACCAAGCACGAGCATTACTCCGTTGACCGTCGAATCGGCCAGCGATATTTAAATGATTCCGACGCGGCCGCACCTACACAACAATATATAGCGTCATGCTCTGGCCCTGGCCATGGACGAGCAATGGCAGGATGCGCTCATCGAGCAGCCCCGCATGAAGCTGAAGAAGCACGCTATGATCATCTACGACGCGATGTTCGCGCTGACCCTGGTCATGGCAGCGCTGAGCATCTTCACCGGGGACATCGAGAACCTCATCCTGACCCTGCCGATCATCATAATCATGGGGATGGCGGTCTTCACCGACAGGGAATACGTGCACATCCCGCCGGTCCTGATCGTCATGATGCTCGGGACCTTCTATCTGGCCGTCATCGGGAGGATGTTCTCCGAGGCCCTCATCATCGAGATCGTGTCCATGGTGCTGACCGGGATCAACTTCGGGCTGCTGGGGCTGATCATGGTCTACCTCCTGCTGAAGTCCACCCCCGGGGCCGAGAACGAGAACGAGAAGGTCGTGCTGCTGTTCGTCATGTGCCTTCCTCTGGCGCTGTACTCGTTCATGTGCATGCTCCAGTTCGGGATATCCCGCTTCTGGATCCCGGCCGACGACATGGCCCTCGACGGCATGATGCTGGACGGGGCCATGATCGTCATCGGGACCGCGCTGGTCTGCATCATGTACGCCACCGACAAGAGGCACAACCTGCTGAAGTACACCCTGGTGAGCTTCCTGGAGGAGAACGCCGAGTTCCTGGGGATACAGGAGCGCGAGAAAGAGCAGATGCTGCACCTGATCGAGAAAGGGGAGTCCGAGACGCTGGAGTTCAAGTCCACCCTGAGGACGAACCTGGAGACGGGGGAGACGGACAAGAGGATGGAGAAGGCCGTGCTCAAGACGCTGGTGGCGTTCATGAACACCGATGGAGGGACCCTCCTGATCGGAGTGACCGACGACGGCTCCGTCCGCGGAGTTGACCTGGAGAGCTTCGAGAGCAAGGACAAGCTCAACCTCCACCTGACCAATCTCATCTCTTCCCAGATAGGCAACGGGTTCCTGCCGTACATATCGTTCGACATGGTGGACTTCGGCGAGAAGTCGGTTGTCCGCGTCAGGTGCCTGGTGTCCCCCAAGCCCGTGTTCCTCAAGGACGGGAAGGTGGAGATGTACTTCGTCAGGTCCGGGCCATCGTCTGTGGAGCTGACCGGGATGAGCCTGATCAACTACGTCAACAACAGGAACGACGAGATGGTCAGGAAAGGCAGGATATTCGACTGAGAATCGCGAAGGCGTTTTCCCGCCGGCCGGAGCCGGCGGATGGGAGAGGATCACTCCTCTTCCTGTGCGAGGTGCAGGGCCTTCTTCGCATTGGAGAGGGACCTGGCGATCAGCAGGGTCATGATGACGGCGAGGATCGTCACGATGACCGCGTAGACCGTGAGCCCGACAAGATCGTTCTCGCTGTCGAACACTGCTGCGACGGCCTGTTTGATGGCCTCGTTCCAGGCGAGGGCCGCCACGAGACCGAATGCTGCGGTGATCAGGGAGGCGAAGGTCTCCAGGAGCTGCACCTTGAATTCGTCGGATTTCTGCGACATGTACACTGGAATCGCGGAACGCGCTATTTACAATTTGTCCGACCGCGGACATGTGCGGGGGGTGGGATTCGAACCCACGGACCTCTACGGACGGGATCTTAAGTCCCGCGCCTTTGGCCAGCTCGGCTACCCCCGCGAACGGGCATCCGTATGTGCCGATTGTTTAAAAACACGCAAGATGGCCCGTCGTTCTAAGAACTACCCATCTTAAGACTGCACGCTCAGCTTTTATACTCACAGTGCGAGACGGTCTCACCAGGGAGGTGGTCTGGACGCAGACTCCCTCTCTTACGGCTGCGCCAGACTTGCCCTGAGATTCCCAAGGGAGGTGAAATCATCACTGACAAGAGGGAGGACTGGGGCCTAAGACTTCAAACCGCGGCCCTGGTCCTCGGGGTTGCCCAGCTGATCGTCAAGATCGCGGAGCTGCTCCGTTGAAAACCCATTCAAACCATTTAAGGCCGTCTTCGGACGGCCTACAAGGCCCACAGGGTTCGTCATCTTCATTGCTGTTGATTGTATAAAAGCATGCGCAAAAGTTCCGCATTGCCCGTAAAATCCCTTGCAAGAGGGAGGACTGGGGCCTGCTACTTCAAACCGCGGCCCTGGTCCTCGGGGTTGCCCAGCTGATCGTCAAGATCGCGGAGCTGCTCCGTTGAAAACCGCCTGAAACCATCAAGGCCGCCCGAAGGGCCGTGCCGGTCCGTGCGATTCGCATTCACCATCGTCACGCCGGTATAAGGCTGTGCGCAAGGACGCCTGACGATTCCCCGCGCCTCTATCTATAATACAGATGCGCCCCATCCCCTGCCGATGGCCTACAGGATCCCGTCCGACGACATCGTGGCGAGGGCCATAGAGAACTGCCTCGTCCGCACTCCGCGCATGCGCTCCCAGAGGGAGCTCTGCAGCATCGTCGAGACGGAGCTCCTCTGCGAGGACCCCTGCTACCGCATCGGCGCCGAGAGGATCCGCAGGATAGGGATATCCAGAGGCCTCATGAAGGTGGAGATAAGCTACGCCGTCACCTCCAGAGGGCTGGGCGAGAGATGCCCCGTATGCTCCGGCAAGCTCTCGTCCGTGATGAACCGCACCCTGGACGGCGGGACCATCGAGCTGGAGCGCACCTGCGGCATCTGCGGGTTCTCCGCCAAGGGCGACGCAGCCCGTCCCGCCAGATACAGGATCGTCAGGAAGGCATGACAATGGACACGGAAGAGCGCATCGCCATGCTGGAGGAAGCGGCAAAGAAGCTCCTGGAGGCCGCGGACCTCATGGGCTCCGCCCTCAGGATGTCCGGCCTCGAGCAGAGGTCGGGAGACGACGCGGACGCCATCAGGCGCATAGCATCGGACATGTCCTACGGCGGCAGCATCCCCAACATGGTCCTGGACCTGCAGAGGCTGGAGGGCGACCCGGCATGGGCGCAGCCCCTGACCTCCCCCAAGAACCTGTTCTCCCTGAAGAGCGACGATGACAGCAAGAGCCCGGAGCAGAGGCGACCACAACATTATTGATATCCCATTGAGTTCAGCGGAACCAGTGCTCATATGAAGATCTGGGAGTTCGCGAAGGTAAACGGATCGTCGATCAAGGTGGACAGCTGGATGTCCGACACCATGGGGCTCGTGGACGGCGGCTGCGTGTACAGCACCCTTTTCAAGCACCCCGCGGCCGGCCCCAAGGACTACGAGATAATCCTGTCCATGTTCCCCCAGGAGAACTACCGCACGCTGACGCACATCACGATGTACCTGGACGACGTCCCCGGGTCCAGCGCACAGGCGGCCAGCTTCCTGGCTGCCAAGGAGATCAACATCCTCAACTCGATATCCCTGAACGGGATCTCGGACACCGTCATCGTCTGGAAGCTCATGGCCGACATGAACTTCGCCGGAGAGGTCGACATCCTCAGGGAGGAGTTCGAGTCGCTGAAGGCCAAGGACGACCCGTCCGTGTCGAAGATCAGGAGGATCGACTTCAAGCCCGCCGAGATCGGAAGGCTGTTCAAAGGCGGGAAGTCCGAGGAGTCCGGAAAGACTGAGGTCCGCAGGGGATACCCGTCGAACATCGTCAACGGCTGCTACGACGTGGCCGACCAGTACGGCGACGTCCTCAGGGACATCGACGGCAAGAACGTCCTGATCACCATGGACGCCGACTCCTGGATCCTGTCGCTGACGTTCTTCAAGGAGGGGACCCGCCTCGTGAAGCTGGGGATGGAGATCCCGGACTGCCCCGGAGGCATCACCCAGGCCCTCAGCGTCATCGCCGACTGGAACGTGAACCTGATATCCGTGTTCAGCAAGGTCAAGATCTGCTACGAGACCATGTACCTGGAGCTGGTCATGGACATCGGAAAGAGCGTCAAGACCCTGGACGAGATCCGCGACAGCCTGCCGAGGGCCATGAGCCGCCTGAACGGGATCTTCACCGTGAAGGAGCTCACGGAGATAGACTGACATGCAGATGCCCGATGCGTCCCACGGGCGCGGAGCCCAGCTGGAAGAGATGTGGCTCGGCATGGGCGACTACGTTGCGGGAGGCTCATGGAGCGTCCCGTTCCTCGCTTTGGACGGGGCGCGCCGCAGGAGGCCCTTGGTCTTCGGAGAGGTCTCCGACGAGCCCGGGAGGTACAGCGGCCTGCTGAAGGAGATGTTCTCCGGAAGGCAGGAGGACCCCGAGGAATGGGCGGTCATGTGGAAGGAGATCGGCGCCGACGGCGTATGGATCGACATGCACAGCGACGATGCGCCCCTCGTCGAGAGGATCGCGGCAAGGACCCGCCTGCCGGTGGCTGTGAAGGGGTCCGCTCCGCTGCTGTCGGAGCTGGCCATGGTCCGCTGCACGTCCATGATATTCATCTGCCGCGACGGCGCGTACTCCGGGCCCGTGGGCGGCCATGCGCTGTCCGTGCAGGGATGCTGCGCCGAGGCATTGGAGAAGGAGTCTGAGAAGGCAGAAGCCGCCGGGCGCGGGCGGATCGTCCTGGACCTGGGAGGGTTCGACGCATCCGATGGCCTGGAGAGGTCTGTCAGGAAGGCGGAGAAGGTCAGGGAGATGGCGCTGGCCGGCAACGCCGCCCTGAGGCACCCGGCCATGGCCGACGCCTCGTGCTGCTGGAAGATGGATCTCAGAGATGCGCGCGAAGCGTCCATGCGGGAAGCCGAAGCGGCATTGGCCGCGATGCTGTCCGGAGCGGACATCCTGCTGATGAGAGGCCCGGGCGCGGCCGACATGGCCCGCGTCTACGGAGAAGAGCTTGCTGACCTGTGATATCATGGCCGAGCCGTTCGCAGCCCTCAGCGTGTCCGACATCCTACCTTCCGGGATCCTGGCAGACCGCATCTCTTTCCTGAAGGGCATCCGTTCGGAATGCCCCTCGTTCTCCCGCGTCTGCGTCAGGAACGATTCCTTCGATCCCGGGATGTTCCTTGCCGCGGCGGAAGCCGTTTCCGCAACGGGGCTCGGCCTCGTGCTGGAATCAGCCGATCCGATGTGCCTTGCCGCGGCATCCGGGATCGACCGGGATGCGATCCTCTGCCCGACGGATGCATCCTCCCTGAGCGGCGCATCGCAGATATCCCGCTGCAGCGGCAACCCGCTCGCGGTCCCCGGAGAGGACGTCCGGAGCCTGATGGCCAATGCGGAATCGGCGGAAGGCGTCGGGAGCATCATCCTGAATCCTTCCGTCAGGAACATGAAATCGGCTCTGGAGACATGCACCTGCATCGGCAGGCTGCATTCCGAGCACGGGATAGAGCTGGCCGGGAACCCGGTCATGGTCCGCGCTTGGTCCGGAGAATATGCGCTGTCCGTAGCGTCCGTGGCGGTCCTCAGAGGCGCGGAGATGGCGGTCCTCGACGATCTGGACGCTGACGGATGCCGCGTCCTTGATGCCTTGATGGACAGTTTTGTCCATATAGGCAGGGCAAATACGAGATGATATATACCCAACGTTTCTAAAACCTTTATAGATGATTGTAACCCGGTTCTTCAGGATCGACACCACAACCGTTCCCGGCCGTTACCTCTCGGACGTCGAGCTGTCCGATGAGGACGAGCAGGGCCTGAACATCGCGGAGATCGCCAACACGCTGCGCGAAGACAAGGACTCCCTGGATGCATTGCTGCTCGTCGGCAAGGACGGCCAGGACGTCTTCGGGATGCCCGGCGTGCACAAGGTCATCAGAGAGCTCAGGCCCAAGCGCCTGAAGGTCGTCGTCGCCACCCCCGGCCGCAACCCCGATGCCGTCTCCGACCTCGTCGGAGCGGGCTACGTCGACCACATCATCCTCCAGCTGGACCGTTTCCCCACCAGGGACCAGCTGAACACCCTGGAGGCCGCCAGGAAAGAGGACTGCCCGTTCTCGGTGAGGATGGCCGTCGGCAAGGAGGCCGTCACATCCGATGATGTGGAGAGGATTTCGGACCTCGTCTCCGGAGCGGACTTCATCCTGATCAGGCAAGCCGGCGGCAAGACATACAAAGCCAATGAGATGGCCTCGATGGCGAAGGCCCTGAAGCCCTTCGCCAAAGAGGTGAAGATCTCATGATCGCCTGGAGAACTGCGACAGATGGATGCCCGCCGCGGGCATCAGGGACCTGCTGCTGGCGTTTATGTAGGTCTGGGGCACATCGACCTCGGACTTGAAGCGGTCTATGGCCTTGGGATCTTTTGAGAACATCCCCGCGGACAAGCCGCATTCCGTGTCCTCCAGCTCCTGGAAGGCCTCGTCCAGGGAGCTGACCACCTTGATCCCGAGGATCGGCAGCCCGGAGTCCATGTAGTTCAGGTCGTTGTCCTCGTCCAGGCCGGACATGACGACGGGCGCGACGTAGGCTCCCTTGAGGACGTCCACAGGCGTCGGGGCCTTCGATATGACATAGGCCATGTTCTCCAGCGTCAGCGACTGGAAGCGCTTGGCGGCCGCATCGCTTATGAGCGGCCCGGAGAAGGACGTGTCGTCCACGGGGTCCCCGATGCGGAGGTCCTTCATGATCTCGATGATGGCATCCATGAGCTTCTTCTGGTCGTCGGCGGTGACGATGGCCTTGGAGCAGGAGCAGAGGCGCTGGCCCCCGTATGCGAACGCCGATTCCACGATTGCGCGGGCGGCGGCCTTCATGTCGGAAGGACGATAGACGATCGCGGGGTTCATGCCCTTGATCTCGTTGATGAACGCGAGCTCGTCGTCCACCTGAAGGAACATCAGGTCCTCCAGCCTCTCGCCGGAACCGGTCGCGGCGATGCCCACGACCCTCATGTCGTTGGCCAGGTCCTCCGTGGACTGCTCGTTCCTGTCCACTATCAGGGACAGGACCCCTCCGGGGAGGCCGTAGCGCTCCATCGACTCGTAGAACGAGTACACCGGCAGAGGGCAGGTGTTGGACGGGTTCATGACGACCGTGTTCCCTGCGACCATCGCACCAATCGCATACGCTATCGGAGACGCCATGGGCGAGTTGTGCGCGGAGAGGACGGCCCAGACGCCCAGAGGCTTGCCGCCGAACCCCTCGGCCTCGGAAAGGATCCTCTCCACGGCGGAGATCAGCGCGTCGACCTCGGCGACGGCGTCCTGCCTGACCATCCCGGAGGACACTGTCACCATAGCGGCATAGTGCATGCGCCTGGCCTTCAGCAGGGCCAGGAACTTGGAGAAATACGCCGCGCGCTCAGCCACGGGGACCTTCGACCATGAATCGAAGGCTTTCAGAGAAGCTGTCACCGCCTCGGCCATTATGCCGTCCTCGGGCTCTTGGAACGTGCCGTAGCGGATGCTGTCGTCGATGGGGCTGTGGAGGATGAACTCGTTGCCGGAGGCGACCTTGAGCCCTCCGTAGTAGCTGGGATAGTCCCGCTTCTCCATCGAGAGGATCTGGTCGACCTCCTTCTCGAAGGCCCTTCCCTCGTCGGTGGTCTGCATGTCTGGTTGCTCTGCCATGATGTGCCGGATAACCCGGTAGGTGGTATTGAAACCTTGCAGGGCCCCAGATAAGGCAGGGGCTCAGGAGCCGGGGCTGTGCTTCTCCATGATGATGGTCGGGAATTTCGTGTCGAAAGCTATGCCGTAAAGGTATGTGGGCCCCTTCATGCCGCTGTAGTACCTCTTCTTGTGGATCTGGTCCAGCGCCCCCTGTGCCATCTTCTCCATGCTCATTCCGGAATCGCTGTCCGTGCGGCGTTTGAGCTCCATCACGACATTAGCGTCCGGACCAGATATGCGCTTCATGCGCACGTCGTAATATCCGTTGCCGCCCTCGCCGTCGGACAGTATCTCGTACGAAGATGCCTCGCTCGCCACCAGGCCCACTATGAAGGCCTCATACGGATGCTCGCTGTCCAGGATGCGGACGCTGAGCATGCCCATCAGCTCTGTGAGCGATTCCGTCATGGCAGGGACGTCCCCGGCCTTTATGGCGCGGAGGAAGATGTTCAGAGAGGTCTTGATGTCGTCGTCGAACCTCACGAAGACCATCCTGGAGAATTCGCGGCGCATCTCCAGGTTCGGCAGGGACACGTCGTATCCCTTCTTCGCGGGCACCGCCTTGAGGTATCCGGTGGCGACCATCATCGAGAATATCGCGTCGTCGGAGGAATGCAGGTCGCAATATGCTATGTCGCGGTCGATCATGGCGTTGACGGCCCCTCCGGTGCACAGGACCTCGAGCTTCTTCCAGGTCGTTGAATCGGTCCTGTGGAGCAAGTCGCTGATTATCATGTTCCCGCTGGTGCCGGCCCAATATGGCTCTGCCTTGAACTTCCTGTCCACGTACTTCAGGATGCTCCACGGGTTGTACACGTCCTGGTTCCCGAAACGGTACCCGTCGTACCACTTCCTGGCCGTCCTCATCTTCTCGGGATGGCCGCTGTCGGCCAGGAGCTTCGCCACCTCAGTCTTGGTGAATCCGAACATCTCGTCGTATTCTGTGCAGAACAGATCGTATACGTCAGGGTTGTTCAGCCCGGAGAATATGCTCTCCTGAGAGATCTTCATGACTCCTGTGACGACGGCGAACCTGACGTCCTCGTTGTCTTTCAGGGCGGTGCTCAGGAACGTCCTCATGAACGCCATGATCGCTTCATGGTCCTTCGGCCTGCCGTATGACAGGTTCATCACGCTGTCGTACTCGTCGATGAGGAGGACGGGCTTCTTGCCGTAATGCTTCTTCAGCATGCCGCACAGGTCCGCCAGGCATGATTCCAGGTCTTCAGGCGCCGATCTGCGGCCGTAGACCTTGCCGTAGATCTCAAGCGATCCGGGATCCAGCCTGTCGGAGGCCTGAAGCTCCGGGAAGCTCTGGTACAGGTTGAAGACGGTCTTCTCCAAACGGACCAGGAAACGGTCGTATGTGCCGTCACCCAGATCTTTGAGGGATATCTTGACGACGACATTGGAGTTCTTCTCGGGATCGTTCGGGCGCAGCTCCGAGATCTTCAATCCCTCGAAGCGGTCCGGATCGCCGGCATACTTCAGGTTGAGGTAAGCGTCGATCATGCTGATGTTCAGCGACTTCCCGAACCTGCGGGGACGGGTGAACAGCTTGGTGCCCCTTGCGGGAGTCAGGATATCGTTCAGGAGCTTCGTTTTGTCCACATAGTAGAACTTCGAGTCCCTGAGCTCCTTGAAGTCGCTGATCCCGACCGGCATCTCGTTCATATGATTCCCCGTTGTCGCCATATGTGCTGCCTCCTTTTTATACATCCCATCGAGCGGCGGTGCTCGGCAGTGCTTGGCAAAGGACATGATTGAAATCCAGGATTCTCCGGCGCTCCCGCCCCCTATGAGCAACATCCCTTCCGCTGCCGATACGGCTGGAGCTCAGGAGCCGGGGCTGTACTTCTCCATGAGTATGGTGGGCTCTTTCTTGTCGAAGGCTATGCCGTAAAGGATGGTCTCGCCTTCAAGGCCGCGATAGTACCGCTTCTCGTGGATCTGGTCGAGCGCCATCCTGGCCAGCTTGTCCATGCTGGCGAAGACGTTCCTCTTCGTGCGGCGCTTTATCTCGATAACGGCATTTGAGCCGGGGCCGTACAGCCTTTTCATG
>CAVICI010000025.1:0-28335 GCA_963640995.1 Dialister hominis | reverse complement strand
TTGAGCAGTCTCGAAAAACCGGGGATCCTTGGAGCCCCTATTATTCAACACAGTCAATACATGATTATTTAATTCTGTCAAATTCTTCGAAAGAACGATCTCAGTCAGATTGGTATCAAAGAACACTTTTATTCCGGTGCTTGTGACGCTGTCCGGCATAACGATCCTAGTATCAGTCAGGTATTGGATATAAGATAACGCACAATTTCCGATGTAAGTGATTCCGCCCTCCTCATCATCAATGAATTCGATGGATCTGATATTATCCTTCATTGTCCACCATGGGGGATATAGTGCTTTTACAGTGAAATCGTAGTCTGTCATCGGCCCATGGCCGATAATCTTGAGTGCGCCCGTGGTGCTATCGAGTTCCCAGACCAGGTTCTCTCCGCACGTTCCATTGTATGTTTCGTTCGAATCGTCCGAAGCCTCGGCGCAATCATCCGGTCCGGCGAATGCGAAGGCTCCGATTATCGCCAGGACGATGAAGGACATCATTAGTATTGCTGATACGGGGCGGCAGGCCCCCCCCCCCCTCTGCGGTTCTGAATTGGAATTTGTTCATAATAGCCTCCGTCTAGCCCGGTTATCGACGAATCGGAAGGTCATCCTAGCTGGAACCGGATACAGTCCCTATCGCTAGGCTGAGCCATCCGTGATATACAAGCTATACCTAAGAAATTAATATAATATATAATATAATTTATCATAAACTATGTTATTAACTTCAAATACCTAGTATGTATATCGAAGCTCGTACCTATCGTCAGAGCTCGGTATGGCGAGGCCCGAAGCGTGATTTCCGTCCGATGCAAGGGCCGCGGAGCCTTGTTATCCGGAAGCAGCGATGGCAGGGCCGAGATCATTGGACAGCCGTCTCGGTCTTCACGGACACTTCCGTCTGGTCGCATGTGATGTCCGCGATGAAGGAGATAAACTCTAACGCGGGAGTGCAGTCCTGACCTCGATCATTCCGTATAGCAGAACGATTGCGGCTTCCTGCGCTCCGTCTCCTTTTAATATGGCTTCACGATGGAGCGTGGACCATGGCCGAATACAACCGCGACGACAGGAACGACGACAGGAAGAACCGCAGCTACGGGAAGAAGCCCTATGGGAACCGCGGCTCCGGGCAGCGTGGCGGAGGATACGGCAAGGGGCCCCGCAAGGATTACGGGAATCGTCCCAAGAGGGATCAAGGAGACAGGCCCGGGAGCCGCGATGGCGGACGCCAGCGCCAGGACAGGTCCGGGGACAGGCCAAGAAGAGACTATGGGGGCCGTCCGAAAAGGGACTTCGGCGACCGTCCGCGCAGGGACTACGGCGACAGGCAGGACCGCGACCATGGCGACCGCCCCAGAAGGAATTACGGCGAAAAACCCCGCAGAGACTACGGAGGCCGTTCTAACAGGGACTTCGGCGACAGGCCCAGGAAAGATCACGGCGAGCGCCCCAGGAATCATGATGACAGGCCCCGCAGGGACTACGGAAGCCGTCCGAGAAGGGACTATTCCGAAAGGCACGGGGATTCTTCCGCGTTCGCGGAGCAGGAGCCTGTCCAGGCGCCTGCGGCAGAGCAGGAGTACAAGCTCACGATACCTTCCGACCCTCAGAAGATCCTGTTCAAGGGGATCGACTGCCAGGTCAACGGCCGCGACGACATCGCGCTGATATTGTTCCTCCACGGGGCGGTCGGCATGAGCAAAGGGTGCGAGAACAACGCCATCACGATGATGCGCGGGATGGACCAGGGGACGCTGGCTTCCATGCGCGCCTCCATCGCCGACAAGTGCACGCCCCAGGCCATGGTGGAGTTCGATTACATCTGCCTGACCATGCGCCCCGATTCCGAGCGCAGGTTCCTCGAGGGCATGTACGCCGACAGGGACCAGCATGCGATCTACTGCATGATGCGCCTGGAGCAGGTGGATCCCGAGGACCCGGTCATAGAGGAGTTCGCCTCCCATTACGATACCGAGCCCGAGAGGGTCACTGACGGGCTCATCTTCATGAAGAGGCGCATGGGGTCGGAGAAGGCCGAGAAGTGCATCGAGATGAACGAGCAGCGCAAGAAGCTCAGGCTCTCCATCCGCAACGTCTTCGCCAAGGCCGTCCGTGGCGACAAGGACGCCGCCAGAAGGCTGGAGGAGCTCTCCGCCACGTTCCCGGAGGCAGGTTTCCTCAGCGGATACGTCGATGCGATGGCGACGGGAGACGGCGTCGCTTACCTCAGGAACGGCTACAATGACAACGCCAAGCTCATCGTCTCCATGTCTGCGGACATGGGCATATCCGACGATCCTTTCGGCATGTTCCTGAAGGCCAAGAGGCTCCAGGTCGACAAGGAGGACTGGATACGCTTCATGATCGATGCTGCCAAGGCGGGGTCCGACGAGGCCCTCGAAGAGCTCAGGCCGGTCCAGAACCGCGCAGACGTGAAAAAGGCATTCTCGTCGATCTACCTGGCTAGGGACGACGCCGAGAATCTGGTCCGCCTGTACGACGGCGAGGACTCTTACTATCTCGACGAGTACTGCGCCGGGGACCCGGACAAGATCGAGGCCGTCGGCAAGCTGATGAACGGCGAGAAGGAGATCGACTGGCTCAAGAAGAACTACAGGGGCGGGGTGGAGGAGTGCAGGGACGCCCTGGTCGCCATGGCGGCCGACGAGTCCAGGCATTCCAAGCGCCTGATCTACGCGCTCCATGACGTCGGAGCCGACATGGAAGCTGCCAAGCTCTGGTTCGCCATGGGCGACGACCCGACCATACCCTCTTTCAAGTGGCTCGGAAAGGTCTGCGAGGACGATTCCGTCAAGGAGTATGTCCGCCAGAAGTTCGAGGAGCGCGGAGACTCGGAGACATTCGAGGCGATATTCGTCGATGACGGGTACGTCAGGAAGGGGCAGTCCAAAGGGCGCGGCAGTGGCGGGCCCCGCGACGGAAGAAGGCACTGAGATCTCCAAGCAGGGCCAGCAGGCCAGACCCAATCCTTTATGGCGGACTACCGGCATCCGCATCGCATGGCAGAGCTAACGCAGCAGATGCTTGACGAGATGAAGAAACAGAGGATATTCTCCCTGGCCACCGCTTCCAAGGACGGCGTGCCCAACGTCGTCCCCGTCGGGATGCTCTTCGTCGGAGAGGACAAGAAAATCTGGATCGTGGACAACTTCTTCAACAAGACCCTGGCCAACCTCCAGGAGAACCCGGTCGCATCGATCTACATCTGGAACCCGGAGGCCAAGGATTCATACCAGGTCAAAGGGAAGGTAACCGTCGAGAACTCCGGGGCCGATTACGAGAAGGCCGTGTTCTTCGCCCATTCCAAGATGGAGGCGGCTCCCGCGAAGCATCTGATCAAGATGAGCGTCGATGAGGTGTACTTCGTCACGCCCGGCCCCAATGCCGGTAAGAAAGCCCAGTGAAACGGTTTAGCGAGGGGGGCGGCCCCCTCGGCATCATTATCCTCAGTCGTCGTCCGAGTCCGTCTGCTTGACGAACTGGGGCGCGGCGGCCATTATCGCCGCGACAGGTATTAGCAGGAAGCAGGCCAGGTTCTGGCTCTCGTGGTAGAAGAACGCTCCGAGGAAGAAGCCGACCAGGGCCCCGATGACCAGGGACTGCTTCACCACGGGCCTCATCATTCCACCTTTTTCCCGACGGCGTCCTCGGCGGCGGCGACCATCTTGTCGACGATCTCCCTAGCGCCTCCGACGTAGTTGGCAGGGTCCATGGTGTCGATGATCTCCTGCTCGGTGAGCACGCCCTTCAGGTCCTCCCTCTCCATGAGGACGTCCCTGAGGTGCCTGCCTGTGTCCTCGGCGACCATGGCGGAGCTGCGGATGATCTCGTGGGCGTCCTGCCTTCCGATGCCCTTCTCGGTGAGCTTCATCATCAGGGGCTCTGCCATGACGAGGCCCTTGGAGGACTCTATGACCTCAAGCATCCTGTCGCGGCGGACCTCGAGCCCGTCGAACACCCATGTCATCTTCTTCAGTATCTCGTCGAGGAGGATGAACACGTGGGGCAGGGTGAACCTCTCGGTGGACGAGTTGGAGAGGTCCCTCTCGTGCCACAGCACCTGGCTCTCGAACGTGGGGGTCACGAATCCGCGGATGACCCTTGCCAGCCCGCAGACGTTCTCGGAGTTCATGGGGTTCCTCTTCTGGGCCATGGTGGAGGACCCTACCTGCTTCTCCACGTCGAAGAACTCGGCGGCCTCTCCGATCTCGGACCTCTGGAGGTTCCTGACCTCGGTCCCGTACCTCTCCAGCGAGGTGGCGATGTTGGCCATGATGCAGATCGCCTCGGTGTACCTGTCGCGGCCGACGACCTGCGTCGCGGCCGGCTCGTATGTGAGGCCGAGGTCCTTCATGACCCTTCTCTGAATCTCGAAGAAGTTCTTGCCGAGCGCGGCACCGGTCCCGACGGCGCCCGCCATCTTCCCGGCGCAGACCCTGGGCATGGCCTCTTCTAGCCTCTCCTTGTGCCTGAGCATCTCTGCGATGTACCCTGCGATCTTGAACCCGAACGTTATCGGGATGGCGAACTGCGCATGTGTCCTGCCGATCTCGAGGGTGTCCCTCTCCCTCTTGGCGATCTTGGCAAACGTGTAGATCATATCGTCGACATCGTCCATGATTATCTCCATGGCGGCCTTTATCTGCAGGGCAGTGGCCGTGTCGACGATGTCGTTGGACGTGGCGCCCAGGTGGACGTACTTCCCGGCGTCCCCGTTGCACTTCTCGGTCATGGCCTTGACCATGGCCATCAGGTCGTGGCGGGTGTCCTTCTCTATCTCCTTGATCCTGTCGACGCTGACGACGTCTAGGCTGGCGACCCTGGTGATCTCGTCTGCGGCTTCCTGCGAAATGGTGCCGAGGGAGGCGTGGGCGCGTGCCAGGGCTGCTTCTACCAGCATCTGGTTCCGGATGCGGCTCTCCTCGCTGAAGACGGCTTTCATGTCGGCGCGTCCGTAGCGGTAGTCAAGGGGACAGACATTGCTCATGGTTATCGCGTCAGCGATTGGTTGAGGGTATATAAGGGATTACCCGAGCGGGGATGCAGGATCTGGTCCTGAGAACGCTCAATTGCGAGTATGCAATATCGATACCGACGGCAGGCATGGAAATTGTTATAAAGGAGCTATCGATAGGCTCACTAAGAGTGGGCCATGCTCTATAGCTCATGGCCGAGTCGAATATTGAGTGTGGATTTATGGAAGATTTTGTGGAGGAAGTTCAGCAGCAGGATTCTCAGGAAGAGCAGGCGACCGTGCAGGCGACGAAGGAAACGACGGATGCCGTCCCTTGCGAGGAGACTGCAGAGGTTTCCGAGGAGACCATCACGGCCCTTGAGGAGAAGCGCGACATCGTGAACGAAGATGCCGAGAAGCACAGGAAGCTCAGGGACGAGCTCAACAACCAGACCAAAGAGTGGAAGGCCAAGAGGGACGCCCTCAACGGCCAGGTCAGGGCTCTCGTCGACGAGGCTGGAAAGTGCAGGGAAGAGCGCGACTCGCTCAACCAGAAGGTTAGGGAGACGAAGGAGCTCAGGGACGAGTGGAACCAGAAGGTCACCGCCCTGAAGGAGCAGCTCGCCCCCTACAGGAATGAGAAATCCGACGAGAAGAACGAGGTTCCCGTCAAGCAGTTGAAGAAGCAGCTCCAGGATCTTGAGTACACCCAGATGACCAAGCAGCTCGGAAAGGACAAAGAGAACGAGATCGTCAAGCAGATCTCCGTCCTTGCCAAGCAGATCAAGGAGAGGGAAGGCCTCTACGAGCAGAACGACGAGATCAAAGAGCTCGTCGATCAGCTCAGGGCCGCCAAGGCCGAGGCTGAGGTCTACCACCACCAGGTCGCAGACTACGCCGAGAGGGCTCAGGCCGCTCACGACAAGATGATCGGCTTCTACGAGCAGGCCGACAGGCTCAGGAAAGAGGCCGACGCCGCACAGGCGAAGTTCGTCGAGTGCAAGCAGGCCGCCGACGAGGAGCACAAGAAGCACATCGAGCAGATCAAGTCCGTCCACGAGATGGACAAGGACGCTTCCAGCTTCCGCAACAAGAAGAACTCTGTCCGCAAGAAGAAGTCGGACAACGAGGGCAAGAAGGAAGCCAAGGAGATCTTCGAGCGCTTCAAGGCCGGAGACAAGCTCTCCACCGAAGACCTCATGGCTCTCCAGAAGTCCGGGTACCTTTGAAACTTATCGGCAGGGGGGATTTCCCCCTGCCCCAAACGCCCATATGCGGGCATTTTTCTTCTTTTCTGTTCATTTTAGCTAATGTTTAAATATGTCGTCTGCAGTAGTCATATTGCTGGGCAAGGTCAGGCTGTAGAGTGCATCCCATCCCTTCTTATAATCTGGCCTTACCCCACACCCATTTTCTGATTCTCGTCTCGGATGTCGGACTGCTTCTCGAATCCAGGGAATAGGGCAGGCTGTGAGCCGAGTTCGTTTCCGAGATATGTGGCGGGTCGAGGTCGTTCCTGTTTTTTGGTGAGCGTGAAAGCGTAAACCGTGTCAGTAGTTTGGGAACTTCGGGGGCTAGCTATATTTACGAAGATGTTAATTTTAACTCGATATGCACAAGGACTCTCGCAATTTGATGTCAGCTGTTTCCAAAGCAATCGATCATGAGCTGGATGTCAGGAAATTTGACGATCGTCTGGCGATGCAGAAAGGTTGCTATATCCTGAACAACTGGGGGTACGGTCCGAAGTACAAGTATGGTCTGTACATAAGGGGTCCATACTCTAGCGAGCTTGCCGACGATTATTACGAACTGAGCGCAGACGCTTCTGCTCCGACCGACGTATCGCCGGAAGACATAGCGAAGTTGTCAGAGCTGTTCGCCAAAGGCTTGCCGTTCATAGAGGCATATGCTACAGTTATGCTGGTCAAGGTGAACAATCCAGAGAGTTCCAGTGACGATATCCGCGATACGGCGCTTAGCATAAAGCCACACCTGAGAGATGAAGTGATGGAGGCATCTGCATTACTTCTAAACTGAGCTATGTCGATACTTGCTGTGCGATGATGTTCATCAACAAGAACGATTCTTTGAGAAAGGAATACGGCATTGGCAAGAGGCCTGTTCAATCAGTTCTTTCCGTACGCAGGTTTGCTTTCCGATGCCAGCGATGGGTGAACTGCTATGCAAGATAAGGGAGAAGCGGCCAGGGGATTACAGGGATTCGGTCGACGAGCTGTTCAAATTGATTGATTCGGGATTCATAGATGTCAGATACATCTCAAATGCAGATGACGTATTTGGAATGGCCAAGGCCATCGTTAGCAAGAGATGCGATCCTCGCGACAGAATCAGTCCCATGGACGCTTTGATAATTGCAACGGCTGCTGCGAACCAGGATTGTGAGGTGTTCTATAGTGCAGACAGCAAACTGATAGCTGATGTGGACACCCACAACATAGTCAATGACTGCCGTAAGGGTCTGGGATTCGATTCGATGAGAGTGAACGATATCTCAGATATTCTGAAAGTGTGAAATGAGGTTGTTCGATTGTGATTGGAGCAATCGGTTATCTTTTGTTTCCCGATTGGCGTAGCCAGGCATAACGAATGATTGGTTTGCAGAGTATTTCCAGTCGTTTCTTTCTGCTTGTACATCCAGAGGTTCCCAGTCAGTTCTGGATTCGCTTTCCGCCCCTCCCTCTTCAGGCCGCTCCCGCATCGGAAGATTCGCGATTTTTCCAGAGGATGTTTATTATACGCGCGCGCAATCATAAGCACGATAAGCCATGGTCTTGGAAGGATTGGGTAAATCCCTGAGGAATGTTTTCGGGAAGATCAGCAGCGCATCTTCTGTCGATGACGAGCTCATCAAGGAGATCTGCAAGGACCTCCAGCGCGCGCTCCTGGAAGCCGATGTCAATGTCCGGCTGGTCCTGGAGGTGACCGACAGGGTCAAGGACCGTGCTACCAACGAGCCTCCCGCCGCGGGCAGGGGCATGAAGGACCACGTCTCAGGCATCATCCGCCAAGAGCTGGTCGCTCTGGTGAACAACGGAGAGGGCATAGCCCTGAAGCCGCAGACCATCATGATGGTCGGTCTGTACGGTCAGGGCAAGACCACGACCACAGGCAAGCTCGCCCTCTATTTCTCGAAGAAGGGCTTTTCCGTAGGGCTCATCGGGGCTGATGTCTACAGGCCCGCGGCCCTTGACCAGCTGAAGCAGCTGGGGGAGAAGGTCGGAGTGGAGGTCTATGGTGAGCCCGGCCAGACCGATGCCGCCCTTATCGTCGAGAACGGGATCGCCCATTTCAAGGACAAGAAGATAGTCATCATCGATACCTCCGGGCGCCACGCGCTGGAGGACGACCTCATCGAGGAGATCAAGAGGATCGCCGAGGTCGCGAAGCCCGACGAGAGGATCCTGGTGCTGGACTCCCAGGTGGGCCAGCAGGCCGGCCCTCAGGCCGAGGCGTTCCACAACGCCGTCGGGGTCACCGGCGTCATCCTCACCAAGATGGACGGTACCGCCAAAGGAGGCGGCGCCATCTCCGCCATATCGAAGACCAACGCCAGGATCGTCTTCCTGGGGACAGGGGAGCACATCCGCGACCTGGAGGCATTCGACCCCAACAAGTTCATAGCGAGGCTGCTGGGCATGGGAGACCTTTCAGGCCTGGTCCAGATGGCCGCCGAGGAGATCGACGACCAGGAGGCTATGGAAGCGGTCAGCAGGGCGATGATGTCCGGACGCTTCAACCTCAACGACATGTACTACCAGATGGTGGCCATGGGCAAGATGGGGACCCTCCAGAAGCTCATGGGCATGCTGCCCGGCATGAGCGCCTACGAGGACAAGATCGACTACGAGGCCTCGCAGAGGAAGATCGCGATCTTCCGCACGATCATGGACTCTATGACCAGCGAGGAGAAGGAGGACCCGTCGATCATCAAGGCCAAGAGGGTCGAGAGGATCGCTGCCGGGGCCGGGGTCACCACGCATGACGTCCGCGAGCTCCTGAAGCAGTACAACACCACCAAGAAGACCATGACATCGTTCGGAAAGGACCGCAAGGTCCGCAAGCAGATGATGAAGCAGATGGCCGGCATCGACTTGGACAGCCTCAAGGAGCTGCAGGGATCCGAATGAGGTACTTCGTGATCGCCGGCCACAGGGCCGTCACATCCGGGAATTTCAAGCTGGACGACATCGCAGGAGGCGCGGGAAGGCTCGACATCCTCTGCAGATGCGTCAACTCCGCGTTCTTCCTGAGCCATGACCTCCGCAAGGATGCGGAGGCGTACCTGTGCATGATGGGCGGGGACGATGCTCCCAAGACCGTCATCTTCAGAGGGGACGAGCTCAGGTACCTGAACCCGGACGAGAGGAGCACGGCTTCGCTCATACGCAACGCCCTCATGAAGCCGGTGGGCCCCGACGAGGAAGTAAGGTCCTCTCCGGGGGTCTACGTCGCGCGCATGCCCTTCACGGAGGTGCTCAGGAAGCTCTCCGGCAAAGGGAGCTTCGTCTATCTCAAAGAGGACGGGCAGGACTGCAGGGAGTTCGATTTCCCGTCGAACCCGATATTCATACTGGGAGACAATCGCGATCTCACGGGAGAGGAGGAGCAGGCCCTCCTGGGCTACGGCCCGGACAAGATCTGCATCGGGCCAAGGAGCCTGCACGCGGACCATTGCATGATCGTGGTGCAGAACGAGCTGGACCGCAGGGAGGCATGACATGGCAGAGAACGTTGAGAAGATACCGCAGCACAGGCACTGCGTGAACTGCGGGAAGGCTTTCGCCGGAGAGGGCAGGTTCTGCTCTCAGGGATGCAAGGACACGGCTGGGGACGAGGTCAAGGGCAAGCTCCGCAAGCTCGGGCTCATCTGGGTCGCGATCGTGGCCGTCACGGTCATACTGGTGTTCGGTGCCTTATGACGGTAGCTGTCGCGGGGACCTTCGACGTCCTCCATGACGGGCACAGGGCCCTGCTGGAAAGGGCCTTCTCGTTCGGGGACCATGTCATCATCGGACTGACCTCGGACGGCATGGCTTCCGGCTCCAGGAAGTCGTCTGTGCCGTTCCATCTCAGGAAGAAGGGCCTGGAGCAGTACCTGGAGGACCGCTCCGATTACGAGATATTTGAGATCGGCGATATGTACGGCCCCGATGACATGATGGACTCCGTGTCCGTCTTGGTCGTTTCTGAGGAGACTGCGGCCAACGGGGAGAAGCTGAACGACCGCCGGATCTCCCGCGGGCTCCCTCCGATGGAGCTCAGCATCGTCCCTCTTGTGATGGCCGACGATGGCGGGAAGATCAGCGCATCGATGATACTTGATGGCGCATACGGACGTTCCGGGCACATCAGGGTGCCGGACATCGTCGTGGGGTCGATGAACCCTGTGAAGGTGGAGGCCGTCCGCAGCGTGATGGAGAAGATATACGGAGAGGTCCGCATCACCGCGGTTGACGCTCCCAGCGGTGTGCCTCCCCAGCCTTTCGGCGACCAGACCCATCAAGGGTCTCTCAACCGTGCGCGCGCTGCCCTTGGCAGCCACGACATGGCCGTCGGCATCGAGGCGGGCGTGTTCGAGATGCTGGGAGGACTGTACGACATCCAGCATTGTAGCATCGTCAGCTCCGACGGCAGGGAGACCTACGGCCAGGGCTCCGGGTTCAGATATCCGGATGCCATAGCAGAACAGGTCCGCGCGGGGATGACCGTCGGCGATGCGGTGAAGAAGGTCTACGGCGACTCGGACATCGGGCGCAGGCAGGGGGCCGTCGGGCTCCTGAGCCGCGGGCTCCTGGACAGGAAGTCGCTGACAGAGCAGTCGGTCATGGCCGCGATGATACCGAGGCTCAGCGGGTGAACCACATGTTCTACAGGCAGAAGATATCATCAGGATCCAAGTATCAGACCGACGAATCCAAGCTGACCGGCAAGGCTGTCCATGTGATCGTGCCGGTGGACATCGAGGAGCTGAAGGAGGTCGTCAGGGTCAATAACTTCAAGGGCAACCCCATCACCGTTTCGGCCATGCGCACGGGCGTCTGCGGCGGGGCGGTGGCGATGGAAGGCGACGTCCTCTCCCTGGAGCGCCTCAAAGGAGTCACCGGGGTCGGGAGAGACGAGAGGGGGTTTTTCCTCAGAGTCTTGCCGTGCACCACATTGGAGGAGATCGACAGGGTGCTCAGGTCCAGGGACTTCTCCAAGCTCGCCGACATCACCGAAGGCGCAAAGGATTCGCTGGCATCCGAGCCTTGCGATTACTTCTACCCCGTGGACCCCACCGAGATGGGCGGGTCGATCGGAGGCAACATCGCATGCAATTCCTCTGGCCCGAGGACGTACCGCTACGGGCCCACCCGCGACTGGGTGAGGAGGCTGATGGTGGTCCTGCCGGAAGGCCAGACGATAGACGTCGCGAGAGGCGACATCGTCGCGGACGGCAGGCGCTTCTGCATCCCGGCCGGCCGCGCGTTCTACTCTTTCGACATCCCTTCCTACGAATACAACGACAGGGTCAAGAACGCCACCGGCCCGATGTTCCATGAGGGCATGGACCTGGTGGATCTGTTCATAGGCTCCGAGGGGATCTTCGGCGTCATCGCAGAGGCGGACATCTACCTGGCCCCGCGCCATCTTCTTCTGTCTGTCATGACGTTCTTCCCGTCTGATGCCGACTGCCTCGCCGCAGTCCGCGATATACGCTCCGATGATTCTGTCGAACCGGAGTTCTTGGAGTACATGGGCGGCAGGTCCCTGGCCCTCCTGAGGAAGGTCATGTCCTCGGACCCCGCCCTGATAAGGGCCCCTGCTCTCCCCGAGGGTGCGGGCGCAGCCCTCTTTTTCGACCTTCAGGACACCGGCGATTTGGATGCCGTCCTCGGAAGGCTCGGGGAGATCGCCGGGCGCCACTGCGCATCCTTCGGGGACTCGTGGTGCGGCCATGAGGACCAGGACCGGTCCAGGATGAGGTCGCTCAGGCACGCGATACCCGCTTCGATATTCGAGTACGTGGCGTCTCTGAAGGGGAAGATGCCGGGGATACACAAGATGGGCACGGACATGTCGGTCCCCGACGATGCGGCGGACGAGATGATGTCCTACTATTCGGAGCAGCTTGACGCCGCAGGCCTGGAATACGTCATATTCGGCCACATCGGGAACAACCATCCCCATGTGGAGATCATACTGAAGTCCATGGAGGACTTCGAGAAGGCGAAGGAGATCTATTCCAAGTTCGCCCGGAAGGCCGTGGAGCTGGGGGGTTCCCCGAGCGCCGAGCACGGCATTGGGAAGATCAAGACCGGGTACATGGAGATGATGTACGGCCCGGAGGGCGTGGACAGGATCCGCAGGATCAAAGAGGTCCTGGACCCCAAGGACATACTGTGCAGGGGCAACCTGATCGGGTGATACGATGAGGTATCTGGTCGCAGTCAAGCAGGTCCCCAGCACCGACGATGTGCAGATAGACGAGAACGGATCGCTCAGGCGCGAGGGGGTGCCCTCCGTGCTCAATCCTTACGACGAGCTTGCGCTGATGTCGGTGCTGGACATCAGGCAGGAGGGAGATCGCGTGTCTGTCGTCACCATGGGGCCTCCCCAGGCGGAGGCCGCCCTCCGCAGGTGCCTGGAGCTGGGCGCCGACGATGCGTTCCTGATAACCGGCAATGAATTCGCCGGGGCGGACACCTGGGCAACGTCTCGCGTCCTGGCAGCTTTCGTTTCGCGCTACGCCTGCGATGCCGGCCTGATAGTCTTCGGAAGGCAGGCCACGGACGGGGACACCGGGCAGGTGCCGTATGAGACGGCATGGATGCTCGATGCCCAGCAGTTCGCTTATGTGGCCGGCTTGAAGCCGACCGAAGACGGGCTCGTGGCGGAACAGGACTATTCCGACACGGTCAGGACGGTCAGGGTGCCGAAAGGCTCTGTCGTCGCCTTCGCGAATGCGGACCCCAACGGGACCTTCCCGACGGTCTCCGGGTGGCTGTCGTCCCGCGGCAAGGAGATTGTCAAGGTCGGCAGGGTGGACCTTGGGCTCGGGGCTTATTCTGTGGGGCTGAAAGGCTCCAAGACGAAGATCATCACCACCGAGAGAGTATCGGCTGCAAGGCGCAACCGCAAGGTCGAGATCAACGATCCTGCATATGCGGCAGAGTTCATCATCGGACAGCTGGAGGGCTCCAGATGAGCGGATGCTCGGGGGGATCCTGCTCCTCCTGCTCATCGGATCCCGACAGGCTGCCGCCCGGCCTGCTGAAAGCGTACAATCTCAACCAGTCCGTCGCTGACGGCGTCCTCGTTTGGATAGAAGCGGAGCGCACCGGAGATGCCGTCCGCATCTCTGACGTGTCCGCAGAGCTCATATCCGCTGCCAAAGGAATCACAGAAGGCAGGGTGTTCGGTGCCGTGTTCGGAGGGAACGATCTGAACGAACTCTACTCAGAGATCTTCGGCTATGGCGTCGAGACGCTGTACCATGTCCGCGACCAGTCGCCCTACGCCCCGGAATCCTATGCTTCATCGATGGCGCAGCTGGCCGAGAGGATCTCTCCTGCTCTGATATTGATCGGCGCCACTTCACGGGGAAGGGAGCTGGCCCCCAGGCTGGCATCCATGCTCGGATCGGGGCTCACTGCAGACTGCACCGGCCTCCGCGCCGAGGGCAGGGATGTCATCATGACCAGGCCTGCTTTCGGAGGCACGCTCATGGCGGACATCCAATGCATCGGGTACCCTCAGATGGCCACAGTCAGGCCCGGCACGTTCCGGAGGCCGGAGAAGTCCGAAGGCCAGGGCACGGTCGTCTACTGGCAGTCCGATGCCTGCTGCGCCAAGGAGATAATCTCGGAGGCCCGGTCCGCGGAATCCGGCTCCGACATTCGCGATGCGAAGATCCTGATATCTCTGGGAGAAGGGGTGAAGGAGAGGGCGCTGGTCGATGTCGCCGAGTCTGTAGCGGCGAAGCTGGGAGGCATGGTGTCATGCTCCCGCGCGTTCGTCGAAAAGGGGTGGATGCCCAGGAGCCGTCAGGTCGGCATGTCCGGAAGGACCGTCGCTCCCGACGTCTACATAGCGTTCGGCATATCCGGGGCCGTACAGCATATCGCGGGGATGTCCAAGGCGAAGAAGGTGATCGTGGTGAACAGCGACCCCGATGCCCCTATCCACCGCTGCGCCGACCTCAGCCTGATAACGGACGCCGGCGCGGTGCTGAGGGAGATGGACAGGTCACTCTGACTTCCTGAACTTGGACAGGGCGCATTCGACGACCTTGTCCACGTGCCCGGCGACCTTCACGTTGCGCCAGGCCTGTTCGACCCTTCCGTCTTTGCCGACGAGGAATGTGGACCGTATAGCGCCCACGGTCTCCTTCCCGTACAGCTTCTTGGGCCCCCAGGCCCCGACCTTCTCCATGAGGGCGTGGTCGGGGTCGCTGAGCAGCTTGACCTTGAGCTGGTTGCTGTCCATGAACTTCCTATGGGATGCAGGGGAGTCCTTGCTCACACCGATGACAGCTATGTTGCGCATCATCAGCTTGGGCACGTTGGCGGTGAACTCGACTGCTTCTGTGGTGCAGCCCGGGGTGCTGTCTTTCGAGTAGAAGTAGATGATGTACCTCAGCCCTTCGAGCAGCGAGCTGTCGAATGTCTCGCCGTTCTCGTCTGCCAGGACGAAATCTGGGAACCTGTCTCCGACATCCATGGGAACCACTCAGAACAGCGTGCCCCTCTTCTTCTCGACGATGGGGGCGAGGTCCAGCTCTACGAACATAATCGGGTGCGTCATCTCGTATCCGACGACCACGGGCGGGGCCATCTCACCGAAGAATCCGATCTCCTTTCCGTCCATCATGATCCTGGCGCCCCTCCCGGGGATGAACGTGGGAAGGCCGCTAGGCTCAAGGGCGTATTGGACTCCCATCTCCCTGAGAACGGATTCCGTGATGGATTTCATGGATGTGAACGATGTCTTGGACGACGTCTCCATGGCGCAGAGCCTGGGCTGGGTGAGGTCGTCCCTCACAACGTTGCCGATCTCGAAGATCCTCTGGGGCAGGTCCCTGTGCTTGTTGTGCCTCAGGATCCTGACGAGGCTCGGCGTCAGGTAGGGCCTCAGGCAGGTGTGGTCCTCGGTGATCGGATTGAGGACCTTGACGACCTGGACCTCCGGGAGCCCGGAGATCCTGAACTCGTCCCTCTCGTTGCTGAGGGTCAGGGTGGTGACCTCGGTGAACCCTAGCCCGATCATGACGTCTCTCAGGTCTTCGGACATGGATGTGAGAGGGGACAGGCCGCCGGTGGTCTGGACAAGGCTGTAGGGGCCGCCGAAGCGCTCGAAGCCGTATCCCGTGGCGACATCCTCGTAGATGTCCACGTCGTGCATGATGTCGAGCCTGACCGGCGGGATCGTGACTGTGACCTTGTCGCCGTCGGCGACGGCCTCCATGCCCATCCTGCGCAGGCACTCTACAGTCCCCTGGGGGCCCAGACGGATCCCCAGGAACCTGTCGCAATCGGATGCGGAGATCGTCCTGACGGTCGGCGAGAGGTCAGGGGACCTGAACGTCTCTCCGGAATCGTGCATGATCACCGATTCGATCCTCCCTCCGCGCTCGGCGAGGGCGGTGGCGACGATGTCCAGCGCCCCCTTGACCGCTTTCCTGTCGCTGCCTGTGACATCGATGAAGAGGTCGTGCTTCCCGGTGGTGACGGTGGTGAGCACTCCGTTGATTATAGGGGGGAACGAGAGGACCGCCCCATCGCTGTCCAGGATGACGGGGTACTCTTTCATTCCGTCCAGGAGATGGGCGTACGCCTTCCCCTTCTCGTTCTTGACGAGGATCTCGGAGAGGTCCATCTCCTCGTCCATGGCCAGAGGCACGAACCTGATGGAACGGGGCTCCGCCAGCCTGTAAGTGAACGGAGGCCTGACCTTGGACAGGTCGTGTATGCCTATGGCGAGCTTGCTCCTCTTCCTCCCGATGGTGATGTGGAGCTTCTCCTGGAGCTCCATGAGGGACTTGAGGAAGTCGTCGGAGATGTCCACATCCCTGACGATGCCGCAGAGGAACCAGGGGCGGACGGCTTTCACGCTGCCGTCCACGAACACTTCCACATCAGACTGGCCAACTTCATAGCTCCTCATCCCCGGCTGGATGTCCAGGAACGCCCGGAGCGCTCTGGCGAGGCCTTCGACGCTGTAGAGGTCCGGACGGTCCGGGAAGAACTCCACCGACATCTCGTCGGTCTCGCCCTCTGTCTCGTGCATGTCGGCCCCGATCATGGGGATCCTGCTGACCAGCACGTCCTGAGGGACCTTCTCCCCCAGCATTGTGCACAGGTCGCTGTACTTGAAGTTGATTACAGGCATGCCTGCGCAATCTCGGAAGCCCTATTAATATGCGCGCGAAAGGCTCATCTGCCCAGGGCCGCATGGGCGCTTCCCAGCTGTCCAGCCGCTTGGGCCGCCAGGGTGGACAGCTCTCCGGCCAGGACCGTGGCCGCGACGATCTCTGCCAGCTTGCGGGCCTTCCCTTCTCCTTCGCACCCGATCATCCTGAGAGCCTCTTTCTGGCACGGGAGCCTGGTCCCGCCTCCGACGGTCCCCACTTCCACGGCGGGCATCCTGACTGATATGTACAGGTCTCCGTCCACGTCCTCGCAGGAGGTGACGGTCATGCTCGCTCCGACGACCTGCGCAGGGTCCTGGCCGGTGGCGATGTAGAGGGCGGCGGCCATGTTCGCCGCGTGGGCGTTGGCCCCCAGAGTGCCCGCGAGGCTGCTCCCCATGAGGTTCTTCCTGTAGTTGACCTCGGCCACTGCGGCGGAGGTCGTGTGGAGCTTCTTCTCCACAAGGTCCTTGGGGATCAGCGCCTCTGCGACGACCGTCTTCCCCCTTCCGTTGATCATGTTGATGGCCGCGGGCTTCTTGTCCGAGCACATGTTCCCGGACACCGAGACCATCACCGCCCCCGTCTCCTTCTCGATGAGGCGGCAGACCGCTTCGGATGCGATGGTGGCCATGTTCATCCCCATGGCGTCTCCGGTCTCGAAGGCGAACCTCAGGTAGAGGCTCATGCCGTCGGGGTACATGTCGATCTTCGACAGCTTCCCGTGGCTGGTGGTCCCTGCAACGGCCTCGTCGATCCTCCCGCGGTTGCGGTCGATCCAGGACATGACCTCCTTGGCATGAGCTATTCCTTTCACCCTCAGGACGGGCGCGCGGGTCATGGCATCTGCCGTGACCATGGTCCTTGAGCCTCCGGACGCGGTTATGGCCGACATCCCCCTGGATATGGATGCGATGAGGGCGCCTTCGGTGGTCGCCAGAGGGACCAGGAACTCTCCCGATGCGTACTCGCCGTCGATCCTGACCGGGCCGGCGTATCCCAGAGGGACCTGGGTGGCGCCTATCATGTTCTCCACGTTCTTGGATGCCGCCTCGGGCTCGAAGGCGTATTTCGAGATCGTGTCCAGGGATGCCCCGGCGAATTCCTCTGCCGCTCTGCGGCGCTCGTCGACGTCGGCCGCGGAATGCCCGCGGTTCTTCAGCCCGGTCTGCTCTGCCATGGACCTTCATGTTGCAACAGGGATAAAACGGGTTCTCCGGCGTTTCTGCGCCGATGCCCCGTGTCCGCGTCTTTTTCTATCGGTTTACCTTTATCTGATGCGCAAGGAGGGTGGAACCGCGACCGGGAAGCTGGACGAGATCAACGAGATAATCGACAGGGCTGCAGACAGGATGCCCGGCCGCAGGGAGCCCCCGAAGGAGAGAGAAGAGTTCAACAGGGGGCTCCTCAGGTCGTTCCCCTACTTCGTGGTCATTTGCATCCTGGTGTGGATGATAGTCATCTTCCTGCAGGGGACATTCACGTTCTCCAGGCTGATCGAGGTCCTCTGCCTGGTATTCGTCACCGCTTTCGCAATCCTCGGCGTCTCCTGCATGTACCATTCCGAGAAAGGCGTGTTCAGCTTGTGGGCGATGTTCGCCTTTGCCATTTTGATGACTCTTGTCCTGTGGGCCGCTGATGTAGTTACGGATCAGGTCTACTACGCCGAAGCCGTGTCGGGCATGTTCGGCTGCCTGGGGATCCGTCTGTCCCAGGGCGCAGAGTTATTGCTTGGTTTCTTGGCGTTGCTGTGCGTGATGTCCTTCACGTCCATGGGCGTGATCTCTGTCGTGAGCGCCTACATGAGGAAGTACATGCCGACAGTGTTCCTCGCTATGCAGGCGCATGCCGACAAAGGCACCAGGGGGAAGGCCGAGAGGTTCTTCATGGTCCCTGACGTCATCGATGTGAAGGAGGTCATCATGGAGCCTGTCCGGAATCCTTATAAGTTCGACCTCAGGATGAGCTTGAGCATCTCCGTCTACCTGTTCCTGCTCGGGCTGATGATATCGTCTTACATCTTCCTCAATCCGCTGCTGATAAACGTCCTGGGATGGAAGACGATGCTGGCGATCATGCTCATGCTCTCGATGTTCACTCCCGCGCTGCTCCTTCCGTGGCAGATAGTCCGCGGGGTCGGCGCCAAGGTCACGTCGGACGCGCCTAGGGACTACTACCTGTGGAAGGGGGCTAAGAGCAGGCTGTTCTCCACCTTTGCCACCCTGGGGGCGTTCATGATGATGCTCATCCTGTCCCTCTACCTCGGGAACGACGTCCGGGACATCATCTGCACATACATCTCGTTCTCCGTGCCGCTGCTGGTGATATCGCTGGTCTACGGGTCCCTTTATACCAACTCGTTCCATGAGAGCGTCCGCGATTCCATATGCGAGGGCTTCTGCAGGGGGAAAGAAGGAAGCGGGAAGATATGAGGTCCGAAGACCCATCGCGATTGTGTGTAGGAGGAAAATAGCGAGGCTGAAGCCAATCTTCCCATAACGCCGATTATTTCAAAATATATAAAGAAAATCGGACCTTCGCTCAAGCCGTTTATAAAGAAGGTCCGATGTTAGGCTTCATTCCGAGCTCTGCTGCTTCTTTTTCTTCTCTTTCTTCATCTTCAGCGTCTTGGTCAGCACAAGGACGATGGCCAGCGTGCACAGGGGTATGATCGCATCGGTGACGTCGCCCATCAGCCAATATGCTGCGATCAGCCCGATTATGCCGACGATCCCGAATCTCTTCAGGATCCCTCCCGCGCCGAGCAGGACCATGAACCCTATGAGGACGGCCCAGATCAGTATGTTCACGATCACATCGGACGACAGCATGAGGAAGGTGGCATCGCCGACTAGTTCCTCGATGTATCCGGAGATGTACCTGTTCACCAGCACCGGCACGATCACCACCAGGACGATAGTGAGCACAAGGCCGCCGATGAACGATTTGACACCGCTTTTGATTCCCATCAGCCATGTGATTATGGAGGTTGCTCATAAGCCTTGGCGCGGAGCCTGTCGCTTGTTCTTATAGCGCGAAGGCATGACCCCCTGCATGGCAGACCCGGCGTACGAGGCTATGAGCAAGGCGAAGAGGCAGAGGGACAGCGGGAACGTGAACGGCGCAGTGGACACGCTGGAGGCTTACTTGGCCACGGACCCCCACAACATCCCTCCGAGGATGCTGCTGGCGGACATCATCATTCACGACCTGGGGGACATGCGCTATGGCCTGATGCAGCTCGATGCGGTCCTGGACATCGAACCGGAGAACGTGGACGCGATGAAGGCCCTCGTCACTGTCCTGGCGCAGAACAAGAAGGACAACAAGGAGTCTGACGAGCTGTTCCGGAAGATCATCGCCCTCCAGCCTTCGGCGGAGATCTACAACGAGTACGCCAAGTTCCTCCGCCATCAGATGACCGATTTCAAGCGCTCGGCCGAGTTCTACGAGAAGGCCATCGCCTGCGACCCCAAGAAGTACGAGTATCATCTGAACTACTCGGTGCTGCTCCTGAACGACATCAAGGACTGGCAGAAGGCCAAGGACGAGCTGGAGATCCTGCTGGAGATGAGGCCCGGAGACCTGAACGTCCGCAGGAACTACGACAGGCTCCTCGAGAAGAAGTTCGACAAGAACGGGAATCCGAAGAAGGGCCTTTTCGGACGGAGGCGAAGGTGCTCTGCGCCGTATCCTCCGTCATATGCGTCGGCTGAAAACCGAGCTGCGAGTCAGGCTGTATTATCGGCCCTTTAGAAAGATAACGGCGTTAAAAAAAGCTTTTATAGGGCTCTGCCAGATAGGCAGTCCAGAGGTTTTAATCATGGAATTGAAAGGATCCAAGACCGAAGCGAACCTGCAGAGCGCATTCGCAGGCGAGTCCATGGCCAGGAACAAATACACCTATTACGCGTCCCAGGCCAAGAAGGAAGGCTACGAGCAGATCGCAGACATCTTCCTTGAGACCGCCGAGAACGAGAAAGAGCACGCCAAGCTCTGGTTCAAAGCCCTCCACGACAACAAGGTCCCTAAGACCATCGAGAATCTCAAAGACGCCGCTTCAGGCGAGAACTACGAGTACACCACGATGTACGCCGACTTCGCCAAACAGGCGGAGGAGGAGGGATTCACCGAGATCGCCAAGCTCTTCAGGATGGTGGGCGACATCGAGCAGCACCACGAGGAGAGGTACCTCGCGCTCCTGAAGAACATCGAGGAAGGCGTGGTCTTCAAGAAAGACAAGGTCGTCATGTGGAAATGCCGCAACTGCGGATATATCCACGTCGGAGAGGAAGCGCCCGCTGTGTGCCCCGTGTGCAAGCACGCGCAGTCCTTCTTCGAGGTCAGGGCCACCAACTGGTGAGCCTTCCTGCCCGTCCGGGGCTTTCCCGGCGGGCATAAACTCCAGAATCCTTCTGAACAGAAACGAAGTGCCGGTCCGGAAGCTCCAGACGATCGGCGGCGTGCTCCGAAGGCTCATCGGCACGTCGAGGGGCCTTCGGAGCATGGATTCATGCGGCTTCGGCCTGCGCTCCGCAGAGCCCGACGGATTCGGACAGGCTCGGAGAAGTGAGCTTCTCGCGCACCAGCGATATCTGCTCGTCTGTCAGGCCAATGGTCCCTTTCAGGTAGGATATGACCGTGGACGACACGTCGATCCCTGAGATGTCCAGGTCCGACCAGTCGATGAGATATGGCCTGTCCCCCATGTCGGGATGTGCCAGAAGATAGATCATGTGCTCATATGTCAGATGCTGGACGGCCCGGTAGCTTTCGGTGCCCTCCTCGATCAGGTAGAGATTCTCGAACGACTTCATGTACGAGTCCCTGATCTCCTCGTTGGATGCTCCGCAAAGGCCCTGGATCAGGATGCACATCAGGCCGGTGCGGTCCTTCCCGCATTCGCAGAACAAGAGGTACGGTCCGTCGTTGTCGATTATGGCCGAGAACACGTCTCTGGTCTTCTGGGGATTGGTGAACATGTCCGCAGGGCTCATGTCCACGGCCGTGTAGCTGCCCTCGTCGATGAGCTTCTGCCCATAGGTGCCGTCGAACCATTCGGGCGTGCCCTCAAGGTCGGATTCGGAGTACGGAAGCATGATCATATGCGCGATCCCATGCTCTTCGGCGAACTGGTTGACATACCAGGACTTGCTGGGGACGTTTTCATCCATGAATATCGAATACGAGCGGTACACGCGTCCGGGCGCCAGGTCCCCTCCGGTGAGCTCGTAGAAGTTTGCGTAGTCTTCCATGTTGGAGAACTTGTCGATGTCCGTCTCCATGTACTTGAGCGCCGTCATGTAGCTGTATCCTTCGCATTTGCCATCGTATCTAACCGTTATCTTGTCTCCTACTTCTGC
This sequence comes from Dialister hominis, assembly GCA_963640995.1. GTDB lineage: Archaea > Thermoplasmatota > Thermoplasmata > Methanomassiliicoccales > Methanomethylophilaceae > Methanoprimaticola. Next base: position 6,581 of record CAVICI010000025.1, on the reverse strand, counting down.
GGATATCGTCGGGCCGCTGAACACGCCGACCACTGCCCCGTCGCTGCCTTTCGCGACGAATACAGAGAAGTAAGATGCACAACCGAGGTTCTCTACGAACTCGACGCTCTTCAGCCTGTAGTCGCCCACTTCGATGGAAAGGTAGTCGCCGTAGCAGAAGCCCTTCTCTAGCATGTCATCGGCGGAGAAGCTGAGCAAGAGGTTCATGTATGAATTGAAGCCTGTGACTTCTCCGGTGATGCACAGACCCTTATCATCATCCTTGGGAAGGCAGAAGATGCAGGCGCAGGCGGCAATCGCTGCCACAGCAACAATCGCCACGATCTTCTTGCGGTTCATGCATCTTGAACTGCTGCCGGTTATAAAAGCCAGCGGATGCAACCCCGCTGGTCGGTAGAGGGAAAGGGCGGGGCGGATGCCCCGGATTCAGGTCACTTGAGCCTGATGGTCTCGAGGTTCAGGGGAGCCTTGGTCTCGATGCCGTACTTCTTGTAGATGGACGACGCCAGGTCGGTGCACTTCCTGTCTTCGCCGTGCCCGATGATGATCTTGTCGGGCCTGGGCTCCAGTGACGATATGTACCTCATCAGCTGCTTCCTGTCGGAGTGCCCGGAGAAGCCGTCGACGGTCTCTCTCTGCATCTTAATCTTCAGGGTGATCGGAGTGCCCTTCATGTTCATGGTGATCTCGGACCTCCCCCTCTGGATGGTCCTTCCGATGCTGCCTTCCGACTGGTATCCCACGAACAGCAGCCAGTTCTTCTCGTCGTCGGCCCATTCGCGGAAGTACTCCATGACGGGCCCTCCCGACATCATCCCGCTCGTCGCCAGTACGATGCAGGGGTCGGGCGAGTGGCAGATCTCCTCTCTCATGGCGGCCGTCTCCACCCTCTTGAAGATGGGGGACAGGAACGGGTTCTCGTTCTGCTGGAAGATCTGCGTCCTGAGCTGGCTGTTGAGGTATTCCGGATAGGCGGTGTGGATGGCGGTGGCCTCCCAGATCATCCCGTCCAGGTAGACCGGCATCTTGGGGATCTTGCCGGTGCGCATCAGCTCCTCTATGACGAGCATGACCTCCTGCGACCTTCCGACCGCGAAGACGGGGATCAGCACCTTGCCGCCGTGCTGCGACGCCTGGACCAGGTACTGGCCCAGCTGCTCGGAGGCATCGGCCCTGGAGGGCTGAACGTCGTTGTGGCCCCCGTAGGTCGATTCAATGACAAGGGTCTCCAGCCTGGGGAACCTGTTGGTGGCCGGGTTGAACAGCCACGTCTTCTCGTATTTCGTGTCTCCGGAGAAGGCGACGTTGTGGAGCCCGTCGCCGACATGGAAGTGCGCGATGGCCGATCCGAGGATGTGGCCGGCGTTGTGGAGGGTGAGCCTCACGTCGGGAGCGATGTCGGTGGTCTCGTTGTACTTCAGGGTGATCGTGTGCAGGATCTCCTGCCTGACATGCTGCGCCTCGTAAGGGGTCTTCTTGTTCTCCCCGTACCCGAGCTTGATGTTGTCCAGCTGGAGCAGGGCCATCAGGTCCCTGGTGGGCGGGGTGCAGTAGACCGGCCCCTTGTATCCGTACTTGAACAGGGCCGGAAGCGTCCCGCAGTGGTCCAGGTGGGCGTGGGTGATGACGACGGCATCGATGTCGGCCAGGGGCTGGACCTCGGGGATGGCGAAGTAGGGCGTGTTGTCAGAGCTGGGGTCGAGGCCGCAGTCGATGAGGATCTTGCTCTCCCTGGTGGTCAGGAGCGAAGCGGACCTTCCGACCTGCCTGAAGCCTCCCATGGCGGTGACCCTGACCCACTGCTCGCCTTCGAGCTTGGGCCTGGCAATCCTCCTTGCCACATAGGTGAGCATGGCCTGGCGCTCGTCGTGGTTCGCCCTCAGGTATCCTCTGACGTCGGAGACGGTCTTGGAGGGTATCGGAGGGGCACGGATGACCTTGATGTTCCATCCGGTCTCCTTCCTCAGGTCGGTGAGGAGCCTTCCTTCCTTTCCGACGACATCGGTGGGGTTGACCGCTTCGATGTGGGCTTCTCCGGTCTCCTCGATGAAGTTGATGTCGTATATGTCAGCGGACTCGGGGATCATGGAGCGGATCTTCTCCTCCACTTTGACCGGGTCTTCCAGGTTGCTCGGGTCGGGACGTATGTCCACCCTGCGGTGTATGCTCTGCGCAAGGGTCCTTGCGATCGAATCGTTGGCGGAGACCTTGTCGTAATCGTCTGTGTATACCACGACCAGGGGCCCCTCGAACTTCACCTCCTTGATCTTGATGTCCTTGGGCATGTTCCGCTTGACATCCTCTGTGAGGTTCTCGAAAAGTCTATCGACATTCATGTGAAATCCAGCTTGAATCTTGTCTGAACGGGTCAGAAGGAACGGGTTTGGGGAAACTGTTTGATGAGCCGGAGCTCAGTTGGGGAACGCGAATCCGAGGGATTCGCACCTTGCCTTGATGTCCTCCGGGGCGAGCGCTTCGTAGCCGTCCGGGCCGATGTAGGAGACGAGCATGCCGTCGCCGGTGCAGTTGTCCCTCCTCCTGGCGGAGTTGAGGGCGGTGATGGCGGCGTTTATACCCTCCTCTTTGGTCATGTCCTTCTTGAAGGTTGCCTCGAGGGAGCCCAGCGCGAACAGGCTTCCGGATCCGACCGAGGTGTAGTTGTCCTCGATGTAGCCTCCGGCGCCGTCGATGCTGTAGATGTGGCCGCCGGTCTTGTCGTATCCGCCGACGATGAGCCCGAGGTAGAATCCCTGGCGGATCACGCTCGCGACCAGGGTCGCGGCGGCGGTGACCGACATGGGGGCGCCTTTCTTCATCGAGTAGATCGACATCTCGCTCTGCATGTAGCGCACCATCAGCTGGGCATCTCCGACGACCCCTGCGATGGTCATGCCGACGTTGTCTGACAGCTGATAGACCTTCTGGACATGGCTGTGGGCGATCAGGTTGCCCATCGTCGCCCTCTGGTCGGAGGCGAGGATGACCCCGTCCTTCAGTTTGATTCCGATGGTCGTTGTACCGGTTTTAAGAGCTTCCTCGGCTGTCATTGGTCAATCTCCTAATGAATGGAAAAAGCACCGTCTCGGACTGTGCTGATATTTCCTAATGGATGGGTTGTATAAAAAAGGACGGGTCGCAAGTTCAATGCGGATTCTGGGCACAAGGCCGTCCGTGCGATCCTGTCAGGCGACACCTTGTTCGACCGGGGGGCGGTGACGGAGAACCTCGTCGCCGAATGCCTGATGAAGGACAGGATCCCCCCGCGCTACTACAGGAAGACCAACGGGGAGAACAAGATGGAGGTCGATCTCATAGCCGAGATGAACGGCGAGACCTTTGCCATAGAAGTGAAGTCCGGCAAGAGCCGGAACGCTCCTTCGTTGTGGAAGGCCGGAGAGGTGTTCCGCATCGGCCGCAAGGTGATGTTCGAGGATTCCGACATCCATGTCGACGAGAAGGGCGTGGAGCATTATCCGCTGTTCGCCTCCGCGTTCTTCCGCGAGCTCGCTGCGCCGTCAGACTGGCCGGACCTTTGAGAACGGTCATTCCGCTGCGGCGCCGTTCCTCGGCGAGTCGGCATGCTCTGACGCTATCCCGGAGAGGATTACGGCAAGGCAGGCCATCCCGCATCCGACAGTGGCCGGTATCCAGGAGCCTGTGGCGATGGATGCCAGCGCCAAGACCGCTCCTATGACGCAGAGCGCCGCCCCGAGGGCTCTCCCGTTGCCGCGGAACATCATCGCGGACGCGACCATCAGCGCCGCGGGTATCCCCAGCGGGACCAGCGAAAGGTCGGCTCCGGCCAGGGTAGCGGTGCTGGCGACGAAGCCGGGGATCGAAGCGGACAGGAGGGCGAGGCATTCCGCATACCTTCCGCGCGAACCGCATCCGAACCCGGTCATCATGGCGAGGACCGATGCTGCCAGCGATGCCACCAGCATCCCGTCGGTCCCCCGGATGAATATGCACAGCCCCACGGTCGCGGCCATGGCCACGGACCATCCGCTCCCGAGGCCCGTGGGCTCGGTCCAGGAGCTTCCGGTGATCATCCCTCTGGATCCCGTGACGGCCATGGCTATGCCTATGGCGGCGAGGACGGCAGATCCTGCGGCAGGCAAAGCATCCATCAGGACGAAGGCCGCGATGGCCATGATGCTCAGGGCAGGCACGGCCCTGGAGCCGTTCATCAGCCTTGCGGCAGCGAGCACGGCCAGGGGTATGCACACGATCGTCCAGGCATCGTTCCAGCTGTCGTTGGCCAGGTCGGACGCGGCCAGGGAGAGGGTCCCGATGGACAGGAGCACGAACAGCGCCCCCCAGTCGGGAGATCCCACATGGAACAGGGACGCGCTCATGACGATGCAGAGCACGGCGGACGCCGCTACCGCGATGTCGAACTCCAGCATTTCCGGCCTTGACATGAACGGCCCTGCGGCGGCCCACATCGCCATGACCGACGTCAGCATCAGGCAGGAGAACAGGATGCAGGAACGGACAGGCCTGGCGGGGCTCTTGCTCATCGGGTCCTTCCTCCACAGCTTCGAGTACTTCGGGACGATGATCCGCCCCACGTCGTACTCTATCCACATGGTCAGCGCGACCAGCCCGGAAGCTGTCTTGACCGCAAGGACGATCAGGTCGAACTCCCAGGTGCTGGGCATCAGCGGCTCTGCTACGACGCTGATGAGCATCAGGGCGGAGATGACGGTCATCATGCGGTTCCCGGACCGGTAGAACGCTGCTGTCGTGAGCACGAACAGCACCGCTGAGATGAAGTTCAGCTCAATGGGCAGGTGGAGCCCGACCACGTGGAGGAATCCCATCAGGAAGCATACGAGGAACGTTCCGATGAGGTAGGTCCCGAGGGCCGTGAACCCCATCTTCATGGAGTACAGCCCGAATCCCAGGACGGAGCATATCAGCATCAGGCGGAAGATGCCCAGAGAAAGGCTCTTCTCCGGGAGGAGGGAGGAGACCTCCCCTATCAGGGCCAGGATCATGAGGACGATCGTGGACAGGGACATCAGGACCGTCGCGTACTGGTCGTCGGACTGGTCGAGGTTGGCTCTGTTCTCTATCTTTGCGTCGGAGGCGACTCCGAACCTGTAGGCCTTCTTCAGGGATATCAGGAGGAACACGATCCCCGCCAGGGCCATCGGCGCCAGCCGCAGGGACAGGTCCGCGCCCGTGCCGGCGACGAGCAGGGAGATCACGACCAGGGCGCATCCGAGAGCGCGCATGGGGGCATCCATCCTCCAGAAGATGTACGATGCGATGGCGAGGCAGACGCACAGGGTCGCCCCGGTGGGCATCAGGTCCTGCGGGTCCTGCAGGGCATCGGCCAGAGGGTAGACGAACAGGCAGCATGCGGTCATGAGGAAAACGACGGCTTCCGTGAGCATGCGGCCCCTCATCGCCATGATCGAGAATCCAGCCATGAATGCGCATCCGACGATGATCATATGGTTCACGCTCTCGCCTGTGCCGCCCGAGAACTCGACAGCCACGTTGGACAGCAGCGCCATCGAGAGGATCAGCATCCCGGCGGAAGAGACGCAGGCTATGCGGCCGAGGCCCTCAAGCCCATTATGTTCCTGAACGGGGGACTTCCATGTGCGGACGGCTTCGGCAAGGCAGAGGGCCAAGAGCATACAGGAACCGGCAGCGACCGCAGCTTGGCCCGCGTCGAAGACCCATGCGGCCATCCCGGCGCCGTAAGCGGCCATGCCGGCTCCGACCGCCTTCTCCTTCCCGATGAAGGCCAGTATGCCCACGGCGATGCATGCGAGGGTCGCCAGCGGGATGACTGTCAGCTCGTTGCTCTGCTCCGCGAACGGGATCCCTGCCATGAGCCCCGTGAAGGCGTAGAGGACGCCGGAGCATCCGAGCATCACCATGCCGTGGCCGTACATGTACACGGACACGATGGCGATGGCTGCGGACGCCGTCGCGCCGATGTAGTTCCCGAGCATGAGGCCCTGGGACAGGAGCATCATCCCGGCGTGGACCGCTATGAGCTCCAGAAGGATCGTCCTGCTTGCCTTGGCTTTCCCGACAGCCGCAGGGGCATCGTCGCGGAAGGCGGATGCCGCCATGGCGGCTCCGGAAAGGACCAGCAGCGCCCCGTAGAGCGCTTGGGACACGAATACCGCCGCTATGGCGGACGCCAGGAGCAGGGCGCCTGTTGCCGAGAGCTTCTGCCCGTCGGCCCACATCATGGCCGCCGGGACCATCAGCGGGAGCATGAAGGACATCCTCAGCACCAGTGCGGAGTCATGGTTGCCGATCAGCGTGCCGTAGACGCCCGTGATGACGGAAAGGCCGAGCATCATGGGAACGGTTCCCACGTGCGCGTCCCCAGCCGACACGGACATCCAGGCCGCCCAGACGAGGACGGCGGCGGAGATCAGCTGCGTGGAGAGGTACAGGTACGGGTCTACAGCATATATGCCCAGGGCTGAGGACAGCGAATGCGCGCCCGTCCATGCGAGGACGGCGGCGGTTGCGATCAAAGCGGTCATTGTCCTGTAGCGTCCGGCGCGTTCCATCCCGTCATCCTCCGGCGTTAACTGGCATGGCGA
>CAVICI010000024.1:0-28709 GCA_963640995.1 Dialister hominis | reverse complement strand
ATGAAAGATTCTCATCCTCCGATCTCCTTTTCTTTTCCGATTCTTTCCATCTTGTCACGTTCTGTTGTCCTGTTCTGATCCAACAGAAATTCCTAAATATGTTGCACCTCTTGAGCATATTTGGAGGCCGACGGTAGCCTTTGCGTAAGTCTACCCGCCTTCATGTTCATCCATCTCTTGCCGATGTTTGCGTCTTTTTCCAAATGTGGCCGTTTGCTTTCAGCGGAGGTTTTTATATCGATCGTCGATGGCTGTCCGATGGCCATATACAGCATCAGCACCTCTGTGCCATACGATTCATCGATCTATCTGGTCGTTTCCGACCGCACCATGCTGGTTGACGCCGGCACCGGCGAAGATCCCGAGCTCCCGGCAAAGATCGGCACGCTCCTCAACGGAAGGCCGTTGGACATGATCGTCCTCACGCATTGCCATTACGACCATGTCGGCGGCGTCAGGGCCGTCGCAGAGAAGTTCGCTCATCCTCCGATCTATGCCGGCGAGGCCGACGTGCCCTATCTGAGGTCTGCGGACGAGAAGCATATCCTGTCAAGCATGTTCTCGTCATCTGTCGGGCCCATTGATGCTCAGCCTTTGAAGGACGGCCAGTTCATCGACCTGGGCGGCATGCGCTTCACGGTCATTTCCACTCCGGGCCACACGGAGGGCAGCATATGCCTTTACGACCCTGATTCCAAGGCGCTGATCTCCGGAGACACCGTATTCGAGAACGGATTCGGCCGCACAGATTTCCCTGGAGGGTCCATTTCGTCCATGAGGTCATCCATTTCCCGTTTGAGTAATATTGACATAAGGGAACTGTATCCGGGTCATGGAAGCGTATGCCGCAACTACAGCCGGGCGCACATCGACCGGCTGAAGATGATGGTAGGTGTATGAATGAAGATAATCAAGTGCGATTATTCACATGGCTTCGATGCCCATTGCGAAGAAGCCGTAGCTGCAGCGGCCGAGGATATCGCTGCTGGAAAGCTTATAGTGTATCCCACCGAGACAGTCTATGGCATTGGTGCCGACATCTACAACGAGGCTTCTGTCAAGAACCTCTATATCGCCAAGAAGAGGCCCTTCGACATGCCGCTGTCCGTCGCTGTTTCCGACAAGGCGATGCTCGAGAAGGTCGCGGTCCTGAACGAGAACGCGGACAAGCTGATCAAGGCGTTCCTCCCCGGGCCCCTCACGATCATCATCAAGAAGCAGCCGGATGTCCCCGACATAGTCACTTCATCATCGCACAAGGTGGGCATCCGCATCCCGGACAACAGGTTCGCGCTGGAGCTGGTCAGGCGCACAGGCCCCATAGTGGCCACGTCCGCCAACCTGCACTCCCACCCCGATGCCGTCGATGTGAACGCGGCCATCACCGATTTCGGCGACACGGTCGACACGTACATCGATGCCGGTCTCTGCACCATCGGCCAGCCCTCTACCATCGTCTGGCTTATGGACAAGGAAGTGGAGATCGTCAGGCAGGGCGCCATTCCGGCGGAGAAGATAAAGGAAGTCTTACAATGCTGAGCGAAGAGGGGCTGGAGAAGCTCCGCAGGGCAGGAAGGATATCCGGAGAGGCCAGGGAACTGGGGCTCTCTATGGTGAAGGAAGGCGTGAAGCTGTACGATGTCGCACAGGAGGTCGAAGGATACATCCGCGAGCACGGATGCGGCCTGGCCTTTCCCTGCAACATCAGCATCAACGAGATTGCCGCGCATTACACTCCCAGCTGCACCGATAAGACGGTCTTCGAGGTCGGAGACGTCGTCAAGGTGGACTGCGGAGCCGAGCTGGACGGGTACGTCGGGGACACCGCCGGGACCGTCGAGGTCGGGACCAACATGTACAGGGACCTCGTCCAGGTATCGAAGAGCGCAAGGAACACCGTTGCCGAGTTCATCGGCGACGGAGTGCCCCTCTCTGAGATCGGGCGCGCTGTCCAGATGACCATCGAGACTGCCGGCTTCCGCCCGGTGGAGAACCTCTGCGGCCATCAGATCGAGCCCTACAACCTTCATGCCGGGCTCTCCGTCCCCAACTACGACAACGGGGACGAGACTCAGATCAAGGCCGGGATGACCGTTGCCATCGAGCCTTTCGCCACCAACGGCGGAGGCGCGGTGAAGAACGGCAAGCCCGGCAACATCGTCAGGATCCTCAGGGAGAGGCCAATCGCCGACCCCAAGGCGCAGGAGTTCTACGAGTACGTCAAAGGGGAGTTCAAGACCTTCCCCTTCTGCGCCAGGAGCTGCGACTTCCCCGATGCCGAGAAGCATGTCAAGAACCTGATCCGCCACGGCGTGCTCTCCAGCTACGCCGAGCTCGTCGAGGTCAACGGGGGCATAGTCTCGCAGCACGAGTACACCTTCTACATCGACGGCAAGCGCGGAGAGGTCACGACTCTTCCGTAAACGTTTTCAATCAAACCACTTTCAACCTCAATCAAGCTGGGGTAGCCGAGCCTGGTCAAAGGCGAGGGACTCAAGATCCCTTACCGTAGGGTTTCAAGGGTTCGAATCCCTTCCCCAGCACCATAGCCTTTCCGCTTGTTTTATAAACGATAACCGCTTCGCCGTTTTTACGCGAACTCAGGACCCCCTCTCGGCAACGGGAGGTGAAGACTGAGAGCTCCTTCCCCCGGGAACCGGAGCTTGTCCGTATCCTCGAAAGAGGACGCATTTGCGGAGGTTAGCATAATGGCTAAGAAGAAAGAACAGCAGCAGACGGAGGACGAGAACTTCAACTTCATCGTCCGTATCGTCAATTCCGATATCGACGGTCAGAAGAAGACCGTCGTCGGGCTTCAGAGCATCAAAGGAGTCGGAAAGAGGGTCGCGCAGATCGTCGCCAAGAAGGCCAACGTCGACCCCTCCGTCAAGATGGGTTCCCTCTCTGACGAGAAGGTCAAGGAGATCGAGGCCCTCGTGAAGTCCTACGTCGAGTACGCCCCCGGATGGGCCATCAACAGGCAGAACGACTACGAGACCGGCGCAGACATGCACCTGTTCGGAAACGACCTGGACATCATCCAGAAGGATGACATCAACAGGATGAAGATGATCCGCTGCTACCGCGGAATCAGGCACGAGGGACGCCACAAGGTGCGCGGACAGAGGACCAGGTCCAACGGAAGGCACGGGCTCACCATGGGAGTCCAGAGGAAATCCTGAGGTGGTTTGAATGGGAGACCCTAAATTTTCACGCAAGACATACGACACGCCCTCCCACCCCTGGCAGGGCGAGAGGATCAAGGCAGAGGTCGAGGTCGTTCGCGCCTTCGGCCTGAAGAACAAGACCGAGGTCTGGAAGGCCGAGACCATCCTCAGGAACCTGAGGAAGCAGTCCAGGGACCTCCAGGCACGCCTCAGGTCCGGAGACGCCCAGGCGAAGATCGAGGCTGACGCCCTTCTCGCCAAGTGCGGACGCCTCGGATACCTCCCCGTCGGAGCCGACCTGAACGACATCCTGACCCTGAAGGACGAGGACGTCCTGTCCAGGCGCCTTCAGACCATCGTGTACGAGAAGGGGCTGTCCAGCACCATCAGGCAGGCCAGGCAGATGATCACCCACGGCCACATCTTCATGAACGGCCACAGGGTGACCGTTCCCGGATACCTCGTCACCAGGGCGGAGGAGTCGTCCATCGAGTTCAACCCCGCATCCCCCTTCACCGACGAGATGCACCCGATGAGGATCTCGGCAGAGCAGGCCGCGGCCAACATGGCCGCCAAGGCCAAGGCCGAGGCCGAGCAGGCCGCAGCCGATGCCGCAGCCGCCAAGGCCGATGCAGAGGAAGCAGGAATCACAGCAGAGGACGGTGCCAACTGATGACAGCAAAATGGGGAATAGCCAACATCTACGCCAGCTACAACAACGTCATGATCACCCTCACCGACATCACCGGAGCCGAGACCATCACCAAGGCCACCGGCGGAATGGTCGTGAAGCAGGCCAAGGACGAGTCCTCGCCCTACGCAGCTCAGAAAGCGGCCGAGAAGGTCGCCGAGGTCGCCAAGGAGAAGGAGTTCGTCGGGATCCACGTCAGGGTCCGCGCGCCCGGAGGAAACAAATCCGCTTCCCCCGGTCCCGGTGCCCAGGCCGCCATCCGTGCCCTCACCAGGGCCGGCCTGAAGATCGGCAGAATCGAGGATGTCACTCCCATACCGCACGACGGTACCAAGAAGAAGGGCGGACGCAGGGGACGCAGGGTCTAAGGAGGCTCTCCTATGGACATAGAGATTCTCGAAATGGCCGAGAGGAAGGCCAAGTTCATACTGAAGAACTCCTCTCCGGCCATGGCGAACGCTCTCAGGAGGACGCTCCTGTCCGACATACCGAAGATGGCCATCGACTCGGTGGAGTTCCACCTCGGTTCCATCATGAACGACGACAAGGAGTACGAGAGCGTGACGCCCTTGTTCGACGAGATCATCGCCCACAGGCTGGGAATGGTCCCTGTGCCCACCGATCTCCAGCGCTTCGTTCCCAAGAGCGAGTGCGTCTGCGGAGGCACCGGATGCCCCAACTGCGAGATCATATACAGCCTGAACAGGTTCGGGCCGTGCACGGTGCTCTCCGGGGACCTCGAGCCCCTCGGAGACCCCTCGCTCAAGGTCAAGGACGAGTTCATACCCATCGTGGAGCTCGCTGACGGCCAGTCGGTGCTCATCTACGCTCATGCGGTGATGGGGACGGCCGCCACCCACGTCAAGTGGCAGGTCGCCAATGGAGTGGGCTACAAGTACAGGCCCCACGTGACCGTCGATGCGAAGGAGGCCTCGCGCGAGGACATCTGCGAGTGCGCAGAGCTCTGCCCGAAGAAGGTCTTCGATGTCGTCGACGGCAAGCTGGTCGCCGCGCGCGAGCTGGACTGCAGCCTCTGCAAGACGTGCCTGAAGCATGTCGAGCGCAAGGGCGGCATAAAGGTCGAGGCCTGCGACACCGAGTTCGTCTTCAAGTTCGAGACCGACGGCTCTCTGACCGCCGAGGAAGCCCTGAACGAGGCCCTGAAGGTCCTGGCCGCCGAGGCCGACGACTTCAAGTCTCAGATCGAGGCCCTCTGAAACCGATGCCCCCTCCCTCCGGGGAGGGGCTCTTCCTTTCTTTTACAGTCGAGGCTGACCGCTGATGAAGCATTGCCCCGCATGCGGTTACGAAGCCGAAGACGATTCCCAGGAGTTCTGCTACGAGTGCGGCGCCTACTTCGCGTCCGACAATCCGGCGCCGGCCGCCCCCCAGAAGCTCCCTTCGGACCCGATAGCCGCCGGATGCATGCTCATGGATGCCGGATCCTTCTCCGAGGGCATGGAGGCCTGGAGGGGCGCATTGGACAGCGGGTACGTCGTCGACGATGCCGTCTACCGCAGGATCCTGGACTCTTCCGTCGGGTGCATCGTGTCCACGGTGATTACTCCTGATGCCTATGTGGCGGCTTTCGTCCCCGATATCGCCCGGATGATCCCGAACAGAGAGTTCGTGCCCGATCTCATGTCTGCGATAGCGAAGAACATAGGCATCTGCCAGATCCAGGAGGGCGTGCTGGGGCTCGCCAACCCGTACTTCCAGCTGTTCTCGGACTGTTTCCTGGTCTATCCAGACCTCCGCGATGTCCTCTCATACTGCGAGGCCGCATGCGACGACCTCTCTGCGATGATCGAGAAGGCCGAAGGCCTGCCGTCCAACGGCGCCAAGAAGCCCAAGGCGATGGATTGGCTCGCGGCATACCGCGAATGCGCCTTCTGCCTGAAGGATGCCGTTTCCGATGCGGTGTCCTCCCACAGCAAGGAGGAGCTCGACGCCCTGGCGGAGTCCTGGGCATCCTCCGCTTACCCCGACTATCTGGACTACGCCCGCGGGGCGACCGCCGCAGGCCTCCGCGCCGTTATCTCCGGCCCGCTGACGGCCAAGATGTTCGTCCGCTCCCGCGACAAGCTCATTGACAAGTACATCGCCAGATATCTCGAAGGATGCCATACCTGAAGCTTCTGCGGAATCTGTTTTTATATTTCCGCCCATCACAGGTGCATGAAGACCTGCAGCGAGTGCGGCAATCCCAACGATGACGATGCAAAGTTCTGCTCCAAATGCGGAGAATACTTCGAGACCGCCGCTCCGGCGCAGCCGGAGGATGCCAAGCCCGAGCCCGGCGACGACCGCTCCCTCGCAGCCACGGCAGACCGCCTCATCTCGGAGCTGGGCAGCGTCGAGGAGATCGACGATGCGAAGTACGCCTCGGTCCTCGACGAGTGCGTGGATGCGGCCTTCCACAGCGCCTCCAAGCCCGGCCTCCGCACGCGCAACAAGATCGGTGACCTGGCGATCATCCTCGGCGACCACGACCTCATAACGGACATGATGTCTCGGATGGAGGAGAGGTGCGCGCGCATAGGGTACCAGCTGGAGCTCCTCAATGCCGCATCCGAGTACCTCTTCATCGCCGTGGGCGGGTTCTCCGTGTACACGGGCCTGGACGACTTCAAGAAGATCTGCGCCCAGGCGGCCGCGTTCATGGACGCCATGGCCGACCGCGCCCCGTCGCTGGAGCCTGCGCAGCTGAAGTATCCTCCCGAGATGTACCTCAGGAAGTACTCCGAGTTCTTCTCCCTGGTGGAGCAGAGGGTCGATTCCATGATAGAGGAGACCGATCCCGATCGCAGGGAGTTCCTCTCCGACTACTGGTCCGAGAAGTCCAGCAAGAACCTCACCGAAGGGCTGATCGCCGCCGCCAACATGAACATCCAGCTCATGGCCGCCGGCAAGCTGTCGTCCAAGATCGTCACCAGGGCCAGGGATGCCCAGCTGGACGCCTTCAAGAAGTACTACATGGCGCCGAAGCAACGATCAGAAGAAGTCTGAGAGCTTGCACTTCTTGACCTTGTCGTTGTTGAAGATCGAGTCCATGCTCATCTCCAGGATCTCCACCCTCTCGCGGGTGTAGGTGTCCAGGCCGTACTTCTCGCCGATGACCTTGGAGATCTCGAGGTACTTCTTCACGCTGGCCTCGTGAACGGTCAGCGTTAGGGCGTTGCCGCACTTGGTGCATTTCCCGGCCAGGGGCATCCTGCGGTACTTCTCCCCGCACTTGGTGCACCTGACGGTCTGGGTGGAGAAGCTCCTCAGGTTCCCGATCATGTCCGGCAGGAAGTGCTTGTTCAGCACCCTGCGGGCCACGTCCTGCTCGTCGACGGCGCGGATCTTCTTCCCGAGCATCAGCTGGGCGTCCATCTTGTCCATCATCGATTCCAGGGTGGTGTACGCGGAGTACTTCGGGCCGTCCGAGATGTCGTAGGTGTCATGGGTGAAGCCCATGTGCTCGTACTGGTCCGGGGTCCCGATCCTGCCTGCGATGAGGTCCATCTTCTTCTCGATCTCCTTGGGGTCCTTCATCTCCATGGCCGCCTGGTAGAGCTCCAGGGGGTACTCCCTGAGGCAGTCCACGTTATGGGCCTCCTTGTCGATCTCATTGGGGTCCAGCCTGGTGGTCAGGACCAGCGGGGCGTCCATGAGCCCTCCCCTCTTGTCCGGGAGGAACGTCCTGGAGAAGTTCAGCAGGGCGTCCATGGCCAGGATGACGCAGTCCTCGTCTCCGTCGCAGTTCCTCCTCTTGGCGGCGTGGAAGAACGGGTGGCCGTAGCATCCGCGCAGGTCGGCGTAGCCGATGATCCTGCTCAGGATGCACCCTGACGTGTGAGGGGCCAGGGCGAACGTTATGTGCCCGATGAGGTCGCTGCGGTCCTTGACGTTGTAGTAGCGGGGGAGGTGGTAGAACTTCTCCAGCTCGTCGTCAACGAAGTTGGCCACGTTGACCAGGTAGGTCCCGCAGTCCTTGGCGGGGACGATGTCCTGGACCTTCAGCTCGCAGATCTGGTCCGGGTCCGTAAGAGGGTCGCCGTTCCAGTCGTGGGTGTAGCCCAGCTCATGGGCCTTCTCTATCGAGAGCCCGATCTCCCTGGGCTTGAAATGCGTGAGGGGGATGTCGGTCATGTCGAACCTGACCGTCCCGTCCTTGAACGTGCTGACGCCGTTCTTCTGCCTGAGCAGGCCCTTCTCCAGGGCCTCGCAGGTCTTGGTCTTCGACGAAAGGGTCTCCAGGCACTTCAGGTCCGAGGGGGGCCTCTCGCCGATGGACTCGCAGGCGGCCTTGAACTCGTCCTCCAGGTTGATCTCTATCGGGGCGGGCCCCATGTCGCCGAAGGCGTTCTGCCTCGGAGTGTAGTTGGTGTGGCAGCCGCAGCTCCTGCACCAGTTGCGGTAGGTGTACGTCCTGCACGAGGGGCAGAACCTGTTCCCAACCTCCACGGTGACCGTGGGCTTGGCATCGCGGCTCTTGTTCAGGTTGGACTTGACGACCTTGATCATCGCCACGATCTCTGCTTTGGCATCGGCGTCCTTGCTCACGGGGAACAGGGAGTACACCTTGGGGGTCATCTCCCTCTCCTTGGCCTTCTCGGGACGGGCCATCCTGGTCCCGATGCGGGTCATGGCCCTGGCGCGGACCTCGTAGCCTGCGGCCTTGGATATGGCCTCCAGGGTGTCCTCGCCTTCCAGCTCCGGGCCTGCGGCCAGCGCGCTGCCCTCAATCTTTATGCCGAGGCAGTCCAGCATCGGCAGGGAGTACTTCTCGTCGATGACGACCTCGTTGCCGGTCACGCGGTGGAGGGCGCAGAGGTCCTCCAGCATCCTCTTGGACACCGGCCCCCTGGGAACGATCAGGTTCTTTCCGTCGTACCTTCCGGATTCCAGCACCGTGGCCCTCAGCGCCTTTATGCGGTCCAGTGGCCAGTCGGACCAGAACAGGTTGAACTTGGGGTGGAGCGGCACGCCCAGCTGGGCGCACATCTCCTTGGCGCGCTCGTAGGTGGGGTCCCTCCAGTCGTCCGGGAGATCTCCCTTGGCCTTCAGCTCCAGCTTGTGCCATTCTATGGGGTATCCGCATGGGACGAGGACATGGTTGTTCTCGCAGAACTCCCCGAAGGGGACCAGGATCTCGCCGTTGTCCACGATCTCGGACACATTGCTCCTGACTTCCAGGACCTCGTCCTTGGTGTGGCAGTAGACCAGGTCGCCGTTCTTCAGGAGGAGCGTGGGGCCTTCCAGCAGGTCGCACGGCGTGACGACGCACGCCTTCCCGGGACGCTCGATCTTGACCTGCGTGCCCAGGGCCATGAACTCGTCCATGGCGTACATGCTGCCCGTGTTGTAAGCCAAAGCAGCAAGGCCGGACGTCCTGGCCCTGCCGTACCTCAATCTGAATCCTCCCACCCTGCAGGGGTGCCCGAATATGGGGCGCCCGGCGACGATGTCCATGAGGTACTTCTCCTTGGGCTCGACGGTGGGCTTCTTGGGGGCGTCGCCCTCTTTCTTCTCTTCTTTGACCGTCTTGTGCGCGTCCAGGAACTTGCCTATGAATTCCCAGCCGGGGAGCTTGAGCTTGTCCACGTGCTTCTTGAGCTTGGACGCTTTTTGGCACATCCCCTCTGCGATGACCAGGCAGGCCCCTCCCCTGACGCGGTTGGTGTCTATGCGGGGCAGGTCCCTGAAGCCGGAGATCTCGATCTGCTCCGTGCCTTCTCCGTCCACGCAGACGGGGCAGTTCCTCACGATGAGGTCGATCTCCTCGGAGGTCGGAGTGTACTGGAGGTGCTGGCATTGCTTGTAGAGAGGGATCTCCTCGTCGAACCTGGCGATCTCCCCGTCGGTGGGCTGGTACTTTCCGATGCCCAGCTCGATCCTGACCACGTCCGCGATCAGGACGCTCATCGCCTGCCCGGTTCCTCCGGCCGCGCGGATGGGGCCCGCGAAGACCAGGTCCACATAGTTGGTGCCGTCGGCGTTCTTCCTGATCTTGGTGTCGGCGATCCCTTCCAGGGGAGCGACGAGGATCCCCTCGGTGAGGACCGCCAGCCCTACCCTGACCGCCCTGTCCAGGGCTTTCTCGATGCTCTCGGCGGGCCTCTTGGCCATCTCCTTGGCCACCATCAGGGCGACCAGCTCGCGGTTCCCGAACTCGGCGGTGAGCCTGCGGATGTCGGCCGCGACGCCTTCGACGTGGTAGTCCATCAGGAGCTTCTCGACGCGGGACGCCAGGTCCTCTGCCTGGGGGATCTCGACCGTCGTCTCCGGGTCGAAGCCCATGCTCCTCGCCTTCTCGGCGATGGAGTAGCACTCGTCCTTCTTGGCGGAGAGCTCCGAGAAGTACTCAGCCATCTCGGGGCTTGCCGCAGGCCCTTCAGTCATTCCCCTGTCTCCGACGCCTTGCGCCTGAAGACGGCCCTGAGCTCGGCTATGACCGTCTCGGCGAGGACGTCCATGTTCTCTCCGGACTGGGCGGAGAAGCAGAGCCTCCCGTCCCCGGTCTTCATGACGTCGCATTTGCTCTCGGCGACGATGATCGGGACTCCGGCGAAGCCCTCCTGCACGGTGCTCAGGAGCTTCTCCTGGACCTCCCTGGAGAACCCGCAGGTCTCGGACGGGTCGATGACGAACAGCATCACGTCGGTCAGGTACCTCAGGGCGAGGACGGCCTGCTTCTCGATGTCGTTCCTGTCCTCGAACTGCCTGTCCAGGAGCCCGGGGGTGTCTATGATCTGGTATTTGCGCCAATCGTCCTCGATGTGGCCCACGATGACCCCCTTCGTGGTGAAGGGGTAGGGGGCGATCTCGGGAGTGGCCGAGGAGAGGACGGTGACGAGGTTGCTCTTCCCGACGTTGGGGAACCCTGCAACGACCGCTGTGGGCACGCCGGGGTCCACCGCCGGGAGCCTCCTGAACTTGTTCTTGGCATCCTGCAGGAACAGCAGGTCGTCGGAGATCCTGTCCACGTAGGAGTTGAGCCTGCCGTAGAAGCTGCGCCTGGTGGCCTCGACGATCTCGGGGTCCTTGGTGCGGCGGATGTCCCTGAGGGTGTCGTTCTTCAGCTTGTCGGACTTGGCCGCGCACCAGTTGACGGCTCCCAGAGCCTTCTTGTACCTGTCTATGCCGATGACTATGTCCACCAGCTCGGGGAAGAAGTCGTCCTCCTTGTCGAGGCGCGGGAACCTGGCGACATAGCCGTTCAGCGCCGTGACGACGATGTCGCCTGATGCGGTGACCTTGGCCAGTGCGGTCTTCTTCTTAGAGTCGAGGGCGTTGGTCCCGTTCTTGCGGATCTTGGATGCCCTGTGGAAGGCTTTCTCCATCAGCTCCTCCGAGGTCATCACCGTGGGAATCTTGAAGTCCATTCCGGCCATGTCTCTCGCCATCGCGTCCTGATATATTATCTCCTATCACGGAGGCCTCATCGGTCCGCGAACCGGACGGTGGCCATCATCAGCCACAGGTCGTGGTCCATGTTCTTCCTCGCCGACATCTTCGACGGGATGAGCTCTTTGGGGCAGTCCGCGATCCTGAGACCGAACATAACCTCCGGCCGGCCGGTATCGATGCCTGCCAGGCTGGTGATGGCCGACAGGTTCGTGCGGAACACCGCGCCGATGTCGACGTCCGGGAGGTCGGTGCCTTTGGAGAGCGCTTCCGGGAGCCCTACCCTGGCATGGGCGGAGATCTCCAGGTCGATGTTCTCCGCAAACATCTCCACAGGATCAATCCTGTACGGGTTCTTGGCTTTCAGGACGATCTCCATGACCTTCCCCACGATGTACTTCATCACGTCCTTGACCAGCTCCCCGTCGGTGCGGAGGGCGATCCTCACGCCGGCCGAAAGGGAGGACGACATGTCCTTGACGTCGAGGCTGACGAACACCGACGCTTCTATCAATTGCCCCGAGACCTCGCTTATCAGCCCTTCCAATGTGTACCTGGTGAGGTACTGCAGGAACGACTGGAGGGTCTCCAGGTCGTTTATGTTCTCCACCTTGTCGAAGGACTTCTCCACCGCTTTCCAGACTATGTCCTTCATGTCGGAGGCGGAGACGACCTTGCTCAGGGGATAGGCGTCGTTGGTCTTCCCGGGCGTGCCCTTGGCGAACACCCACTCGGTTGAGCCGTCGTAGGACCTCTGCCAGCTGCGCTCGTCGTCGGAGCTGTCCTTCTTGGTGGGGGTCTTGTCCACCTCGTTGCCGTCCGGGTCTTTGAGTATCACGGCCTCCCCGTTCTTGGTGTACTTCCCGGAGGAGTTGACCAGCGTGAACTTGGGATAGATCAGCAGGTGCTCTCCCGGAGCTATGGTCCCGGACAGCTGCATGCTCTTGGACTTGCGGTCGGACGCCGCCAAGAGGGTGTATCCTTCCAGGTCGATGCTGCTCGCGCTGTTGTTGTACAGCTCCACGTACTCCTTCCCCTTGTCCGTCCCGGGCGGGTTGGTCTCGAACTCGTTGATTATCAGGCCGGTCTTCTGGGGGTCGGCGTACCTGAGGGTGAAGCCGGCGTCCAGGCCCACGTTCACGCCCATCACGGGGATGTTGCTCACCATCTCTCCGATCCCGGGCACGTCGCTCAGCTTTACCCCCATCTCCTGGTAGTTCTCCAGCTTGGGGGCTATGATGGAGAAGTCGGTGCCGTGGACGTCGCCGTCCACGACTATGAGGTGGCTGGTGGCCTTCATGAGCGGGTCCAGCGTGACCTTCAGGCTCCAGTCGTCTCCTTCGACCTTGCCGAACCCGGTCAGGAGGAGGTTCTCCTTCTTCACCTCGCCGCGGACCTTCGCCGTTATGCCCGCAGAGACGGTCAGGCCGGCCACGGGCATGGTGAGGGTCACGGACAGCAGGGTCTTGGTGTTGGCGGACCAGGTGATCGCCTTGGTGGTGAACTCCAGCACGCATCCGAAGAACTGGAACGCGATCTTCTGGGACCCCAGGTTTATGTTCACGAGGATGTCCAGCGTCGCCTGGGAGAATATGTCTTCGACAGTGGTCTCGAACCACTCCTTCAACGCCCCGATGGGGTCCATCAGGGCCTCGTAGATGCGGATCATGGCGTCGGCGATGTACGAGAGCGCCTCGATCAGCGCCTCGGACACGACGGTCATGGCCTGCCTCACCGCCTCCATCACCTTCCTGAGGGGCTCGATGATCGGCTCCAGGACCTTCAGCAGCGCTTTCCAGAGGTCCTGCAGGATGGTGGTGCTGGGCTTGTAGTCCACGCCGGCCAGGGCCCATCCGCTGGAGACCGTGACCTCTATGGTGTACGATGTTCTGATCGTGTCCGATATGCGGGAGGACGTCCCGCCCATGGCCTCGGAGAAGGCCCCGGTGCCCACCAGGTCCACGGCGAGCGCATCGTCCATCTTGATGACGAAGACCGTGGAGTATGCGGCGCTCGCCTCCTCTCTGAACCCGACGGTGTGGACGCAGTGCTCCTCGTCGATCGTTATCGAGGACACGATCGCTGTCGACGACAGCGTAGCGGAGATCTTCTCCTCCGTCGTCATGCCGGAGCCGTCGTCCAGCTGGAACCCGGAGCCCTCCGGCAGGCTGACGATCCCGGACTCGGGGTTCATGGAGATGCAGGAGGCCATCTCGGAGCACATCCTCGAGGCCATCTCCGGCACCTTGCTGCCGATGTCCGTCAGCGGGAGGCCCAGGGCCAGGATCGAGGACAGGGCCTTCACCGTCAGGCTCTGGCTCGACTCGACGTTCCTGAGCGCGCCGAACTCCGCCAGGTCCGAGCGGACCTTCTGCTCGTAGCCCCTGACGGCACGGTCCAGGGCGCCAGACTCCGTCATCGCGGAGACGGTGACCTCCGATCCCTCGGGGATCGCGGCCGCAAAGGCCGAGATGAGGGAGGACCTGAGCTGCTCCGACATGACGAACTCCGAGGCATGGCTCTCGATCTCGTCGGCCACCGCTCCGCAGTACTCGTCGTAGAACGGGACCGAGGCGAAGGCGTTCTCAAGGGACGGGGCGATCCTGTCAGGCATCTCCGAGAGGGCCTTCGTGTACAGCTCTGTGAGGGCTGTGACGAAGTCCTTGTCGTCGCGGGGGTCCACCTCTGTGGAGACGGTCCCGAGGGAATCGTCCCCCGCGATCTTCTGTGCGGCTGTCTTGAGAACTTCCAGGACATGGTCCCTGACATAGTCGCCGTCGCCGGAGTACCTCTTGCCGAAGGTCTTCAGCCAGGGCGACGACAGCACGTCCCCGGTCGGGTTCTGGACGGTGACCGACACGCCGCCGTATTCCAGCGTTGTCGTTCCGGTTCCCGGGGCCCTGCACCTCTTCAGCACGGAAGCGTCCATGTGCCCCTCGATGCACGGGACGGCGCTGTAGACTTTCTCGTCCCCGTAAATGAACGCCTTCACGGAGTCCGTGAACGAGCCCCATGAGCTCCTGAAGCCCTTCAGGGCGTCCAGGATCTCGAACCCGTAGAAGTAGTCGACCCACTTCAGGGCCACGTCGTCGATGACGGCCATGAGCGCCTGGGCGTACACCGCGGAGAGGTCCAGGGAGATCTTCCCATCCTCGGCCAGGAGGTCCGACAGGTCGATGTCGCCGCCTGCCATGGCCCCCGAATGGAACGACATCCTCTCCGCCGCCTGGAGGGACCTCTCGTAGGCAGCCAGGACATCCGATTGGGTTATGATGGCCGACGTCCCTGCAGGGCCGTACTGCGTCACGCCGTATCCGTTCATGATCCTGTACTGCGCCAGGCACGTCAGCTGATACGACATCATCTGGGAGACCGACACGCCTCCGTCGGAGGACATGTTCCTGAACATCTCCAGGCGCTCCGCGGTCAGGGGGAGGGTGTAGCTCCCGTCCGTCGATACGTCGATGGCGGTGTCGGACGTGCCCTTCTCGGACGATATGCGCACCTCGATGCTGCCTGTCCCGCACAGGTACGCTCTGAGCATGCCGTCGATGCCCGCTTCGGCCGTCGCGAGCTGCGTGGGGACAGACTCGAGCTTCAGGTCGTAGCTCTTCACCTCCGCGACGGCGCCTCCGCTGCGCATCGGGAACTGCTGGGAGATCCATTCCGCTGACATCTCCTTGAAGGCTTCGGCCCGCTCCGCCACGGTCTTGCTGCTGCCGATGCCTTCGGCCGTGGCCGTGGACAGCCTCATCACGATCTCTCCGAGGCCCCTGTTCACATAGTCCGTCATGTCGGCCAGGGCCTCGTCGATGGCCGTTATCTCCTGTTCCACGCTGTCCTGCCTGCTCTCGGTCTCCCTGTAGTTGCAGACCACTCCGCAGAGGACCGCGGATGACAGCAGCAATGCCACCGCCACGATGGCGAAGGGCATGCTCCCTTTGGTGTCGATCTCTCTCATGCGTGCGTCTCGGCTTCTGCATATAAGCCGTCTGCCTGAGCTGTCCGTACACATTCCCGAGGCGGCCGGAAGATGCGTTTTCGTTGACGTTAACGGTGTTTCAATGCAGATTTCTGATATGCGCTCTCGATCCCGGGAACATGGCCAGCATATCCGTCGACCCCTGTTTCCACTGGAGAGGGGCGCTCTGTCGAAGGGCTTCGCCGGCGGTCGGGTCCGCCTCTGTGTGGCCGGGCGGGATTCGGTGCGGGAATGGGTTCTGGTAATAAGAAATGTTTAAGTATGATGAATAACTCAAGGATTTTGTTGGGCAGGTAGATCAGTTGGAAGATCGTTACCTTGGCATGGTAGAGGCCGCGAGTTCGAATCTCGCCCTGTCCACCATTTTACCTCACTTCTGAGCCGTGTTGTATCGTTGCGGTTTCTGCGTCTATCGTGTTGCCGGCGTTTCTGTCATTGCCGTTCTATGAAATGTTAAAAACTAGTAAAATTACTAGTTTTTACAATGCATTTACTAGTAGATTCACTAGTTTTTATGGAAAAATGATTTGTAGAATGACCAGTCTATACAATGCCATGAAGCGCAAGATGATGTCCGAGCTCGTCGCATGGAAGGGCGATCCGAACAAGCACGGGCTGGTCATCACGGGGAGCAGGCAGATCGGGAAGACATACATCATCGACGAGTTCGCAAGAGCGAACTACCGGCAGTACCTGCGCATCGACTTCAGCACGAAGCCGTACCTCAAGGACATCTTCAAAGGAGACATCGACGCGGGAGCAGTCTACTACAAGCTGAAGCTGAGCTTTCCCGATTTCTCTCCGAAAGAAGGCGATTCCATCCTGTTCCTCGATGAGATCCAGCTGTGCCCTGAAGCGATGTTCGCGATCAAGCCCCTGGTCGCCGACGGAAGGTGCGACATCATCGCTTCCGGCTCCCTTCTCACAGTCGAAGGGCTCAGGCCGGGAGGCGGGGCCGAGCCGCAGGGCGGATGGGACGCGGTCAACTCTATCCTCACGAACAACGAGCATGTGTCGCCGATGGGGTACAGGACCGTCAAAAGGATGTACGCCCTGGATTTCGAAGAATACCTGTGGGCTCTGGGAATCTCCGAAGATGTGACCGGCCTCATCCGCGAGCGCATCAGGACGAGGACGCCGTTGGACGAAACGTCTCTCGACGCTCTGAACAGGTACTTCACGAGGTACCTGGCGATAGGAGGGATGCCGGATGTCGTCAGGAGGACGCTCGGCGAGGATGTCGACTGGGCAGGAATCGACGGCGAATGCGAGCGCATACGCATGGACTACGCTTTCGACGTGTCCCGTTTCGCTCCGAGTCCGATCCGCGCGAGGGTGAAGGCATGCATAGACTCCATACCGGATCAGCTCGGGAAGGACAGCAGGAAGTTCATGTACACTGCTGCTGAGAGGACAGTCGGGAACGGCCTGGAGAACCCGGGCCTGAGAGAATACAGGGAGCCTGTCCAGTGGATCGAGGGCGCAGGGATGGCCAGCGTCTGCCGCAACGTCTCGGAGCCTGTGCTGCCTCTGAGGTCGAGGCACGACGAGTCGCTGAAGATGTACTATTACGACACGGGGGTGCTCATCAGCGCCTTCCAGGGATCGAGGCCCAACGACGGGCTGCGCCTGAGGGTCCTGCGCGGCGACACGGAGGTCAACGCGGGGGCCATCGTCGAGAACGCGGTCGCCAACATGATCGAGAAGTGCGGGTTCCAGCTGCACTACTTCGAGAGGAACAGGCCCATATCCGAGGACGAGCCGGCCAAGCGCGACCGCATCGAGGTGGATTTCATCGTGGACCTCGGCGGAGAGCTGTCGGCCGTCGAGGTGAAATCGGGCAAGAACAGGAGGGCGGGATCCCTCAAGAAGCTCCGCACCGACCCGCGGTACGCGATGTATCCTGTCAAGAGGTTCATCAAGCTCGAGAACGGGAACATCCGCGTGGACGCGGACGGGGTGGAGCACTATCCCATATTCGCCGCGGCGTTCATGGATTCGATGTACGAGCGCCCCGAGCCTCCTCCGCTTCCGGAGCCCATAACCGGAGTCTGAGCATCGGCATCATGCATGATAGCAACCACCTATATACTGTCCAGGCGGTTCGTGTCATAGGTGAACAGAATGGTCTGCATACCTGAAGAAGTGCTGAAAGCAATGGGAGAGCCCACGACCGTGAAGGCCCTCGTCACATCCGATTCCGCCGGACAGCCCCACGCCATCGTGTGCGGCTCTATAGTGGCGCCTTCCCCCGACAAGGTCGTCGTCGGAGAAGTGCTGATGAAGAAATCGTCCAAGAACCTCGGTGCCACCAAGAAGGCCGCGATCCTCGTCTCCGCAGGAATGGCAGCATACGAGATCGTCCTCGCCAACCCCGTTCGCATCACCGAGGGACCCGGGCTGGAGCAGATGAACAAGGAGCTCGCAGCCATCCATCTCCACGCCGGAGCTCTCTGGATGTTCGATGTCGCAGAGGTCTACGACCAGGGCGCCAGCCCGAAGGCCGGGACCAAGCTCGCCTGAAATCCTTTCCATTGCGCTGCCCCTGCCGAGGGGCGGCGCGTCTTTTATATCGCTTTTCGCCAATCGTCCGTCCATGGACACATCGGAGATATCCGCATGGGTCGGCGACCATATGCCCGAGACCCTCCTGCTGATAGGGGGCATCGTGGCGCTGCTGATCGTGGCCACCTATGTGAAGGACAAAGACTCCAAGAAGTACAAGCTGATGGTGTTCCTCGGCCTGGTGTTCGGAATCATCATGGCCTATGAGGCCGTCACGGCTTACGGCGGCTGGAGGACTTCGACGTCAGTCATCGTGCTGTTGGCGGCATTCGCGTTGATCATCCGGCCTTTCAGGGACGTGCATTTCGCAGTCCTGATCGCCGTGCTGGTGATGGGGATCATCTACATCTCCCTCGCAGGGCTCAACGGATGCGTGCTGGCAGGGAACATCGACCTCACGTTCCTGTCCGAAGGATGGCCCCGCATAATCGTGGCTTTCCTGTGCGGAGCTGTGGTGTACATGATCCTCAACTTCGGGGAGGCCATAGTGAAGATGGTCGGAAAGGCCCTGAACTGGTGGCCTCTGCTGATGGTCCTGGGTTTCGTGTGCATCGTCGAGGCGGTGCTGATGCTGACCGGCAACGGGTCCATCGCGGACTACCTGAACTTCTGAGCCAGTTTTCTTCATTGCAAGCCCTGTCCAGGAACGTTCCCGGGCGGGGCGCCTTTTCAAGTTCTTGCATGCTGCCCGTCGTCTGCATCGACATGGTTATGATGATGTTCCCTATCGCCCACTCATGGTCGCATCGTCGTCGAGAGCCAACGGGACATCCTCGGGAGGGATCTCCATCTCGCGCACGGTCAGGATGTTCTCCATGGGCATCCTGTTCATGCTGATCGCGGCTCCGCAGCCGCACATGGGATGCCGTCCATCCCGCGGAATGCCTGTTTATGAGGGCCGGAGCTTCTGCTCTGCATGCGGGAGGGGGCTCTGATGAGCCGGCGCATGTTCATAGTGCTCGCGGTCGTCCTGTTCGCGGCGATAATCCTCGTGGCGCTCGTGGTGCGTCCGGGCTTCGGGCTGCCGTTCTTCTTCCTGTTCATCCCGCTGGGGCTGATCGGAAGCGGCTTCACCAGCACCGAGAAGCGCCCGCGCTCGACGGACGGAAAGCATTGCCCCGAGTGCGGGAGCGCCATCAATGCCGGCGACGAGTTCTGCAGCGTCTGCGGGGCGACGCTGAAGAAGTGAGATCCGATCCCAAGCGGCCGGATGCTGGCTTTATCTGATTTCGCCCCCGATATCTGACGACACAGGCACTGAATCCGTGCCTTCTGGCAATATGCTCGGAGGCACCGGCGGGATCCAGATTGGCTTTGTAGATAACATTTAAATGGGATGAGTAAATGGAGGGGAAGAGTGGGCTCGTGGCTTAGCCAGGATATAGCGCTGGCCTTCTAAGCCAGACGCCCCGGGTTCGAATCCCGGCGGGCCCGCCAAGGATGACGCCTCGCGGCATCATTCAGGGAAGGATCAACCATGAAGAGAAGCTCGCGCGCCTGGAAGAAACGCGGCAACCAGCGTTGGAAATGGCGCAAGAAGAAAATGAGAAGAAGAAAGAGAGCAGCGAAGATGCGCAAGAAGTGATTGCAACTCGCATTCACACTCACACCGGGGGTATAGGCTAACCTGGCAGACTGGCGGGCTCCAGTTATTGAGAGTGATTGAAAATGGGTTTGCTGACAGTTGATGATTAACTGGAGCGATGACTCATTGATTCCGCGGAAGGTAGCTCCTTCCGTAGTGGAAACCCGCTGACGGGGGTTCAAATCCCTCTGCCCCCACCTTGCGCTTCTTTCTGAGCTCTGGCTTCGGCACCTAGGTGCCTCAATCCTTTTTACCATCTACCTTTCCTTCTTTGCTGTCTGTCGCCTGCATCATGGCGCATGCATCCGTGCGCGCGTCCGGCGCTGACGCTGCCCGGAACGGATCGTGAGAAAGATGCGGCCCGGAGGCCGCTGTAAAATCAATTCAGTTCTTGAAGCTGTGGATCGGAGCGGGGATCCTTCCGCCGCGGTTGACGAAGTCGGCGCAGCCGTAGGGGTTCACGGGCATGATGCACGCATCTCCTAGGAGCCCTCCGAAGTGGGCCCTGTCCCCGACCTTCTTCCCTATGACGGGAATGACCCTGACGGCGGTGGTCTTCTGGTTGACCATGCCGATCGCCATCTCGTCCGCGATGATCCCGGATATGGTGGTGGCGGGAACGTCTCCGGGGATGGCGATCATGTCCAGCCCGACGGAGCAGACGCAGGTCATCGCTTCCAGCTTCTCGAGGGTGAGGGCACCGAGCTCGGCGGCCTCCGCCATGGATTGGTCCTCGGTCACGGGGATGAACGCTCCGCTGAGGCCTCCCACGTACGAGGATGCCATGACCCCTCCCTTCTTCACCTGGTCGTTCAGGATCGCCAGCGCGGCGGTGGTCCCGGGCGCCCCGGCGTATTCCATCCCCATCTCGCGGATGATGTCCGCGATGGAGTCCCCCACTGCGGGAGTGGGCGCGAGGGACAGGTCCACGATGCCGAAGGGCACGTTGAGCCTCTTGGACGCTTCCTTTGCGAACAGCTGCCCGACCCTGGTGACCTTGAACGCTGTCTTCTTTATGGTCTCGCAGAGGACCTCGAAGCTCTCTCCGCGGACCTTGGACAGGGCGTTGTTCACGACCCCGGGCCCGCTGACCCCCACGTTTATGATGCAGTCCGCTTCGGTGACTCCGTGGAACGCCCCTGCCATGAACGGGTTGTCGTCCGGCGGGTTGCAGAAAACGACGAGCTTGGCGCATCCGATGGAATCTGCGGTTTTCGTTGCTTCGGCGGTCTTCACGATGATGTCTCCCATGAGCCTGACCGCGTCCATGTTGATCCCTGTCCTGGTGGACCCGAGGCTGATGGACGAGCAGACCCTCTCGGTCTCGGCGAGGGCCATGGGTATGGATTCGATGAGGTTCCTGTCCGCAGGGGTCATCCCCTTCTGGACCAGGGCGGAGTACCCTCCGATGAAGTTGACGCCGATCTTCTTCGCCGCCCTGTCCAGCGCCTTGGCGATCTGGACGAAGTCTCCGGGGGTCTTGCATGCGGCGCCGCCTACGAGGGCGATCGGAGTGACCGACACCCTCTTGTTGATCACCGGGACGCCGTACTCCAGGCCGATCTCGTCCCCTACCGACACCAGGTTCTCGGCGTAGGCGGTTATCTTCCCGTAGATTTTGTCGCACAGCCTGTCGAGGTCGGGATCGATGCAGTCCAGGAGGCTGATCCCCATGGTGATCGTCCTGACATCGAGGTTCTCGTGAGAGACCATCTCGTAGGTCTCGAACACCTCTCTGAGCTCTACCATCGGAATCAGATCCTGTGCATCATTTCGAAGATCTCTTCGTGCTGGGCCTTGATGATGCAGTTAACTTCCTTCCCCACATCGTCTAGGCCTTTGGCGAGGTCGTCGAACTTGCCCCCGTAGCCGGAGACGTCGACGATCAGGATCATGTTGATGTACTCCTGGACGGTCGTCTGCTTGATGTCCAGGATGTTTATGTTGTTCTGCGCGAAGTAGTTGCAGACCGCGGCGATTATCCCGACGCGGTCCTTGCCCACCAGAGTGACTATTGTCCTGCTCATTGGTTCACCTTGTCATGTTTCGAAATCTCGTTCCGGAGGAGCGCGTACTCCAGGGAATCTTTGAGTGCGATCAGGCTTGCCTCGATGACGTTCTCGGACACGCCCACCGTGGCCCAGCTGTCCTTGCCGTCCGTGGTCCGTATCAGGACCCTGACGCTGGCGGCTGTGGCGGACTTCTCGTCCAGCACGCGGACCTTGTAATCGGTCAGCCTGATGTTCTTCAGCGAGGGGTAGAACCTGTCCAGCGCCTTCCTCATGGCGTTGTCCAGCGCGTTGACGGGGCCGTTCCCGTCCGCGGCGGTGTGCTCCACATCCCCGTCGCGGCCGGCGACCTTGATGCTGGCCTCGGACTCCATCTTCCCGCCGTCGGCCTCGTACATGGAGATCCTGAATGCGGTTATCCGGAACATGGGCTCTATGTCGCCCCTGAGCCTCTTGACCAGGAGCTCGAAGCTGGCGTCGGCGCCGTCGAACTGGTATCCTTTGGACTCCATCTCCTTGACCTCGCGCACGATGTCGGGGCTGTCGCTGCCCACGCTGAGGCCCAGCTCCCTGAGCTTCTCGGTGATGGTGGCCTTCCCGGCCATGTCGGAGACCAGTATCCTGCGCTTGTTCCCCACAGCCGCTGGGTCGATGTGCTCGTAGGTCCTGGCATCCTTTATCACGGCGGAGACGTGCATCCCGCCCTTGTGGGTGAACGCCCTCTCGCCGACGAACGGCATGCCCGGCTGGGGAGGCATGTTGGCGATCTCCCCGATGTACCCGGACAGGGCGGTGAGGCCGTCCAGCCTGACGTTCCCCAGGTCCATGCCCATCTTGATCTTCAGGTTGGGGGCCACGGTGCACAGGTTGGCGTTCCCGCACCTCTCCCCTATGCCGTTGACGGTCCCCTGGACCATCCCGCATCCCGCTTCCACGGCCGCGAGGCTGCCTGCGGCGGCCAGGTCTGAGTCGTTGTGGCAGTGTATGGCGAGGCCCGCCTTCAGCTGCGCTTTGACCTCGCGGACCACCTCCGCGATCCTTCCGGGAAGGGTCCCGCCGTTGGTGTCGCAGAGGACGATCCATTCCGCGCCGCCTATCTCCGCTGCTTTCAGGGCATCCATCGCGTATCCGCTGTTCGATGAGTATCCGTCGAAGAAGTGCTCCGCATCGAACATCACCCTCTTCCCTGATTCCCTGAGGAAGCGGACGCTGTCCTCGATCATCTCCAGGTTGTCTTTCAGAGAGATGCCGAGGGCTTCCGTGACATGGAAGTCCGATGACTTCCCGAATATGCAGCACCATTCCGCCGGGACCGCCGCCAGGGCCTTCAGGTTGGGGTCGTCCTCCGGCCGCGCGCCGTGCCTGCGGGTGCTCCCGAAGGCCACCAGCTCGGCGCATGAGAGGTCCAGCCTGGATGCTCTCGAGAAGAACTCGTCGTCCCGGGGGTTGGAGCCGGGCCATCCGCCTTCCACGAAGTCGAACCCTGCGGCGTCCAGCCTCTTCAGGATGTCGAGCTTGTCCTCGCAGGAGAACGACACGCCGTCGGTCTGGGCGCCGTCCCGCAGGGTGGTGTCGTAAATCAGGACTCTTGCCATCACTCCGTCCTCTCGTCCATTAT
Source organism: Dialister hominis (assembly GCA_963640995.1). Lineage (GTDB taxonomy): Archaea > Thermoplasmatota > Thermoplasmata > Methanomassiliicoccales > Methanomethylophilaceae > Methanoprimaticola. The sequence goes on along the minus strand of CAVICI010000024.1, from coordinate 5,697 downwards.
CGCGATGAGGTCGCTCAGGATGGCGGAGGCCGTCTCCTTCCTTCCCGCACCGCGCCCGGTGACAGTCACGGGCCCTGCAAAGTCGCAGAAGATCTGGGCCGTGTTCATGGTCCCCGAGATGCTCAGGGGGTGGCCCCTGGGCACCAGCCTGGGCCCGACTTCCAGCTTGTCCTCGGCGATCTCTCCGATGAGCCTGATCACCATGTTGCGGGCGGCGGCCAGGGCGATGGCCTCCTCGGTTATCTTGGTGATGCCCGTGATCTTCACGTCGCTGAAGGTGACGTTCCTTCCGAACACCGAGTTGGCCAGGATGGCGACCTTGCAGGCGCTGTCGTAGCCTTCCACGTCGTTGGTGGGATCCGTTTCCGCATATCCCATCTGCTGCGCCTCCTTCAGGGCCTGCTCGAAGGACTGGCCCTTGTCCATCTTGCTGAGGATGAAGTTGCATGTGCCGTTGAAGATCCCGCAGATGGAGGTGATCTTCTCGCCTTTCAGGTTCTCGTGGCAGAGGTTGATGATGGGCATCGCCCCTCCGACGGAGCCCTCGAACCTGATCTTGCACTTGTTCTCCCTGGCCAGGGAGATGAGCTCGCTGAACTTCAGGGCCAGCGGGCCTTTGTTGACCGTGATGACGTCTTTGCGCGATTCCAGGGCGTGGATGATGTTGGGGAGCCCCGCCCCTCCGGTCTTGACGTTCGTGGGGCTGACCTCGACGAGTATGTCGTACTCCGCCTCGGAGAGCACCTTCACGGAGTCCGTGTACGTATCGTCGCCGACCCTGCCCGTCTCCTTCTTCCTCTTGACCAGCTCCAGGGGGTCCAGCCCCTCGGGGGCGATGACGTAGCTCTTGGAGTCCATTGCTCCGGTTATGACGACCTCCTGCCCGTACCTGGACATGAAGAATTCCTTGCGCATGCTGAGCACTTCGGCGAAGCCCTGCCCGACCGTTCCGAACCCGCAGATGAACACCCTCATCTCACACACCCCTCACGTAGACCGTGCCCGTCTTGGCGCATTCCTCGGAGAGGAACGCATCGAGCTTGCCGAGGTCCTCCTTGCCGCGGGTCTTCACGGAGATCATCCCGCTCTTGTTGGCGGACGCGTCCGTCTTGGAAGAGTACCTGACGTCCACGGCGTCCAGCGCCGCGACCTTGGAAGCCTTGCCGATCAGGTTCTCTATGTACGCGGCGTCGATGTCGCCGATCAGGAGGTAGTCCATGGTGTACGTCTCGTACACCGAGCCGATCTTGGATATTATGACGTCCTTGGACTTCCAGACCTTCTTGAGCTCGATGAGCTGGCATTCCTTGTCCACCTCGAAGGTGATGTTGATGCAGATCCTGTGGTTGACTATGCGGCTGCGGTCGTGCATCACGCTTAGGATGTTCCCGTCCACCAGCGATATGGGCTCGATGGAACCCACCAGCTGCCCGGGCAGGTCCTTGACGAATAACTCGGCATTGACTATCATGAGGGAGGCCTCCGTACAGCAACGCCATAATCGGGCTATTATAAAGGTTCTACTTGTTCTGAAGGACATCGGCTGGGGCTAGGAGGCCGAGAAGCCGGGCACGTCGCCTCTGGAGGCGCTCCCAGCTGCCTCTGCCCTATTTTGAACTGTGCAGTCTCGCGAGCGCACCCACGCGAGACTATGCAATCCAGGTAGACGCAGTCTGTTCAGTCTTCCTCCTTAAGAAGAATCTATAGAATCCTACAAATAGTCCGCAGTTTGTCTGGAACCCTATACACCTGCAATCGACCAATGCCAGCTCACATGGCATCGGGAGGTTCAGAAAGGATTCCTCGGAGAGATGATATCATCTGCCGTAATGTTGCATCAAAAAGCTCGATGAAGACTGGAACGTTTCTGATGGCTGTAGTGCTCGCCGTATCTGCCATGACGATGTTGTTTGCGCTTCATGCAGAGACGGATGCGGCTTCGGCACAGATCGTCGACAGCGGCCAATGCGGACCGAATGCCGCATACAGCATCTATTCGGACGGCACCCTGGAGATAACGGGGTCCGGCGAGATGAATTCGTACATTTCCGTCCGTGCGCCGTGGTTCGAGAGCCGTGACGATATCACCAAAATCGTCATAGGCGACAATATCACAAAGCTAGGCGAATGGGCGTTCCTCATGTGCAATCAGGTCAAGGAGCTCACAATCCCCATCACGCTGAACAGCGTGGGCTCCGACATGCATCCCGCATTCGCCGTCTGCTGTCATATCGAGAAGATCAATTTCACCATCGGAAACGGAGGATACGGGTACAACTATGCCGCTTACGATGGATCCGGTTCCTGGTACCAGAACACTCCCTGGCATCAGAGCAGAGACACTCTCAAAGAGATCAATCTCGCAGACGGGATCAGAGGGGTCGGATCCGATGCTTTCCGCGAACTAAGCAACGTAACTTCGTTAGTGCTCCCCGACAGCGTCGTCCACCTCGGGAACCACTGTTTCCTCAACTGCACGGGCCTGACCGATCTGACCATTCCCGTGAGCCTGAACTCCTATGGTAGCAACGAAAAATACCCTGCATTCTGCGGTTGCACAGCCGTTGAGAAGGTGACCTTCACCAATGGGAACGGAGTCCCGTTCGATTATACGCACTGGAGCTGGGGAACATCCCCCGAGAACACGGCGCTGGCCCCCTGGAATATGAATTCGGATGTTCCGAAGACGATCGTCATCAAAGATAGCGTCTCGAAATTGGGGAAGTGCATGTTCTATGGCTGCAACCTCAAAGAGCTCACCATTCCGATAAGCATCGATGTCGAATGCGGCAATTCGTACATAAGCCCGTTCGATTACCGCCAATGTCATGAAAACCTTGAGAAAGTGACATTCACCCAAGGTTCTGGAAAGAGCTGCGATTACAATCTGACGTATTACGGCGATTGTCCTTGGTACAACGCTCCAAGCCTTAAGACCGTCATTTACGAAGAAGGCATCACCCGCATCGGACAATATGCGCTCTACGGTTGCAACATTGAAGATCTTGTCCTTCCGAACACGCTCACCTCTTTCGGACTGGGCGTGTTCCGTGACTGCACGATCAAGAACCTGACCATTCCGGTAAGCCTCAATGCGGTATGGCGTGACGATTATCCCGCATTCCATAACATATCGGGAATAGAGAGCATCACATTCACTCCCGGATCCGGATGTGGATTCAATTATTCCGCTTATGATGGCGAGGATAGCTGGTATCAGAACACTCCCTGGTATCAGTGCAGGTCCACTCTGAAATCGATCGTGTTCGAGGAAGGCATCATAAGGCTCGGATCCGATGCATTCCGCGAACTGAACCTCGACTCTTTAGTGATCCCGTTCGGTGTCGTTTGCCTGTCGTTCCATACATTCTACAAGAGCAGCATAACCGAGCTCACCATCCCCGCCAGCCTCGACACCGTCTTTTCTGAAACGTTCCCTGCATTCGAAGGCTGCTATCTGGAGACCGTGCATTTCACTGCCGGATACTTCGGGCCCACATTCAATGATACCGGAGAAGAGTTTCCTTGGCCCGATGCGAGGAAGTATCCCCCATGGGCCAATCTGCTGATAAGGCCTACAACTGTCACCAAAATGACGTTCGATAGCGATATCTGCCATTACTGGGCTGACACTTTCATCGGATTCACTTTCTATGGAAAATCCGGAGAGGAGATAGAGGCCTGCGGATCCAATCTGAGCGGCAAGACATTCGTAGGCGAATACGGCATCATGCACGAAGTCGATGATGGAGCCGATTCGCCCACGCTCACAGGGCCGGATCTGACCACAACCACAGAACCGGACACGGCTCGCGGCATAGTCTATTGGATAGCCCAGCAGCTGTCCATGCAGACAGATTCAGGTTCGATCACCGGTTCGCCTGATACCATGGCTGTCTCCCGTGCCGGCATCGATGGCGCATTCCAGGAATGCTTCGGATCCGAACGTCAGGCCAAGGCCGCGAACGCGGCCTGACCCGACATCCGATCGGCTTCATCAGCCTGCCATCCTGGTCATCGAGAAACTTCTTGCACAGCCGGCAGAGGATGTGGATTCCTTTGCCGGGCCGTTCTGCTGACGGTTTCCGGCAACCGATGAGCCTCAGCTGAACCTGGGGCCATCGTCCGGAGCAGGGTCCATGTCCCTGATGAAAGCGCATGCGAACAGAGGGTAATGCTCAACCCCGTCCCCGTCCACGCGGATGTTCCCCGGCTCGAGCATGATCCTCCTGGCGATATCGAACAGGCGGCCGGCCTTCTGCAGCGACGGCGCCGTCCTGTCCTTTCCGGACTTCACCTCTATGGCCGCCACGCCGTCCCGGAACTCCAGGACGAAGTCGAGCTCCATGCGGCCCGCGCCCTTGTTCTTGCTGTAGTATCTGGGTTCAAGGCCTGCTTTCGCCATCTCGGATGCCACGGCGTTCTCCGCGACCGCGCCCATGTTGTACGAGCTGTCTCCGCTGTAGACGGCCTTCTTGGCCTTGTCCCCGTACATGCCCAGCAGCATGCCCGTGTCGGACAGGTACACCTTGAACGAATCGCGCCTGACGTATCTCTTGAGCGGCAGCGCAGGCTGGTCTACTCCGTAGCAGAACACCCCGTATCCGGCGGCCTTTATCCACAGGAGGCTCTCCATGTAGATCTCGGACGATCTGCGGGGCTTGCCGCTCTTGATGCGCGAGTACATGAACTTCTTGTTCGGCTCCGCCAGCTGGTCCGGGATGCTGTCGAAGCAGTCCGCGGTCTTCAGCCGTTCGTCCCCGTCGTTGCAGCGGTTGATATCGCGGATGCATGCGAGGGCGACTTCGTTCAGGGCCTTGCCTGCGGGGCGGAAGTCGTTGGAGGAGACGTAAGCCTCTACGGCTTCCGGCATCCCTCCGACAATCATGTACTCCCTGAACAGCATCGAGGCCCTCTCGTACAAGACGCTCTCGATCTCCTTCTTCTCGCGCACGCAGGCACGGAGCTCTTCCACGGCGGCCTTCGGCATCCCCTTGGCCCAGAGGAACTCCTCGAAGTCCACAGGGTGCATGACCAGCGTCTCCTGGTATCCGATGGGCATCAGGGGCTCGGCGCCGCTCCTGTCCTGGGGGATCTTCACGCCTAGGAGCGAGCCGGAAGCGATGACGTCTATCTTCCCGTAGATGGTGAGCTGCTTCAGGGCGCTGTACGCGCGCTCGCATTCTTGGATCTCGTCGAGGAACAGGAGGGTGGAGCCTTCGACGATCGAATCCCCGCCGAAGCTGACGACGAGCTTCTTGACCAGCTCCTCTGCGGTGTTGTCGCCGTCGAAGATGCCCTTGTGCTCGGGCGAGTCCTCGAAGTTGATGTAGATGTAACGGTCGTACTCTGCCCTGGCGAAGCTGTCGATGATGAACGTCTTGCCGACCTGCCTCTGGCCGGTGACGACGAGGCACTTGTGCTTCCGGCCCTTCCATTCCAGGAGGGACTTGTAGATCTTCCGCTCGATCACGGTCAGAAGATGTTTTCGGGACTATTTGTATATTTTTACAAAAAGTCCCAAGGACAAATTGACGAATTCTGCAAGAAGTCCCGGAATCGCAACGGTTCACGCCTCGTCCGCCGATATGCGCCTTGGTTCCGTGTATCCGTACTCCGGCCCCTTCCTCACTGTCAGGAATGCGGCCACGGCGAACGTCGCGGCTTCCGTCAGCGGCACGGCGAGCCAGACCCCGT
>CAVICI010000023.1:0-28715 GCA_963640995.1 Dialister hominis | reverse complement strand
TCGAACGGAATCAGAAATCGACGGCAGACACCAGGTCTGAGAAGCACCAACTTTCATGTCACCTAGCCCGTAGTTCAATGAACTCCATTGCCAATGAGGGGCCGAAGCGGTTTTCTGGCCGTTCCGGCATCGGAAGATGGCCGTTTCACCCCGATCCCGGGGCGGAAATGCAGCTGCGTTCAGATCCGCCGGACCTCGAACATCTCTCCGAACCTGGAAAGCTCTTCGATCTTCGCTTCCACCGCCTTCATGTCGTCCGGGGCGCAGTACAGCACCGCATCCTCGCCTGCCAGCACCCTGCGGGCGCAGGAGTCGAAGCCGTCGGAGACGTAGTCAGCATCCGGATGGCCTTTGCGGGCCGTTGGCCCGTATGCGCCGGTGCAAGCGCCTTCCGGGGCGTCCCCTTCGGAGCATATGGTGAGCACGCCGGCGGAGCAGGGCCTGAACTTCATCATCATCTGCGGCTCGGTCTTGGGGTGAGGGTCGGCGGGGATCCCGCGGGACCCGGACAGGAACGCGTTGATTGCGAAGTACGTCGGCGGGGACAGCGACACGCCGTAGACCCCCTGGCGGTCGCTGAAGAAAGCGTCCGGGTCTCCGGAGTAGACTATCTTCCCCTTCTTCATAACATGGATCTCGTCCGCCCAGGCGTAGGCCAGGTCCACGTCGTGGGTGGATATGACCACCGTGGTGCCCGAGGCGTGGAGGATCTCGGCCAGCTCCATCAGGTCCGAAGCGATCGAGGCGTCCAGCCCTGCGGTGGGCTCGTCCATGATCATTATGTCCGGGCGCATCGCCAGCGCACCGGCGATGGCCAGCCTCTTCCTCTGCCCGTAGGACAGCTGCAGGGGGTTCCGGTCGGCGAGCTCCGTCAGCCCGACCATGCGCAATGCTTCAGAGACACGGGAATCGACCTCCTGCTGGGACAGGCCCAGGTTCGTGGGCCCGTAGGCCACGTCGCCCTTCACGGTCTGCCCGAAGACCTGGTCGTCGGGGTTCTGGAGGACCACTGAGACCTTGGAGCGGAGCGCCCTCAGGCCCTTCCTCCTGTACGATATGGGCTCGCCGTTGATCAGGACCCTGCCCTCGTCGGGCTCAAGGACTCCGTTGAAGCTGTAGAACAGGGTGGACTTCCCGGCGCCGTTGGCTCCCAGGAGGACCGTCTTCACCCCTTTCCTTATGGCGATGTCCACGCCGTCCAGGGACCTGTATGCCTCGCCCTTGTACGCGAAGCCTATCTTATCCGTCTTTATGACATCGGGCTCCATCATACCGCCTCCGGGCATCTCCCGAAGGAGGAGAGCCTTCCTATCTTCTCTTTCACGTGGCCGGCCGAGGCCCTGTCGGTGTACAGGAGGACATCGTCGCCGCCCAAGGCGGCGATGCATGCGCCGTCCAGGGCGCCGTAGCGCATGTCCACTTCTGCTCCCAGCTCCTCCAGCGCCCCCCTGGCGGCGGAGCCGCAGACGCCGGTGCACCTGCCGGCGGGGTCGGCGAGGCCGTCCTCTATCGGACGGACCTCTATCTTCCCGACCGGGCCGTCCATGCAGGCCAGCAGCTGGGACGAGGTCCTTGGGACAGGGCCTTCCAGCCCGAGGGACTGGTGGAGCCTGGCGACCCTGGGCATCACGAGCCCGGCGTCTATGACCCTCCTCTCGTCGGAGAAGAACGCCTCCGGCTCTCCGGAATACACCATGCGGCCGCGGGAGAGCACATGGATGTCCTCCGCCCAGGCGAAGGCCATGTCTATGTCGTGGGTGGAGATCACGACGGTGGTCCCGTTCTCAACGAGTCCGTCAACGATCTCGATCATCTCGGCGGACATCTTGGGGTCCAGTCCGGCGGTGGGCTCGTCCAGGATCAGGATCTCCGGGTCCACTGCCAATGCTCCGGCCACGGCGATCCTCTTCCTCTGCCCGTAGGACAGGTGCGTGGTGGGGCGGTGCCTTTGCTCCAGCATGCCCACCTTCGTAAGGGAATCGATTATCCTGGACTCGACCTCCTCTCTCGGGAGGTCCATGTTCAGCGGCCCGAAGGCCACGTCCTCCTCCACCGTGGAGGAGAAGATCTGCTCGTCGGGGTTCTGCACCACGACGCAGACGGAGGACCTCAGCTCCCTGAGGGCCTCGCGGCTGTAGTCTATCGGGGAGCCTTTGAACAGGACCTCCCCGGACTTCGGCTTCAGTATGCCGTTCAATGAATAGAACAGGGTGGACTTCCCGGCGCCGTTGGCTCCGAGCACGGCGGTGCGGACCCCCTGCTTTATGGAGATGGAGACATCGTCGAGGGGCTTCCCGTCCTTCCTGGACGGGTACGAGTAGCAGAGGCCCCTCGTCTCTAGTATCGCGTTCATGCGGACCCTCCCAGCAGGATCGAGTGCATGTCGATCCAATCGGCGGTCAGGTATCCGAAGACGAGTATCGCGGCGAACACCGCGGCCGAGGCCGCCACCCACCTGATCCCCGTCTTGGGCGGGGCGTTGTACAGCGGGAAATAGCCTCTGTAGTTTCTGCAGTCCAGGGCGATCTGCCCCTTGTCCGCCATGTTGGTGGACTGGACGAACATCCCCACCGCGATGGCCGCGGTGGTGGACATGGTGCGCCTGAAGCCGTTGAAGCCGAGCCTGCAGGAGGCCGCGTTCCACATGACCTCCATCCTCTCCAGGAGGAGGAAGCCGTACCTGTAGATCAGGACGACCAGCTCGGCGATCTCCGGGGGGATCCGGATCTGCCTCAGGGCGTTGGAAAGGTGGGGGATGGGAGTGGACGTGGCGAAGGCCATCATGAGGGCCATCCCCGCCACTCCCCTTATGAGGATCAGCCAGGCCTTGTTGAAGCTGTCCACGGTCATATGGACGTGGACCCACAGGATGTCCGTGTCCCAGATGGCCTCGGTGCCGGCATCGCCGGTGATGGAGACCATCCCGCACCCGAACACCAGGATGACGAAAGCCTCCGCAAGGGCGAGGGCCACTATCAGAGGGATCCTCATGTTGGTGGAGTACCATATCAGAGCGAGCCCCAGGACGAGGGTAGCCACGGAGATGGCTATCGATTGCGTCATGATGTTGGCGATCAGCGCCGCGATGACGAACAGGAGCTTCCCCAAGGGGGCCCATCCGACCATGCGGGAGCTGTACGCCAGCGTGTCCATCTGGAGCTGCTCTGACATGATATCATCCCGTTTATTCGCCCTTGTTGCCCGTGTAGCGGCCGATGAAGTACCCGATTATGATGGCACCGATGGCGGCCTGCAGGGCGAACAGGAGGGACTCGGTCTCTCCGGGGAGCTCGTAGTCGCCGAAGATCCCCTTGTACCAGGGCTCGTAGCCCGGGTCGACGTCGTCGATGACGCCTTCGGCTCCGTCGTCGGCTCCGCCGAACTCGGAGCCCTTGAGGTTCCCGTAGGCGAGGGCGCAGACGATCATGATCGCGATAATCGCGAATCCCGCTATGTACAGTTGCTTGTTGCTCATTCTGAGACAGCCTCCTTTTCCTTTTCTGCCGGAGCGGACACGACGGAGTCGAACAGCTCGGGCTTGTTGCTCATAAGGTAGACGCCGAACATGAAGAACAGGATGGCCTCGATGATGGCCAGGGGGACCTGGGTGGCGGCGTAGTTGGTCATGAAGTCGATGAAGGCAGAGACGGACTGGCCGTGGTTCAGGGTCATCTGCGTGGCCGTGACGACGTAGGTCATCAGGTCAGCGAAGAGGGCGGCGATGCCAAGACCTATAGGAACGCTGGCGCCCGCCTTGATGAGGACCTTCCAGAAGAAGAGGCCGATCATGGGGCCGATGATTCCCATGGAGACGATGTTCGCTCCGAGGGTGGTGATCCCTCCGTGGGCCAGGAGAAGGGCCTGGAAGATCAGGACGATTGTGGCGAGGAACGAGGTCACGCAGACCCCGTACAGGACAACGGCGAAGCCGGTCCCTGTGGGGTGGGAGCTGGATCCCGTCACGGACGGGATCTTCAGCGAAGACAGCAGGAATATGAACGCGCCCGACAAGGCTACGGTCATCTTCTGCTCGGGGTGTTCTCTTACGAGCTCAACGATCTTTTTGGCTCCGAGCACGACGAACGGGATGGCGATAATGAACCATACCGCGCACCATATCGGGTCAAGGAATCCTTCCATGATGTGCATTGTTTCACCTTCAGGCCGTTCAGGGCCCTTTACGGATCATTTGGTGATTTTTTTCATCCGTTGGACGCATCATCCAGAATCAGGTATATAACTCATATTCCGTTTTAAGTTGACCTAAAATGGCATCGATTATCGCTGATTTTGATTTTTGAACATGTATAATCCTCCAGATTCCGCAGAAAGATGGCGGTTTTCGGCGATATCGGACATTCGAGCAGTCTTAGTTACTAAGAGTTAGAAGGGGCATCCGACAGCCAGTCAGATTTATATGTTTCGTACACCAGCATGGAGTCGGAGATCGTGCACATGCCGTGTGCAGAATATCCTGGCCCGATGGAACAGGCATCGTTAACGCTGATTCCGTCACGGTCGGAGATTTTGAACTCAATGAGTTCAAAATGTCTGCGGGGGCCTGTGGCACTCAACAGGGGGACAGTGCTTGATCTCTATGGACCTAGCCCATCAGGGGGCTGAGGATCGCGTGCAGACGGCATGGGGCCCGTGCGGAGGAATTAGGATGCACAGCCTGGCCGGCTTTAGGAAGAATGCGCAGTCAAGGTCGGCAAAGGCCAACGCGAACTGCACAGTGGGGTTTCCGGGGGAAGGAAGGCCGCACCGCTCGATCACGCCGAGCGGCGGGCCTGCCTGCTGAGAAGCTGTTTTCGGTATGTTATCAGCGCTTGACAGCCCAGTATCCGACGGCTGCTGCGGCCAGGATGGCTGCCAGCACGGCTACGATGGCGACGATGCTGATGTGCTGTCCGCCGTCCGCGGAGCTCTCCTGGACGCAGGCCAGCGAGATGCTGGCCGTTCCGTCGGAATCCGAGACGGTTATGGTCCCGCCGGAGACGGGCTGCCCGTTGTAGGATACGGCGACATACTTGCCGGAATAGCCGCTCTCCGTTTCCCAGCTGATCGTGTGGGTCCCGGGAGACAGGCTGACCGATCCTCCGTTGACGGGGACCTCGGCCTTGTCTATGAAGACCTTCGCTAGCCCTTCGCCGACCGAAACGGCGACAGAGCAGAGGCTGGCATGGACCTCGCCGGCTCCGCCGACGAGCATGTCCCCGACAGGGACTTCCTTCCCGTCGGCCGTGCAGGTCCACTCGGATGCGACGGTCCCGTTGAAGGCAGGCACCCTCAGGTCCGAGATCTTGGCGGAGCCTCCGGACGGCATGTATGCCGTCGCATACGCGATTCCGTCCACGATGTACTTCGTGGCGGCCATCGAATCCGTCAGCCCGGCTGCGGTCGAACCCTCGGCAACGTACAGTGCGCTCAGGCCCGTGACCGTCATCCCGTCGGGCACGATCAGAGCGGACGCGCTCCCGACCGACGGGCTGTCGCTGGTCATGGACATCCCCACGAAGATCTTCTCCGCAGAGAAGGGGATCTCCGCTCTGAAGGTCCCCAGGATGATGAGAGCATCGGCATCCAGGTTGCATGAGGGCACGAACTCCACCCCTGCGGGGACGATCATCGTCTCGGCGGAGATGTCCCCGGACACGTCGTGGCCTTCCTCGGCCACGAAAGTTCCTGTCCTGATCTCGCCTTCGACGTCCAAGCACCCGTTCACCTTGATGCTCTTGATGTCCAGGCTCCCGTCGACATCCAGGGTCCCGGACACGAGCGCCTCGTCGTAGGCCAGGTCGCTCTTGACGCTGACGGTCCCCATGGCTTTGATGGAGTGTGTTGTCTCTGCGCCCAGGGATCCTGCCTCGGTGCAGCTCAGCTCTCCTCCGACAGTGAGGGTCCCGCCGTCGGCGACAGCGAGGTCATCGGATGTCATGTTCCCTTTCACTGCGAGCTTGCAGCCTTTGCCGACCGAGACGTTCCCGCAGGACAGCGAGCCGTTCACGGTCAGGGCTCCGCCGGCGATCGTCAGCGACCCGCATCTCAGATCGCCGTCGATAGTCTTGCTCTCGCTGACGGCCATGTCCTTCGTCTCCACGCCGCCCTTTGCGGACACCGTTCCGGTGCCCTTCAGGACTCCTATCGTCGCCTTCCCGGAAGATATCAGGCTTCCGTTGACGGTGACCTCTCCCAGCGAGACGTCGCAGTCGTACACGACCTTCACGCTTTCGGGCACCGTCCTGCCTTCCAGCGTCACGTCTCCCCTCAGGGACACTGTGTGCCATCCGCCGGACTCGATGTATTCGTAAGACGTCCACAGCCCGTCGCTCTCTTCGACGGCTCCGTGGGCTATATGCTCCAGCGTGGCGGTCAGGGAGCAGTAGCCCCAGAGCATTGTTATCTTCCCTGTCGTGGCGGGGAGGAGCACGACCCATTCGCCTTTCTTCTCAGTGCTGTAGTAGCCGTCGTCATCGTTATCGTCTTGGCTTTCCACGAACACGGCTTTGCCGTCGTTCCCTCCGGTTATGATGATGTCCGTGTTGTCCGATCCGTCCTGCCACCTCGGGGTGGTGACGTTCACCGCATCGTCCGAGACGATGTCCCTGAGCTCTACGGAGCACAGATAGCCTTCGGCTATGCAGGACCCGTTCGTGATCGACACTTCCGAGTACTCCGGGGTAATGTCGATCTTCCCGGCATCCGCGCCGTCGGGATACCACCTCATGCCGAACGCGGACGAGTGCGCGTATATGCCGCAGGACCACTCGCGGGCCCCGGGGCCGTCGATGTACGGGCCGTCGCTGCTCGCGCCGTAGCAGCCGCCGTCGCAGGCGACCACATGGAGGCTGCCGTAGTACTTGGAAGGGGCAGCGGAGCCGTCTCCGCCGGCGGCGAGGCAGAGGATCCATGTCCCTCTGAGGGAATCCGCGAGCTGGATGGTCGAGCCTGCGGTGAGGTAGATGCTGTAAGTCTCGTCTTCCCATCCGCTGTCCTCCATTTCCAAGTCGCCCCGGACGTAGTAATGCTCGCCGTCATGCACCGTCGTGTCCGATTTCAGCTCTATGGCATCCGAAGGGATGCCCAGAAGGCCCGTTCCCGATGCATCTCCGGCATCGGCATCTGCCGGCGCCAGGAGATATGCCGAGCATATCACCGCAGCCAGTATCGCTGCGGCGGCGAAGAGCCTGTACTCCTGTGATCTCATTGATTCAGCCATGCTTCTCCCCCATCTGGCCGGCTTCTCCCTGCAGGCGATGCCGCCGGCCGATGTAAACAGGGAGGTATCCGATTGAGAGTATATAAAGCTGAAAACCAGGTTCTTGGAAGACGGGTCAGGACTACCCCTTGCGGGAAAATCCATACTCGACTACAAGCTTTTACTCTGAACGCGAATCCTGACTGGAAGATGCCCAGTTCAAAGATGTCTGAGATTCTGATTCGTGTAGTCATATTCTAATCAGGTGGATACACCCTCATTCCTTTCTTTCCGATCTACGGGCCCTTCTCTTCGGCATTTCCATTATGTTTACATGCTTCATCTCATCAGGCATCGCTTTTATCATGTCATTGATGTAGTCCTTGTCATGGTCATCGATGGCCTTGGAGAAATCAGAAAGGACACTGTTAGCATACTGGAAGTTGTACCTTTTCAGATAAGGGTATAGGCTCTTCTCGTTCTTCTTGAAGTCCACATCTATGTCTAGATTGTAGGACCGACTCATCCATTCAATGAAGGTATCGCGATGTTCTGAATCGATGGTGCGATATTCGACAGATCCAGGATCGAATATGCGACCCATGTTGTTCCAGTCACCAGGTAGGTGCATGGCGCGTGGTTTTGAATGTGTTGGACCTATGGCGTTGAAGGAACCGTGAACCATATATATGTCCCATGCTGAAGTGTTTTCAGCACCGCGTTTATATGGCTTGACATTGACGCCATAGAGAAATATTTTCTCTTCTTTTTCGCTTTCGAAATGCCTTAGTATGGTCCCTGTAACATCACTGGGGCGATCCATGCGGGAATTATTGAAATCCACAGCAATGAATGTGGGCTTCTCGTCAGAATAGATGTCGAAAAGTTCTTTGATGCTACGCCTGGGATACATTTGGGGAATCGACATGCCTATATTGATGCCGGATGTCCAGCTGTCTTTCTCGTCAAGCATCCTCTTGACGAATTCGTTGTAAATCTCAACCATGTCGATGCGCTTCTTGTCTTCGAATTCTAATATGGGCATGACATAGATGTCGTTGCTCTTCCAGGAAAGAAGTGCATTGAGATATTCATAATCTTGATCGTTCAGAGCATCGTTGCCTTCCAGACGTAGCTTGATCATCAGGACGTTGACCATGCCCTTATCGAGGAACTTTGAACGGCTGTAGATGTACTGATCCTGTGCCGAACGATTGCTGTCAAGCTCTCTCAGTTTGGTAAGAGAGAGGTCGATATAGCACTCGTTGAACACAGATTTGTCTTTGATGCTGTCGATCGTACGGAGGTCAGTCGTTCTCTCGGTGCATTTCGATATGTGATCTAGGGAACGCCCGCCGACATTTAATGTGACGTTGCGTGGAAGTGACGAGGAGGAACAATCATTCATCATCGAAATATTTGTTATCTCATACTTTTGAACCATCAGCGTCCCACCTTATTTCTTCTCCACTACGTAATTTAGCTTCAAACATCGGTTTCGGGTATTTATTCAACGGTATTCCGTCATACATCGAAGTGGAATTCAGCCTGTCCACTGATTGTTTAATTGTTGAGTTCATGGCAGATTCCTCGTAGAAATGATACGTCAGTCCCACTAAGTTTCTGTATGGGATCTTCAAAACGGCTTTTTTGATATTATCAACCCGTTTGATCTCCTCTATGTCCTCGTATTCATCCAATACATATTGTCTCAGTTTAACTCCGTATTCCGTCAGAGAGTAGCCGTTCTTTCCCTCGACCAATATCCCCATATCTGCAAGATTGACAGCGGATTCATCGATATCATCAGAATAACCGCCGAAGAAATAGGCGTGATGATCCGTTGTATTCTTGTCTGAATCGTACAGTTCATGATACAGCAAGGACAATTTCTGAAGGCGCGTCTTCAATATCGGAGAGTTTTCGTTCATCATGAGAAGAACAAGAATCTCTGAATCTGACAGATCATCGAAATCGTTGCTTATCATTTCATTTTCATCCATTTATTCACCTCCCTTAGAATCATCTATGCGTATTGCAATTCTTTTCGAAAGGGCATCATAGTTCTCATCGAATTTTATGAGTAGGTCCTTACAACCATTTCTCATGCAAAAATCGTTATAGTATGACAGGGCCCAGACATCTTTGCTACGAATCCTGTCCCAGTCATGGGCTCTACAGCCCTTCATCTGATTATTACTTTCTATGTGGGTAATGAGGGATTGTCTGTATGCACCCAGATTATCAGAAACGAACCCTTCTTGAATCGATGACTGGAGATAATCAATGAATGGTAGATCCCAATCGGTTTTGATAAGCGAATCCGGCCCTTGGCATGATGCTACAACTTCATCCGATACGACGACACGGGGATAAATCGCCTTAGTAGATTCCTATTCGTGTGCTTCGACTATCGCCTTTCCGATGATGTAGTCCGATCCTTCTTCGGGAATTTTATCTAACCTTCCAATCACGACACCACCGCGGATGAAAAGATTGAATTCCTTCATAACAGACCATTGGATTTGAGCGACTTCGGATATCACAGACTGGACATCCTCGTCGGTTGCACCTTCGGAATATATCAGGATGTTGTCCGAGAACATCTTGATGCCGTCAGATACTTTGCTTATAGACGAAAGATACAACCCGTCGATACCTATTAGATAATCGGAAATAGCTTTTTCATCATCGCTCTTCAATATCTGTGAAGACCCCAAAATGTCAATGAATGCAACAACATGATTGAATGATTGCTTCCTGTCGACATCCTTTGACATATTCATCAATATGTGATATGGAACTTCATTAATGATACCTTCTATTGAAGATTCGGATCAGTCTGCTAATAAGCAGGTAGACATTGTTAGGATAGGTCTCGGAAGAGATTCTGATGGACACGTTCGGTATCTTCCTCAGGGTGTTCTGAATAGTATATCGCCTTCTGCGCCTCTATCTCTTTGCGGAGCTCTTCCTGCGTGGGCAGATGCAGAAGGTACTTGGCGGTGAACAGCTGGTTCTTGTCGTTCAGGATGGAGTAGTGGACCACGTCCCTGTCGGTCTCGCTGCAGAGTATGATCCCGAGGGTGGGGTTCTTCCCTTTAGGAAGGCATTCCTCGTCGTACATCCGCACGTACATGTCCATCTGGCCGACGTCCTGATGCTCCAGCCTTCCGGTCTTGAGGTCGATCAGGACGAAGCAGTCCAGCTCGTAGTTGTAGAACACGAGGTCGATGAAGTAGTCGGAGCATTCCGTGCGTATGTGCTTCTGACGGGCCACGAAAGCGAACCCGCGCCCGAGCTCGAGCAGGAAGCTCTGGATATTGTCGATGATCGCTGTTTCCAGATCAGACTCCATGTACTTGATGTCCGGAGACATCCCGAGGAACTCGGCGACGACAGGATTGCGGATGAACTCCAGCCTGTCTTTCATGCAGCCCTTCGTCTTCGCCAGCATCTCGCCTTTCACCGCTTCCGGGTCGGGGGTCTTCAGCATCCTGTAGTAGTACTGGGTGCTGATGTTGCGCTCAAGCGTGCGGACGTTCCACGAGCAGGCGATCGTCTCCTTCAGGTACCATTCCCTCGCGGCATCGTCGGTCACCCTCAAGAGGGCGCGATAGTGCGTCCAAGACACCTGGCAAGATTTTGAACTCATTGAGTTCAAAATGTCCGGGTAGGTCCGGTAGAACTGGAGATAGGAGTACAGGTTGCGCTCGGAGAAGCCATCTCCGTATTCGCGTCTGAGCTTCGAGGAGAGGTCTTTCATTATCCTTTTGCCGTAGATCTCGTCTGCATCCAGGAGCTCGTCCGATAAGCGCTTTCCCAGAAGCCAGTTCCTGCGGATGAGCTGGGCGTTGACGGAACGGTATGCTTCGGCACGACAGGATTCGATGATCTGGCAGGCATCGCGCCCGATATCATCCGAGTTTTCTTTCAAGATGGGCTGTAACGGTTCGTCAGAAGTCATATGCTCGACCTCTGTTCCCTTCGGCGCGATGGCCGTTTTCTCATTCATCATATCCAATGACCTCTCTGCTTATCGTGGAGATGACATCTGCAGGCACCGTGCGCATGTCCAGCGTGTACATCGTGTTCAGGCGGGGATTGAAGATCCCGATGCTGGTGATGCTGTCGTAATCCTTGATCCCGGAATGCTTCCCCATCAGGTAGTAGATCGCCAGCTGCAGGGTGTTGTCCTTGGTAGGGGGGTTCTTGGACACTTTCAGATCCCATAGGGTGTCCTTTGTGAGGAAGTCTCCGTCGCCGGTGGATATGATGTCCGTGTATCCGTTGCCGAACGTGGGGGCGCTGTCGACGATCGGCCCGTGCTCCGAGAAGAACGCCACGCAGCGGTTGACCATGATGCGTATGTTCTCGCATGTCCGGGCGTCGGCGCTGACATCGGACGGATCCGTCGCAGGGGCGCATCCGGCCCTGGCGTAAGAATCGAACATCACCAGGCGGCAAGCCGAGATTATAGAGGCATCGTCCAGGCCTGTGATGCTGGAAAGGTATGCGTCCGCTTGGCCGATGCGGCCTCCTATGACAGCGCCTCTTATCGATATCTTGAAAGCTTCGTCGCGGTCATCGCCCATCATCATCCGCGAGAGATAGTCCACGGCGAGGCCGATGGTCGTCGGATGGACGTTCTCCGGGCCGAGGGACTCTCCGTCCTCGAATGCATCGCAAGCCATGGTCTTGGGGTGGATGTACCCTCCGCGGGGCTGGGCGACGGACCTGACCCTGCTCATGACGTTCACGCCATGCTTTTCGTGAGAGGAAGGGACGACGGGCTCTGCGGACGAGTCGGGTCTCCTGGGCGCCATCTGCTTCCTCAGCTCCCTGATCTGCGCGTCCAGCTCCCTTATCTCATGGTTCTGCTTGGATCTCTTTATCTTCTTTTCCAGCGCGTCGATGTCCTTCTGGAGCTTCATGTGGCGGATGGATTCCGTGACGGCGAAGTCCAGAGGGAGATCCGAAGGGAGGTTGCCGATGGACCTGACGATGTTGGCCCATGCTTCATCCAGGTCCAGCCCTTTCAGCTCTATGGAATGCTCGCTCTTGGACCACTCGGTCTTGAATCCCAAGCCGAACCAGACGGCCAAGCAGGACTCGCTGCCGTATGTGAGGAGATAGACCGTGCTGTGCCCCATCTTCTCCAGGAGGATTATGTTCTTCACATCGCACTCGCGGGTGTTCAACTGCAGCTCTATGACGTAGATCGACGGCACCTCGCGCCCTGCCCGGAGGTTCACGGTGCCGGGGGATATGTGGGCGCGTATGATGACGGCATGGATCTGGCTGTCGAAATTGGCCCTGTCCCTGCCTTTGATCCCGAACTTGGAGAAGAACTTCTCTTTCGGGATCTGCTGGCGCATCGCAGTGGATTCCGGAAGGCCGAGCATCGTCTCACCGCCAGGAAGCATACGAGCTCGAAGTCGTCAAGGCCCGTGGATTTCACAGTGGAGAAGCTGTCGTTCCCGTTGAAGAAGTCGTCCAGGTCGGACTGCTCCTTCTGCTCGATGATGGAGTCTATCGATTGCGTCAAGAGGCTCGACAGGGCTTTCATGTTGCGTCCGTCGTCGGTCTCTTCGTTGAACCTGTCGCACAGCTCCGTGTAGATTTCGCTCTTCCCTTTGCAGGCATACCTCATGAGGTCCAGCATATGCTTGGGGTCCAGATGGTTGCAGACTATGCTCCCGTCATCGGCTATGTACACCATGTAGAACGGGTGGAGGCGGTTCTTGTTGTTCTCGTTGATCTTGTCGACGCGGTTGAGCAGGACGAAAATGACGCCAGGAGGCATGTCCTTCGACGAGGGGACGACGGCATGGAGGCCGAAAGGCGTGCTGTCGAGGGAGCCCGCTGTCTGAGTGTATGCGAGCAGGTCCACCTTGAACTCGTTCAGACCGAGATCCATTATAGACACGCCGGACTGCATGTCTTCGATGTCCACAACCTCGTCTTTCAGCTTCATCAGCTGCTTCTTCCTGTATTCAAGGTCCACCATCTCGTTCTGATCCAGGATGTTGTCGTCGCCCGTGGAGATAAGGACCGATGCTTTCATGCGCGCTTCGACCCGGCCTTTGAGGTTGATGTACTCGTCGAGATCGATGTTCGGCCAGAAGTTGATTAATTGGATGTACCTGTTCTTGCTCCCGATGCGGTCCACGCGGCCGAACCTCTGGATGATGCGGACCGGGTTCCAGTGGATGTCGTAGTCGACGCAGCAGTCGCAGTCCTGGAGGTTCTGGCCTTCGGAGATGCAGTCCGTGGCGATCAGGATGTCGACCTCCTCTTTCGCATCGGGCGCGATCATGGACCTGTGCTTCGAGTTCGGAGAGAACCAGGTGAGGGTGTCGTTGAACCCTCCGCCGATCTCCGTGAGCGTGTTCTTCCCGTCCACGTTGCCCGTTATCTCGGCCACGTTGAGCCCGTGCTCCCTTTTCAGGACATCGTGGAGGTTGTCGTAGAGGTAGTCCGCGGTGTCGGCGAAGGTGCTGAAGATGAGGAGCTTCCTGTTCCCTGGATTGATGGGGGAGCTCACCTTGTCGATGATGAGCTTCTTCAGAGTCTTCAGTTTGAGGTCGTCGTCAGGGGTTATCCTGGAAACAGATTCGTACAGGCCGTCCAGTATCTCCCTGTCTCTGACAAGGACGTTCTTCCAGCTCAGGTAGTCCATGTCCTCGAGCTTGACCTTGATCTCGTGCTCGATGGCGAAGCCCTCATCCTCGTCTTCGTCTTCGATGTCGGGCAGGTCTTCGGTCACAGAGACGGACTTGGTGCCGTTCTCGAACCTCTCAATCTCTTTGATGGTGGATGTTATCTTCCTGCGGACCTTGTCGATCGTCATGCGGAATGCGTAGACGGAGCTCTCCAGGCGCTTCAGCAGGTTGATCCCCATGAGCCTGCGGATCCCCTGCTCGCGGCCCGCACGGTCGATGGAGCTGTCGTCGAGGCCGTATTTGGACCTCTTCGACGGGAGTATGAACTGCGTGGGGACGTAAACGGCAAGTTTCAGCAGGAGGAGCGACTCGTTGATCTTCTCGTAAGTGACTCCGGATACAGTGTCCGTGATCCCGGGCGCCAGGTTTACGGGTTTCAGCCTCTCCGGGAAGCTGCCGACCTCGTCCATCCCGTAGTATCTCTCTATGTGCTTTCTGGAGCGGGCTATGGTGACGTTGTCCAGGACCTTGAAGAAATCGAAATCGAGGCGGTGGAGGAGATCTTCCGTGGTGCGGTCTTCCGAGTCCTGCTTGCTCCATTCGTTGAAGGCTTTCTGGGCATCTTTGAAGACCCCGTCCAAGGGCTTCCAGATCTTCATGTTGGCGTCCATCTTCCGGGGGTTCCCGGCATACGCGATCCTGAGCTGGTTGAGCAGGTCGTAGAACCTGTTGTTGACGGGGGTGGCGGAGAGCATCAGGACCTTGGTCTGGGCTCCCGGGCGGATGACATCGTCCAGAAGGTGGTTGTAGCGGTTGACGCCGGTGCCGATTCCATGGTTCCCGCCGTTGCGGAAGTTATGGGACTCGTCTATGACCACGAGGTCGTAGTTCTCCCAGTTGAAGAGCTTGAGGTCTATGCCGTTGGACATCCCCTTCTTCCTGGAGAGGTCCGTGTGGAACAGGACGCGGTACGAGAACTTGTCTTTGACCAGAGGGTTGGTCTTGTAGTCGTTGCGGAAGAGGTTCCAGTTCTCGGAGAGCTTCTTCGGGCACAGGACGAGGACGTTCTTGTTCCTGGACTCGTAGTACTTTATGACCCCGAGGGCCGTGTAGGTCTTTCCGAGGCCGACGCTGTCGGCCAGGATGCATCCGTTGAAAGTCTCCAGCTTGTTGATGATCCCGAGGACGGCATCCTTCTGGAAGGAGTACAGGGACTTCCATATCTCGGAGTCCCGGAAGTGGATGCCTTCGTTCGGAAGGTTGTCGCCGGTGATGTCTTCCAGGAACTCCTTGAAGATGTTGTAGAGGGTGACGTAGTAGATGAACTCAGGAGGGTTCTCGTCGTATGCCTGGGTGAGCGTCCGGATGACGTCTTCTTTCACATCGTTCAGCAGCTCCTTGTTGTTCCATATCTGGTCGAAGAGGCTGAACATCGGGAGGGTCTCTTCGCCGGAGAGCTTGGTGATGTACATGCTGATGCTGTCGCCTCTCTGGCTTCCGATCCCCACGGCAGTGAACTCGTTGACGGGACGGTACGTCGTCCTGGAATCCCGGGATTCGATGTTGACCATGGAATCCATCGCCCGGTAGCTGGTGTTCGACCTGAACTCGCATTTGCTGCGTACCCAATCGGCGCATTCCTTGGCGATCGCTTTCTGCGTGAGGCCGTTGCGGAGCTTGACTTCGAACTCCGTGCCGTAAACGCTCTTCTCCCTGGAGAGGCGGGGGATGTAGAACTCCTTCTTCTCGCGGGGAGCCTTCTCTTTCAGGAAGGTGGGCGACGTGAAGATGAACCTCAGGGAGTCGATGCTTTTCAGCTCCTTCTTCAGCTCCTCGAAGGCGTAGATCGAGAAGCAGGCAGAAGCGATGGAGACTTTGCTGCCCTTGGCGAGGCTCTTCTTCAGATCCTCTGCCAGCGTGACGTTCACGTTGTCGATGTTCTCTATGCTATCACTCGCCTCTCACAGCGGTAAGCAGGTCGCTGTAGCTGGCGACCTTCCCGAAGCCGACTTTGATCCCCACGTTGTCGAACAGCCTCTTCACGCAGTCGATCTTGGCCTGCTGGATGCGGGAGATCTCCAGGGAGCTCATCGAGCCTTTCGTCTCGGCGACGAAGTAGATGTGGCGCACCGTGCCTTTCTGGAAGGCGATTGCCCAGTCCGGCGTGTAGTCTCCCATGGGAGTCGGGATGCAGAATCCGCCTTTGCCGTCAGGAAGCTTGGCATAGACGACGACCTCTTGGGCTCCGTCGAGTGCTTCGGCGAATTCGCGTTCGACCTTGCTGTCGGTGAACACATAGTCCTGAACGTTCTTCACAGCTCTGTACGCCTTGTCGAAGTCTCCTTCGGGACGGTTCATGGTGAAGATGTTGCTGTCGAACTTCTCATCGGTCATGCTGTATTCGATGTGGTTGACGACTATCGAAGACTTCTCTTCATTGATCAGCTTGGAGATCTTCTCGATGAACTCTTCAGGATTGAGTTTGAATAGGTCGAATTGCCTATTGTCGATATCATAAAGGATTCTGGCGATAGTTCTTCTTGTGAGGCCTGTATTGGCTGCGACCCTTCCTATAAGATCGTATTTGATGTCATTGGATGTTATAGTGATCTCTTCAATATGGGTTTGGGCTTTACCGAACCCGTCTCTGTTGATAATCTGATCATAAGTGGCTTCAGATTTCTGTTCGATCGTGGTGACAGTGCCTGAGATCGTCGCGACCTTGAGATCAGAATTGATTCTTTTTTTTGCATTGCGGATTAATTCCTCGCTATCAAATGATACCTTGTAGTGATAGACATGGTTGATTTCGTTCCATAGTTCTAAGAATTCTTTCTTATTGAAGTTTTGATTAAGGTTATTAGATAGAATCTTTGGCTTTCTGCCATCTTCACAGATGTCCCTGATGGATTGTGGGCAAGCAAGTTTCTTCAGTAATTTAAGAAGGCCCTCTTCCTTATCGATGAAATCGAGTGGAAGTGAGTCTAATTTTCCGATTTCTATCGCTTTCTTAAGTTTCTCAGTTGGAAGGTCGTCTTTCTCACCGATGTAGTCATTCTTGATGAGGTACTTGTAGAGGATTTTAGCTTCGCCAGAATCGATTATAAATTCTCCTCCTTCGACAAAGATTTTCTTACCTTCTAGCGTATCTGCTCTGAGTGCTATCGCACGTATACGAGTTTCTTTGGCAATATCATCTTGAAGTCCTTTAACAAACGATTGGTAGTCTTCATCGGCGATGACCGTAAGAGAGTTGACATCATGGAATCTGGGACCGAGGGTATCGAAATCTAGCCTATTCCCAGATTGATCCACGCATATGCGCATCCCACGTCCGACTTCTTGTCTCCGTTTGGGATTGCTAAGAGAATGTTTCAATGCACAGATTTGAAAAACATTGGGGTTGTCCCAGCCCTCAGAAAGTGCGGAGTGAGAAAAAATGAATCTAACAGGTTCATCGAAGCTGAGCAATCTCTCTTTGTTTTCCAGAATTAAAGCATATGCTGAAACATCATTAGATTCTGTGGATTGACCTTTAACGTAATCAATCATGTGCCCTTTCTTGTCTATACTGAAATAGCCGGAATGTATGCTTTCAACATTCGTTTTGGTGAGGTGGGCGATATAGTCTTGGTCATAAAAATTCCCTTGTTCCTTGATTATAGAGTTGAACTCTTCTTCGAACATCTTCGCATATTCGCCCTTGATGGGCATTCCAGAATCATCGTATGAACGGTATTTGGCAACCTTGTCTATGAAGAAGAGGGAAAGGACTTTCACACCTTGGTGGAACAATTTGCTTTCTTTATCTAAGTGGGAGTGAATTGTTTCTCTGATTTGAATGCGACGTTTGTTCGATTCACTTACATCTCCGATTGATTCACCGGCGTGAACGGTAGTCCCATCGCTGAAAGATAATGCATTGGCATTTTGATTGTAATCGCTGATGAACAGACCCTTGTAGGACTCCACATGATTGGATGCATCATACAGGTTGTCTTTTTTGCTGAATATATGCGTCTCTTTTTTTATTCCGTTAGAACGGTTAACATTTATTTCAAGGCGGAATTTTGGACCGGACGGAGTGATTACGGCTCCTTCGAAGTAGATGTATTTTTCAGAACCGGTAAGATGGTTCACATCCACTCCTTTAACAACAATCTTCTTGACCAATTTCATGTTAAACGCGTCTAGAGGATCTAACGAGTAGACCAGGTTGTGACGATCCATATGGGTCGCAGAGAAATTTAAAGAAAACAAAGCGTTGAAATGGTTTCTCAAAGCGTCTTGAGTTTTACTTCCATCACTACCAAGTTTCTGAGGTTCGTCTTGGATTATGATGGGGTGGTTTGATGCGATGACATCCATGGGGCAACGAGATCCAAATTCGTCTCTAATTGAATGTATGATCCTACTTTCTTCGCTACTATTGTCTTCGCTGAACGCATTGAAGGCCTGTGAGTTTATTATCATAACATAAATGTCTGGACTCTGCGAGTATTGATCGATTCTTCCGAGTCTGGAAGATTCGTAAATGAATGATTGCATAGGCTTTCCGTATATTTCGTGGAAGTGGCTTGCTGTGTTGTCAATACTTTGCTTCACACCCTGCCTTATTGCGATACTTGGAACTACAACTATGAACTTGTTCCATCCATAGATTTTATTGAGCTCATACATGGCCTTGGTGTACACATAGGTTTTACCAGTGCCTGTCTCCATTTCAATATCTATTGTAACAGCACCTAGGGGATTTTCGATTTTATCTGATATGGGGATGTTTCTGGACCGTTGAATATTTTGGATGTTTTTCAGAATATCTGCTGATGAAATGAGAACTTCTTCATTTCTGTATGCTGCGAACACATCTACATTCGGAAGTCCAGTCTCAGGATCTATTTTTGACTGGATGCCTGTCTGGTTTCCAATATCATGTACATGTTTAATCGCATTATGGAATGGTTGTCCCTTGAACACGTCTACAATGCTTTGAACGGCATCAGATTGATATTGGAGCGTTTTGAAATTGAATATCATTCCAATCCCTCATAGGACTTTGATCTTGGTGTTGGGGCTATAGGTCTTGAATATCTCGCCGTAGTTCATCGTGACGGCATCTGATGACATCGATGCGTCACGGAACACTACGTAGCGTGGTTGTCTCTTAGCGATTTCAATGACAACATCGTCTGTGATGTTTTGATCGAAGCAAGCTATCATATAGTTGACATCTACAGAGAATATAGGATGTCCAAAAATGCTCTCGCAAGCAATTTTCGCAGAAAGATCCACTCCGCATTCCAACATCGTTTGAAACAGAAGATCATCTCCTGTGCGGTCCTGCTTCACACTGTCGACAAGGTTGGCGAGTATGTTTTTAGTAAGATTACTCGGACTATAATACACATCATTCATATTGGAAGAGTCGACTTTGAACACGCGGAACCCCGTGTCAAACGATTCGCGGTCGGATGTGCGCTTTAGCAGACGTCCCACTATTCTTAACCGTTCTTCACCGATATCGCATATGGTCTTATACCCATCTCTGTATGCTTGTGTAGATTCAGATAATGGTTCTGGCAACTGGACAAGTATGAATTTGCAGTTCTTTCCAGTTTTAAGATTGTATTTGAACACTGCATCTGCGGTGGTAGCTGATCCGGCGAAGAAATCCATGACAATCGAATCGGGCTTTAGATTTGCGAGATCCAGGATTCTCAAAATGAGTCTTGTTGGTTTTGGTCCATCGAAATATCCTTTGCCTGAAAATATTTTCTTGAGCTCTTGACGGCCTTCCTGGTTATGTCCGACTTCATCATAAGTCCATATCGATGTCGGAACCATGCAATCTTGAACTTCAGATAAGAATCTTTTAAGACGCGGCGTATTATTACTGCCTTTTTTTCCGAACCATATACGGTTATCGTCTATCAATTCCTGCATACGTTCTTTACTAGTGCACCAGCAACGGCCCGCTGTCGGTTTAACTTTCTTTCCAGAAGGTAAAGTTAGTTCGTAGTCGTACTCTTCTGTGTATGTTTTAACAGTGAGATCGCTTGACATCCAAGGGCCACGCGGATCATTGTCGCGATTCTTGTAGCGAGCGTTTGCTTCTTCAGTGCGAGTTAATTTACCCAAATTAAAATCGCTGATGCTCTTGGCGTAGACAAGGATGTAATCGTGGCTAGCGGAGATGAATTTTGCATCGTTTTTTGGGGAAAATGTCCGCTCCCATATAACAGTCCCGACCTTGTTGAGCGATCCAAAAATCTCATCACATGCTTTGGCAAGGTTGTGGCATTCTTTCTCGTCGATGCTAATGAATATTACGCCATCGTCTGAGAGCAAATCACGCGCAAGGAGTAAACGAGAATAAATCATATTAAGCCAATTTGTATGGAAACGACCTGTCGATGAGGGGTTGGGTGTCAACGGGTATCCATTTTCGTCATAGTCTCCACTGATTTCGGCATATTCTTTTTGCGTCAAAGAGAACTTATCGATGTAGATAAAATCATTGCCCGTATTGTATGGGGGGTCGATATAGATCATCTTGACTTTGTTGCAATAGACTTCCCGCATTACTTTCAGAGCTTCGAGGTTGTCACCTTCAATGAAGACATTGCCTGTGGTTTCGAAGTCTACACTTTTACTAGGCAATGGCCTTAGCGTACATTGAGTGTCTTGGTATGTGCGGTTTATCCAAGTTGATTTTTCAGGCCAGGTAAACACATACCTTTCGCGATTGCCATCTATTATATGATCCGATAGTTCCCGTTTCAAAGCTTCAAAATCGATAGCATCACTGGTGATTCCCTCATCATCAACATATTTGGTGATGCATGACGGGAAATATTTTGAGATTACTTCCATTTTCTCGATGCGAAGACCATCAGTTTGCATTTTCAGTTTATCAATATTATCCATTTTCTCCCTCAATAGCAGAATTCATAGATTTATAGTAGTTATGCCGAATTATCTAGTTTCTTTTCTGCCTGCCCTATGAATGCAAGATCGGTAAGCGTAATGCCTTGCATCACTGCGGCTTTTCTCAACAGATTCACTTTGGTTTGATTTGACATTCCTCCATATACATAGAGGTCTTGGGTTATTGCCACATAGTTTTTCTGGTCTGTTAAAGCCCCGTAATGCAACCAGTTGCCAATTGTCCCCGGAGTCTTATCTTTTTCAGCAGCCAGCATCCTCTGTGGATTGCATTCATACAATTCGTGCATTAGGCCTACAAAAGCCTCAATGCCACTGCGACATTCATGTTTGGTGCCTCTGAACGAATACCCTTTGATTTTGAATCCTGTGAAAGATTCATCATCATTGTCCAACGTGAGTTCCACAGCAGCTATGCTGTCATCCGGGTTTGGCTTGTAATTCGTATTCATTTCAGCGACTATTCTGACAAAGTCGTCAACAAGTATTTTGTTGCGTTTTTCAATCGCTTCTTCGTTCCAAACGTCGATGTTTTTGAAGCACTGGTTCAGGTTCAACGGACTGGACGCGAGTCCCCCCGGTTGGAGGTTCCTTTTCTCCGTGTACGATTTGCAACCGAATTCTGAGTTGTATGCAGTAAGCGTCAGATTGCCTAAGCGGTGCAGCCATGCCTCATGCACTTCGTCGTAGCGCTCGCCGATTTCATCGCGCCATTCATCCGTCTTGCTCTGCGGCATCACATGTTCGATTGTCAGGCGGTCGCACGGATCCTGCGATCCGATATGCGACAGTACGTCTCCGGAATCTTTATTGCGGCTTTCCAGAATCGAAAGCACGCAGGCGCATAGGCTCTTGTTGCTGTAAATATCCAAAGCGGATAAGTTGGAGATGACCTCTTGGTCCCGGGGGTATTTGGAGGATCCTTTCTTTTCCAGCAGAATATATCTGAGCTTTTCCGGTGCATCGAAAGAAACATCCAATCTGTCCAATGATATGTATAAGGTCTGGAAGACTTTGTTCAGGGCATTGGTCGGTATCTTGCAGACGGCCCTGCGGAAAAGGTAGTTCTCTATGACATCAAGGATGGCAACCGTATCTTCTTTGGAGATGATGCCGGACTCCTGTGCATGCAAGACGCGCATTATGAATGGATACGAGACGGTATACTCCATGTAATCGATACGATACATGATCTTTGAAGCCTTGGACGAGATCATGTTCAGATCATGATTGCGTATGGCTTTGTGAATTTTTGAGTAGCTCAGTAGCGTGTTGAAAGTTTTCTCGATATCATCAGCATCAGCTTGGCACTCGGTATAATCCTTGAACGATTGATATACGCGGTTCAGATTCGGTGTCTTTCCTTCTACCGCCGTCAGGAAATCCCTGAAGAACGTCGACACGTCTCCAGCATTATCTTCAATCTTCACCCAATAGTCGTTGTACAGACGATCCTGCACCTTCGGCTCCAGGTTCATGAGCATGAAGTTGCGGATCTTGTCGCCCTCGGTCAGGTTCAGGCCTGTAGAGTTGATGCTCTCGAAGACCATCTGTGCATCATCTTCCTGACTGTTGAGCCTGATAATCATCACTTGAAGCCTGGAGATGGATCTGTAAAACTTGTCGACAGTGATGTTCTTGTCGAGGTTGCGGAGGAGTCTCTTGAATAGCTCGTAGTTGGCCTGGATGTTGGTTCCTGCAACATAATCGTCAGGCTTGCTGAGGATTATGGCGTTGTATGCCTTCAGGTCTTTCTCTATCGGAACGATGAAGACTTTGCGGTTGTACTGGTCAACAAGCATCCCATCGATCCTTGACGGGAGATCCGCGTCATCGGATGTGATCTCGCCCGCTCTCAGGAGATCCCTCATGGCTGCGAGGAGGAGGGCTGTGGTGATCAGCCTTTGCTGCCCATCGATGATGCAGCGTTGTTCCGAGTCCTGGTCCACTATGTAGATGATGGATCCGAAGAAATGCTTCCTCCTGGTGTCAAGGTACTTCACATTAGCTTCTATGTCTTTGAAGAGTTGCTCGCAGTTGTCTCTGTTCCAATCATAGTTCCTCTGATAGACTGGAATCTTAATCTTGATGCCTTTGAAGAAGTACTCGAGAATCGATTCGCTGTCCTGCATTGCCGCACCTTGGATTTCTGGACTCGGCCAGTCTACTGTATTAACAGGTAAGATTGCATGATGTTTAAAAGTGTGCCGAGGACATTTCCACATGACTCCGATTTGCCCTCTTGAATCCAGCAGAATATGTTAAAAGCATCCGCTCAACTGTTCAAGTTGTCATCGCAGGAGGCAACGGCTATGGTGCAAATCGTTTATGACAAAGACTGCTCGGAGGGCATAAGGGACATCGGAACGTACCTGTCCGACACGCTCGGGATCGATATCGGCAACCCCGTCAAGCTCTCGAAGGTCGTCCAAGCGTTCATCACCCCGGGGTACGCCAACGACCACCGCCTGACGAGCTACAAGCGCATGGAGTACCTCGGAGACGCTGTCATCAGGGTCCATGTCACCAGGCGCCTGTTCGACCTGTTCCCGAGGATGGAGCCCAAGATGATGTCCAAAATCGGCCAGTACCTCTGGAGCAACGCCGCCTATCCGCAGTATATCCTTGAATCCGGGAAATGCTTCCTCGGTTGCATCATGTTCGCCCGGACCGAGCGCAACCAGCCGCTGGAGCAGAAGGTCAACCACATCTCCAACACGGTGTCGGACTGCTTCGAAGCCCTTGTCGGCGCCTTGGAGGCTATCGGCCTGGGCGACGAAGCCCGCAAGCTGATAGAAGACATCCTCCTGAAAGATGCCGCCTCTATCGCCAGGCAGCTGTACAGGGTCCCGGGGGCCCGGCGCACAGACCATCTCTGCGCACTCGCCGCCGACCGTCTATCGATGTTCAAGGACTATCTGAGGAACGAGGCCGAGATTGAAGGCGCCGATCCTCCGGGGGCTTCAACGGCTATTGTGATCCCTCAGCACGATGTTCCCCTGGACCCCGCAGGGCATCCTCTCCAATGACATCTCAATCGGCCTGGTCCACTCGTCGAACCATATGTCCAGTATCTTCCTGGTCTCGGCGAGCCCCTCTTCGTAAGCGGTCTCCTTCTCGCTGCCGTGGCAGTTGGGCCTGACGTACTCGATCGCGTTCTCCCCGTCCTTCCCCACGGCGATCTTCGCGATGCAGAAGCCTCCGAGATTGGAGAACATGTACAGCACTCCGTTCTCGTCGCATATCAGCCCCCATTTGCCCCAGCTGGGAACGGGAACCCCCCACTGCAGATGCCATAGCTCGTCCTCGGTGAACTCCCTGCGCCAGGTCCCCTTGTCCATATCGAGGAACCTGATCTTCTTCAGGTATTCCCTGCCGTAGGGCATATCCATAACCCTGACCCCGTCCCCGGAATCGAAGTGCAGGTACGCCGGAGGCGCATCCGACGGAAGGAAGACGCACACCTCCGCGTGCCTCCCGTCGCTGGCGACCGAAGAGACCTTGCATACAAGCTCCACATCGCGCCTGAGCATGTTCGCGATCACGGCGTTCACAGACCGGGGGATGTACCCCAGCTTCGATCCGTCCAGGAGCACCAGCACCGCGTTCTCGTCGTACTTGTTCGTCCCCTCGCGGGACAGCATGAGCTCGTCCCCGCACTTCAGCCCCGAGAGCTTCTCCTCTATCCCGTCGACGTAGTCCGTGCCGGCTATGTCCGCGGTCAGGATCCACTGCAGGCTCCTGAACCCGGGATCCGGCCTCCTGAACGGGACCTTCGCGCGCCTGCAGAGGACCTCCGCCGCATAGGGCGAGATCTGCCGGCGGTTGAAGAACCACCCCTTTCCGGGGATGTAGCGCGGAGCGGTGTCATACCAGACGACGGTCATCGGCTCCCGTATGAGGTTAACGATATATCATATGACGCAGAATCCGGGCTCGGGAGACATCTCATGGCATCCATAATCCTGGACGGAGAGAAGATAGAGGTCTCGCCGGGAGCGACGATCGCAGATGCCGTCGCGGCCGCGGGAGCCTTTCCGGACGCGTTCCTGTTCATGATCGGCGGCAGGCCGGTGCCCATGGACACCGTTC
Source organism: Dialister hominis (assembly GCA_963640995.1). Taxonomy (GTDB): domain Archaea; phylum Thermoplasmatota; class Thermoplasmata; order Methanomassiliicoccales; family Methanomethylophilaceae; genus Methanoprimaticola. Next base: position 3,815 of record CAVICI010000023.1, on the reverse strand, counting down.
CTCCGGAGGACGCCGAGGTCAGGGCTTTGAGGGTGGCTTCGGGCGGATGAAGGCAGAAGCTTCAGCGTCGCCTCGTCAGTCGCGGCCCGGTCGTCGGATGCTTCATCGGATGAATCGAACCTTTTGCAGGGGGATGGCCCCCAAGCATTTCTGAAAAATCGGAAATGGAATCAGTAGGTGAACAGCTCCTTCACGGTCTCGCACCCCATCTGCTTGGGGAGAATCGCGGGAGGGTTCGTGCCCCCCAGACGCTCTACCTTACGGCGGAGCACGGAGATCAGCTTGCACATGTTCATGTGACCGATGGCCACCCAGTCATACTCATAGTACCCGTCCAGCGCTCCGCATCCGTTCAGGATGGCGGCGGCCTCCTCCTCTGAGATGTCGTGGAACTCAGCGTAGCACTCGATCATGTACTGAGTGACGGGGATGTGGATTTGGGCGTCTAGCTTAGCCAATTCTTCCTCTAAGGGCTTGTAAAACAATTATTGTAAAAAGTTAATATTCAACTCTAATTCCCGAGTATCGTTCTTTCTACAAACCGGCCGTCAACGGTCGATTCCTTATCTTCCTATGCCCATAAGGCGTTGAAGACTGCTTCCAATCACCCTTTTCCGACCAGATTATTCCATATTCAAGCACGATCTGGGATCCTTTCAATCCGAGTGGTAATAACTTATTTATTCTATCTACGCATACTGCCTTCATGCACCTGATGCTGGCGAAGAAGGGATCCGGCACCTATGCCACCGCGGCCGAGTCCAAAAGAGATGGGAGCAAGGTCATCAAGACAGACAAGGTCTACCTTGGGAAGGTGGTTGACCTGGAGAAAGGCATCTTCGAGAGCAAGGAGAGGGGATTGTTCACTTTCGACCTCGAGACCGGAGAGTTCGGGGAGGCCGACATGGCTGGCATTCCCAAGAAGAAGCGCGGGAAGAAGCTGCTGACCGCCGATTTCGGCGACATCTATGCGCTGGACACGTTCATCAAGAGCACAGGGGTGTACGGGTGCATCGAAGCCAGCGGCTCGCCCAACGCGGATACGTTCAAGGCACTCGTATGTTTCTATGTGCTCTCTTCGGACCCCAACTCCTGGGCCCTGGACTGGTATTCTTCCAGCTATGCCCGCGTCCTGTTCCCGGATGCCGACCTGGACGACCGCCGCATCAGCGAGTTCCTGAAGAGGATCGGAGATCCCGAGGTCGAGAGGGCGTTCTACAGCGCGTACATCCCGATGATCACGCAGAACGATCCGACCGCATTCATCCTGGACAGCACAGGGGTGCCCAATTCCGTCCACATGGACATCACGGCCGTGAACAACCACAACGGCGAGATCAGCAGGGAAGTGAGGGTCATATTCGTCTGCAGGAAGTCGGACAGGATGCCGTTGTTCGCCAGGTACGTTCCGGGGAACATCATCGACTCCGATACGCTGACAAGGACTGTGGAGTTGGTGTCCTGCCTCGGCCTGAATCCGGAATACGCCATTCTGGATGCAGGATATTGCACTATCGAGAACATGGAGGACCTCTTAGAATCCCATATCGGCTTCATCACCCGCCTCAAGCCCAACTACAAGATGTACAAGGACATGGTCGAGGAGTTCGCCGACAGGCTGGGCACGGAGCTGAGGGTCCTCTACAAGGACCGTTTCATAAGGGTCTTTTCTGCCGAGAGGAAGATGAAGGGCAGCGGGAAGAAGGTCTGGCTCCATCTGATGGTGGACGAGGACATGAAGAACGCCGAGGAGAAGACGGCCTTCAGGAAGTTCCAGTTCGGGGAGATCGACCAGGAGCAGCTGGACCGTGCGAACGCCACTGCAGGCAGGTTCATCCTGGTCTCCTCGTTCTGGATCGACCGCGAGGAGGTCGTCCCCATGTACTTCGAGCGGGGAGGCATAGAGCAGGTCTTCGACACGGGCAAGACCGAGGGCCGTCTAGGAAACGCCGCTGTCCAAACGGAAGATACGTTCAGAGGCAAGCTCCTGCTGGAGCTCGTCTCCATCGCGGTCAAGGAGATGCTCCAGAACCATCTGAAGGCCCGCAAGGAGGAGCTTTCATCCAAGAAGCGGAAGAACAAGGATGCGATTCCGGGCAGGAACCTGTCGGCGCATCATATGATGTACATCCTCCGCAGCCAGAAGTGCGACATATTCGAGAACAGGATCCTCCCGAGAGAATGCACGAAGACGGTCAACGAGGCCTACAAGCTGATCGGATACGAGTGCCCGAAGACCTTCGACAGGCCCACAGAGCACCTCTGATGTGGTAAGAAAAATCAGCGGGAATTAGAGTTTATTTTTTTGTAAAGTATATTTTACTAAAAGATATTATCAATGAAAAATGTTAAGTGCAATTTATAAAAACACATTATTATATAAATATGTAAACTATATTTTACACTATGTCCGATTCGAGCGAATGGAGCATAATACCGCGCGAACACTATCTGAGCAAGCTCCGTGATTCCAAAGACAAGCCGTTCGTGAAGGTCCTGACAGGCATCAGGAGATGCGGGAAGACCACGATCCTCCGTTCGTTCAGAGACGAGCTCATCGAGGGCGGCATTCCGGACGAAGATTTCCTGGCCTTGGATTTCGACAAGGATTCCATCGATCTTCCGACCGACCACCGCTCCCTCACGGATTATGTCCAATCCCGGATAGTCCCCGGACCGGGCAAGTACCTGTTCTTCGACGAGGTCCAGAACGTGGATGGGTGGGAAGTCTCCATCCTGTCGTTCTTCAACGCGGGGGCAGACGTCTATGTCACGGGGTCCAATTCACAGATGCTCTCATCGGAGATCTCCACCCGCCTTTCGGGGAGGACGATAGAGATACGCGTGATGCCGTTATCGTTCTCCGAGTACTGCCAGTTCCGCCAGGATGTGAAAGAGGATGTTCTTCTGAGCGAATACATCCGTTACGGAGGGCTTCCGGCTGTCGCGAAGCTAATGGACACTACCGCGCGCTCCATCGTCCCGGAAGTCATCGCAGGCGTCTACAACGGAGTTTATCTGAAAGATGTGGAGATGCGCCATGACATACGCGGATCTGCCAGCCTGTCCAATCTGCTCACGTATGTGATGAGGAACATCGGCGACCGCACATCGTCCCGCAAGGCCTCGGATTATCTGAAGTCCAAGAGGATCGAGATAAGCCATGTGTCGATAGAGAATTATCTGAGGTACCTGGAAGAGGCCTTCCTGATATACAGGTCGGAGCGCATCGATTCGAAGACGAAGGAGTACCTCAGCACGTCGGACAAGTTCTACGCCTCGGACCTGGGGATAAGGTCGGAGATCGCTAAGTTCCGTCCAGAGGACATGGACGGCATCTTGGAGAACCTGGTCTACTGCGAGCTGAGGTTCCGTAGCCACGAGGTGGCGGTGTGCGCCATGGGCGACTCGGAGATAGATTTCGTGACAGACCCCAGGAGCACCCCGGCCTACTATCAGGTGTGCATGAGCCTGGCCGATCCTGCCACTCTTGAAAGGGAGATAAGGCCGCTCAAGGCGATCAAGGACAGCTATTCCAAGACGATCGTCACCTATGACCGTTACATGTTGGACGATATTGACGGAATAAGGATCGTCAGCATCGGCGATTGGCTGATGGGAAGAGGGGCTAGGTGACCAAGAAGTTGGGCACCTAGCCCCTTATATTATCATACGATGCTCCGAAAAGCATGACTACATGAGTCCTCGGCGCGTTCATTTTTAAACGATTTCGATAATTTCAGTTGTTCTTTATGTGTGGCTCGTGAAAAGATCGTGAAGAGAAAGCCAATGTTGATATAGTATGTAGTCATACT
>CAVICI010000022.1:0-29587 GCA_963640995.1 Dialister hominis | reverse complement strand
GCCAAGAGGGTGCAGACGAGCCTGAAGGCATCTGTGCTCATAGTGGGCGCATGGAGGCGATCGCATCAGGCCATTCGAAAATCGGTTCTTCAGAGAGGTTATCGGCAGGACATAGACTCCGTCGTCGCGACGATATGCGTTCGATTCCATGCCACAGACCACAGCAAGGACAGATGGCATGCGTTTCACCCCTTTCTTCTCCATGTACGCTTGAAGGTTCAAGAGGCTCTTTGCAGCAGAATCGATTTGATTCATACCAAGTTTGATCTCAAAGGCGCCCCACTTTCCATCGGGCATCTCTATCACTGCATCAGCTTCATTGTTCTGGTGGTCGCGATAGTGGAACAGTTTCCCTCCTAATGATTTTGCATACACATCCAAGTCTCTGGCGCACATGGATTCGAAGAGCAGCCCATATAGCTCCAGGTCTTCGATAAGCTTGTCAGGAGTCAATTCCATTGCTGCTGCAGCTAGCGCGGGGTCAGCAAGATGTCTCTTCGGATTCTTGCCGACACGAACTTTGGAGCGGTAATTCGGGTCGAATGCTGGTTGGTCGGCAGTCATGAACATGCGATGCAGCACATCTCTGTAGTCCGAGAACGTTCTTTCATCGATGGTGGATTCCTCGTATTCCTTCATATCAGCCATAATCTTGGAATCGGATGCCATTGTGCATTCATTTCTCGCCAATGAGCGGATCATCATTTCCATCTTTTTTCTGTTCCTGTTTTTTCCATCAGCAACCACGGCATCCTTGATCACGCTGTCAAGATAGTCGTATGTCCATATGTACGCATCATCATCTTTCATCAGAGCTTGTTTCGGCCATCCTCCGCGTGCTGTGAGACGTATCAGGCGTTCCAAAGTCACATCAGAGGCGGACAGGGATTGTTGGAATGTTCCTGTGAACAGAGAGTTGAGCGAAACTCTGCCATCAGAATCTCCCGATTCGAACAGTGACATCGTGCGCATCTGGATGGTTGAGATTCTTCCGGCGCCACTATGCATCACTCCTTTCTTTTTAGGAGTGGATGAGCCTGTGAGGATGATGCGTCCGTTCGCTGTCGACGTATCGACAAAATACCTGGTAGCATCCCATAGGCTGGGTATCTCTTGCCATTCGTCGATGAGGTGTGGTGCCTCTCCGATGAATGCTCTGCTTAGTTCCAGTTCTACGATTGTGCGATTCTGGAAATTCCTCTGAGGGTCGCCTATCATCATCGCGCTGTTCGCATGATTTAAGGATGCCCATGTCTTCCCGCAGTGCTTAGGACCCTCTATGCACACGGCTCCAGATATTCTGAGTCTTTGTTCGATCAGAGGATCTATGAGTCTTGGAAGATATCCGTCCGGTGTGAGGGTCATGTTAATCGTGTCAACTCATCTGAAGTATTTCAAAATGTAGGTAATTTCAAAAATAAAATGTAGGTAATTTCAAAAATAAAATGTAGGTAATTTCAAAAATAAAATGCAGGTATTATCACAATTCTATATCAGCGAATCCGATGCTAAGGCTAGTTGCTTTGCATGTTTGCTTGGACCATCGGCTTTCTGCAAAGCCGAATGTGCCTCGCGAATACCGTTGCTTATAATACTTCCTTCTAAGTTACGGAGCCATTGAGGAATATCATGTCGGATTTACTTGCGAACGGAGGAAAGCAGCTCCTCCTGGGCAACGAGGCCATCGTCAGGGGCCTCTTCGAGTCAGGGGCAGGATTCGCTTCCACTTACCCGGGGACTCCGTCCTCGGAGATCGGCAACCTCCTCGAGAAGCTATCTCAGGACGCCGGTATGTACTTCGAGTTCTCCACCAACGAGAAGGTCGCCATGGAGGTCTCCGCGGCTGCCGCCTCATCCGGACTCAGATCTTTCGTATTCATGAAGCACGTCGGCCTCAATGTGGCAGCCGACCCTATGATGACTCTTGCTTACTCCGGTGTAACCGGAGGGATGCTCATCCTCACCGCGGACGACCCTTCAGCCCACAGCTCTCAGAACGAGCAGGACAACCGCTACTACTCCACCCTGAGCCTCCTGCCCATGGTCGAACCGTCCACGCCCGCCGAGGCCAAGGACATGGTCGCCGAGGCGTACAGGATATCCGAGGCCACCTCGCTCCCCGTGATCTACAGGACCACCACGAGGGTCAACCATGCCCGCGGCGCAGTCGTCTTCGGCCCAAGGGCCGAGCCCAAGGTCAAGGGCCACTTCGACAAGGACGTGGTCAGGTTCGTCAACGTCCCCGTCAATGCCCGCGTCAACAGGAAGAGGCTGCTGGAGCTCAATGCAAAGGCCAAGGAGTTCTCGGAGTCGTCGCCGCTCAACTTCGTCGAGGGCGAGGGAAAGATCGGGATCATCACATCCGGGGTCTCCTACACATATGTCAGGGAGTTCACCTCCGGAGCCGCCATCCTGAAGCTCGGGTTCACCAACCCCCTTCCGGAGAAGAAGATAGCCGAGTTCGTCAAGGGCAAGAAGGCCGTCATCGTCGTGGAGGAGCTGGAGCCCTTCCTCGAGGACCAGGTCCTGAGGATCTGCGGCCAGAACGCCATCAATGTCCCTGTATACGGCAAGAGGACGGGGTACATGCCCATGGCCTGGGAATACTCTCCAAGGACCTTGTCCTCTCTGTCCGAGCTCATTAGCGTTGCCAGGTTCGAGGAGCCCATGGCGATGCCTCCTGTCGCCCTTCCCGCAAGGCCTCCGACCCTCTGCGCCGGATGCCCCCACAGGGGGATGTATGCAGCCGCCAAGAAAGCCGTCGGCAGCAGGGACGTCGTGTACTGCTCTGACATCGGATGCTACACTCTGGGAGTGGCGCCGCCGTTCAGCACCGCTGATTTCATCATCTGCATGGGCGGAGGCGCCGGTGCTGCCGGCGGGTTCGCCCAGTCCACCGACCAGCTGCCGATCGCCTTCATGGGAGACTCCACGTTCTTCCACTCGGGCATACCTCCGCTGGTCAACGCCCTGTTCAACAGCCACAAGATCGTCATGGTCATCCTGGACAACAGGACCACTGCCATGACCGGGCACCAGCCCAACCCCGGAGTCGGAAGGGACTTCGGCGGCATCAAGACCGAGGGGCTCGACATCGAGACCCTGGTGAAGGGCGTGGGGGCCAAGTTCGTCAGGCAGGTCGACCCGTACAACGTGTCCGAGGCTGCCAAGGTCATGAAGGAAGCCATAGAGTTCGACGGCGTGGCAGTAGTGATATCCAAGTGCCCCTGCCCTCTGGAGCTGAAGAAGATGAAGCTCCTTGTGCCCAAGGCCTGCGAGGTCGATGCGTCCAAGTGCGTCGGATGCCACCTGTGCCTCAGCACGGTGGCCTGCCCTGCGCTGATCATCGACGGCAAGGTGGTCCGCACCGACCCTGCCCAATGCATAGGGTGCGGGATGTGCGCAAACGTCTGCCCACGCAACGCCATAGAGGTGAGAATGTGAAGTATTCCGTACAGATCGTAGGAGTCGGAGGGCAGGGGGTCCTCCTTGCATCGATGGTCCTGGGGAACGCCGCCATGGAGTCCGGCTACGAGGTCGCCATGAGCGAGGTCCATGGGATGGCCCAGCGCGGAGGGAGCGTCATGTCCACCGTCAGGTTCGGGGACAACGTCATCAGCCCTCTTGAGGCCTCCGGATGCGCCGACCTCATCATGGGGTTCGAGCCCACCGAGACCGTCCGTTGCCTGCCTCAGGGGAACAAGAGGACCACGGTCCTGATGAACCTTGATCCGGTCTATCCGGCGATGGTCTCTGCGGGACTGGAGAAGTATCCGGAGATCGACAGCCTGGTCTCGGCCGTGAAGAGCGTGAACGGAAACGTCATCACCATCGACGCGACCAAGATCGCCGTCGAGGCCGGCAAGGCCGTTGTGGCCAATGCCGTCATGATCGGAGCCGTCGCGGCTGTCAAGGGATTCCCTCTGAAGAAGGAGGCCCTCTTGGAAGCCCTCAAGGTCCAGGTGCCTCCGAAGGCATTGGACCTGAACATCAAGGCCTTCGAGATGGGATATTCCGCGGCGAAGAATTGACAAACCCTATGCCTCAGGAGAGGTTCCCACCTCTCCTGAGGAGATCCATTTTGAAAGCGTAGTAAGACGGGGTCATGTCCATATGGTGGATGTGCGGGTTCTCGAACCTCTGCTCCTCCTGCCAGATCTCGTCGGCGAGCTGCTTCTGGACATATTCCCTGATGTCATTCAGGCTTCTGGGCTCTGACACTCTCTTCCCGTCGGACACGACTTTCTTCAGCAGGCTCTTGGATGTGCAGCCTTCAAGGTCGATCTGCTTCCAGGGCTTGATGGGGTCGATGGCTTTGAAGGGCTTCGACAGGTCGATATCCTCTCCCTCATGGGCGATGAGGTCGCATACTGCGTGCCCGGTCCTGTCGTAGATCCTGTGGACGCTCTTCCTGCCGGGATTGGTTATCTTCTCCACGGCCTCGGAGATCTTGATGGTCGGCCTGACGACGCCGTCCTTCTCGATGGCGGCTATCTTGTAGACGGCGCCGAACACCGGGTCGCTCTTGGAGGTTATGAGCCTCTCGCCGACGCCGAAGGCGTCGATCCTCCCGCCCTGCTCTATGATGGACTGGATAGAGTACTCGTCGAGGCTGTTGGACGCGATTATCCTGCAGTCCTCCATGCCTTCTTCGTCCAGCATCTTCCTGACTTCCTTGGTCAGGTAGGCCAGGTCCCCCGAGTCAAGGCGGACGCCTTTCAGGCGCTTGCCCATGGGCTCCAGCACCTCCTTGGCGCATCTGATGGCGTTGGGCGTCCCCGTCCTCAGCACATCGTAAGTGTCGATCAGCAGGACTGTGTCGTCAGGATAGATCTCCGCATACCTCTTGAACGCGTCGTACTCGGAATCGTGGTACATCACCCAGCTATGGGCCATCGTGCCGCTGACGGGTATCCCGAACATCTGTCCCGACAGGACGGTGGCCGTGCCCCCCGCTCCGCCGATATAGGCCGCTCTGGCCCCGTAAACGGCGGCATCCATGTTGTGCGCTCTCCTCGCTCCGAAGTCGGACACGCCCCTTCCTTGGGCCGCGCGGACTATCCTGCGGGTCTTCGTCGCTATCAGGGACTGGTGGTTGATTTGCGCCAGGACGGCGGTCTCCACCAGCTGGGCGTCTATCATCGGGGCGGTGACGACGAGGACCGGCTCGTTGGGGTAGACGATTGTCCCTTCGTCGAACGCCCATATGTCGCCTTTGAACCTGAAGTCCCTCAGATAATCGAGGAACCTGTCGTCGAACATCTTCAGCGACCTGAAGTATTCGATGTCCTCGGGGCCGAACCTCATGTTCTCCACGAACTCGACAACCTGCTCCAGGCCGGCGAATATGGCGAACCCCCCGTTGTCCGGGACCTTCCTGAAGAACACGTCGAAAGTCGCCTTGGCATCGTTGCTGCCCTCGAGGAAGTACCCGTTGGACATGGTCATCTCGTAGAGGTCCATCATCATCGAGAGGTTGCGCTTGTCGAACATGCTCATATCGATCGGTATCGCATCGGTGCAATCGCTTTAATGCTTCGCACGGCGACGGAATCGGGCTCCTGAACGAAGGACCCCTCATCCAGCGGCTGAAGAAACGTCCGGGCACGTCCCGGAAGATAGAATGGCAGGAGGGCGGCGCCCTCCTGCCTGGGGGAGATAATCGTGTTTGCCTGCTCAGGCTTGGATGAGCACGTCGATCGGGTATCCGACCTTCTCTGCGCCGTCGTCCACGGGCACCGGCTCCTTTCCTGCCGTGCGCTCATCGACGACCGCCTCCATCCTGGAGATGCAGTCCATGACGTGCTTCCTGATGCTCCTGTTGACCTCGTTGAAGGCCTTGCTCATGGTGAGCTCGGGCATCTTGGCCAGGACCAGGTCGTTGTCCACCAGGATAGTGTGCTCGCACACGGCCCTGATGTGCCTGTATCCTTCTCTCGCGACCTCCTTCCTCCTTCCCTCGAAGGAGAAGGGGCTGATCGCGACTGCGAACGTGACGATGCTCAGAGACCTGGCGATGTCGATGACGACGGACGCGGCACCCGTTCCAGTGCCTCCGCCCAGCCCTGCGACGACGAAGACGAAGTCGTAGCCTGCCAGGGCTTCCCTGATCTCTTCTCTGTGGATGTCCGCGCACTTCTTGCCGACCTCCGCATCTCCGTGGGCGCCCTCTCCCTTGAGGACCTCCTTGCAGATGTAGATCTTGCGGTCGGCGTCGATCCTGTGCATCGCATCCTTGTCGGTGTTGATCGCTATGGTGTCCACTGGACAGAGCGAACCGTAGAATGAGCCGACGACGTTGCATCCCGCTCCGCCGACTCCGACCACCGCGATGCGCGGTGCCATGTGTTCCGTTCCGATTGCCGTCATTGTGCATCACCCTTCGATCTTCTTGACTTCCTAACATGTTTAATGCATCCGGGACCACGGCAGTGCCGTTCCCATCTGGCCACGGATGCGATTTCCCATCCTTTTCTTCACTTGAGAGCAGCGTTCTGCTGTGCTGTCCTGAAGGATTCGGCGTAGGCCTCCTCCTCGATCGTCTTCGGGACGATCTTCTCAAGGACGCACTTGCGGATGAACTCCTCCTCGTCCAGGCACAGTCCGCGCTGGACCAGCTGGCTGAGGACATCCATCTGCATGTCGCTGAGGCGGACGAAGATCCCGCCTTCGGGAACGGCCGGGGCATCCGGCGCATCGTAGTGCGCCATGTACCACTTTATGGCATCGCGGATGAAGACAGACTTGTTCTCGATGTCGCGCTCTCCCATGAAGTCCTCGAGTTCTTGGGCTTCATCGGTTCCCATCCTGAGCGTGATCTTGAATCCGTCGTCAGTCATCCGCATTCCTTTCCCTAGCAATCACGGCATTCCCATCCATTGCCGTCTTGCTTGTATGATGCTAATGCGTGTGTGGTATATAATGATTGTCTTACGTTGTAAGGCGGTTGTCTTACATGGTTTTTCTTCAAAAAATGATAGTTTTGGGGAATCATTGCAGTTTTTACCGATTAATCGGAGGAAATCTGCATGCATCCTATCCCTGTTCATGCGTTTTTGATACAAAAACCATGCTATCTGGAAGCATGTAATACATATGTATGGCAGAAAAACCAGCGTAAGACAGGACGTCCGAGGCGTGACCTCGGCGGAGTCTGTCGCAGGCTATCCGGAGCCCCGCAGCCTGCGTCATCGGCCCTCATCCTTCAGCACATCTGGCCCGGATGCCCTTTTTCAGAATCTATTTAACAACCTTGTTTATACGCGCACGTATAGAGAAAGGGATCTCATGGCAAACGACTACAGCTCCATGGAAGCAAAATGGCAGGCCCGGTGGCAGGAGGCCCACCTGAACGAGTCCGAGAGGATCGACGGCAAGCCCAAGTTCATGATAATCTTCGCATATCCCGGAGTCACAGGATACCTTCATGTCGGCCATCTCCGCGGATACACCTATGTCGATGCGATTGGCAGGTACAAGCGTATGACCGGCCACAACGTCCTGTTCCCCGTCGGCACCCACGCCACCGGGAACGGCGGGATCAGTCTGGCGAACAAGATCGCCCGCGGGGACGAGAAGACCATCAACTATCTCCTGAGGAACGGATGCCCCCAGGAGAAGCTGGAGGAGCTCAAGGACCCCATGTCCGTTGTGGAGTTCTTCAACGATGTCTACGTGTCCGAGTACTGGAAGAGGTTCGGGTTCCTTGCCGATTGGAGGAGGTTCACGTGCACCCTGTACCCCGACTACGCCAAGTTCATCCAGTGGCAGTTCAGGAAGCTGAACGAGAAGGGATACCTCATCCAGAAGCCCTATTACGCCCCTGCATGCCCCAGCTGCGGGCCGGTCGCCGTGGATCCCTCAGAGACCGACATATCCAAAGGCGGCAAGGCCGAGACTCAGGAGTACGTGCTCCTGAAGTTCAGGCACGGGGACGAGTTCCTCGTGGCCGCCACCCTCAGGCCCGAGACCGTGTACGGGCAGGTGTGCTTCTGGGTGAACCCTGAGGTAGAGTACAGGAGGATCAGGAAGGGCGGCGAGACATGGATCGTATCCCCCGAGGCCGCCGAGAAGCTGAAGCTCCAGAAGGACGGCATCGAGGATGCCGGCAGCATCCCCGGCAGCGAGATGATCGGCTGGATGTGCGAGGCCCCCATGATCCATCACGAGATCCCCGTGTTCCCCGCGACGTTCTGCAACCCCGATGTCGGCACTGGATTGGTCACATCCGTCCCGTCCGACGCCCCGGACGATTGGATCTCCCTCGAGGCCGTGAAGAATGACCCTGCCCTCAAGGAGAAATACGGGCTGTCCCAGGAGCTGATAGACTCCGTCGTGCCCATATCGATCATCGAGATGAAGGGATACGGAGACTTCCCTGCCAAGGACGTCATAGGCAAGATGGGCATCGAGAAGCCCGGCGACCCCCGCCTCGTGGACGCCAAGAAGCAGGTCTACAAGGACGGGTACCACATGGGGCGCATGAAGGCTGTCTGCGGGCCCTATGCTGGGATGCGCGTCGAGGAGGCCAAGGACAAGATGAAGCAGGCCATGATCGACGCCGGAGAGGCGGAGACATTCCACGATCTGACCGAGGAGGTCGTCTGCAGGTGCGGCCGCAGGGTCCACATCAGGAGGATCGACGACCAGTGGTTCATCAACTACGCCGACCCGGAGCTCACGCGCATCGCTGACGAGCATTGCAATGCCATGAACATCATCCCGCCGGAGTACGCCGAGAACGTCCATGGGGTACTGGACTGGTTCAGGGAGAGGGCATGTGTCAGGCTCGGGAACTGGCTGGGGACCAGGTTCCCCTTCGACGACAAATGGATCATCGAGGCCATCTCGGACTCCACCCTCTATCCGATCTACTACACCATCTCGCTCTACGCCAACACGAAGCAGATCGTGCCGGACCAGATGACAGAGGCGTTCTTCGACTACGTGGCCTTGGGCAATGGGAACATCAGGGATGTCGCCAGAGAGACCGGCATCTCCGAGGAGCTTCTGGACAAGATCAGGAAGGACGTGCTCTACTGGTACCCCCTGGACATCAACCTGGGCGGGAAAGAGCACATGACCGTCCACTTCCCCGTGTTCCTGTTCAACCACGCGGCCATCCTCCCCGAGGAGATGCGCCCCAAGGGGATCATCGTCAATTGGTACGTCACCGGCAAGAACAGCGACAAGATCTCCAAGTCCAAGGGAGGGGCCCAGCCCATCCCCGGAGCGGCCGCCAAGTTCGGCGTAGACGCCATGAGGCTCTACTACGCCCACGTTGCATCGATGTTCGTGGACGTGGAATGGTCCGAGGACACCGTCCTGACATACCGCCAGAGGGTCGACAGGATTTTCGGCGCGGTCCAGGACATGATCGCCTCCGAGTCCGACGCCTCCGCAGGGGAGATGGACGCATGGCTGATGTCCAGGTTCAACACGCACATCAGCGAGATCCGCGAGGCCATGGACAAGTACGACCTCAGGCAGATGACCACCGTCGTCTACTTCGACATGTACAATGACATCAAGTGGTACTCCAGGCGCGGAGGCAGCAACAGGGAGACCGTGAAGGCCGCCCTGAAGATCTGGATCCAGGCCATGATGCCCGTGACCCCGCACACCGCCGAGGAGCTTTGGGAGTCCGCCGGGTTCGAGGGGCTGGTCTCCGCTGGGCAGCTGCCAGAGGCGGACCTCGCCATGATCTCCGCAACTTCGGAGTACGGGGAGAACCTCATCCGCGATGTCATGTCCGACATCACCGAGATAAGGAAGATCGCTGGCATCGATCCCAGGAGGATCGTCCTGTACACCTCTGCCGGATGGAAGAAGGAGGTCATGAGGAAGGCCGCCGCCATGATGGCTGACGGGAAGCTCACCGTGCCCGACCTGACCAAGGCGTGCATGTCCGACGAGGCCATAAAGAAGAACGGCAAGGCCGCTTCCGAGATGGCCAAGAAGGTCGCCATCGAGTTCCCTCGGTCGACTGTCGAGGCGAAGCGCCCTCTGTACGAGACTGACGAGCTTGCCCTGCTCTCCTCGGCCAAGGGATTCCTGTCGGACGAGACCGGGCTGGAGGTGGAGGTCCTGTCCGCAGACGCTCCTGACCTCTACGATCCCCAGAACAAGGCCCGCGCCGCATCCCCCGGAAGGCCCGCCATCCTGCTGGAGTGACCATGCCGTTCCTGGACTTGGCGGCATCGAGGAAGACCTGCAGGCGCTTCTCCGACGTTCCCCTTTCGGAAGAGGAGACGAGATCCATCCTGGAGGCGGGCCGTCTGGCCCCTTCCTCCAGGAATCTGAAGGACGTCGTCCTCGTGCCCGTGGAGGACATCGGCCTGATCAGGCGCCTGGCGCTGTGCAGGGACTCCTCCACAGCGGCGCTGGAGACTGCTACTTTCGCGGTCATCGTAGCCGCCGACCCGAACGTCTGCGACGTATGGACCGAGGACGCATCCATCGCGTCGATAATGATGCAGCTGGAGGCCGAGGACCTTGGCCTCGGCAGCTGCTGGATCCAGATTAGGCTCAGGAGCTGCGGGGACGGGCAGGCCCAGGACGCCGTGAAGCGCGAGGCCTCCCTGGATCCGAAGCTCCAGGTCCTGTCCGTCATCGCTTTCGGAAGGGTCCCTGATGGTATCGCTGAGGCCGCCGGAGCATTCCGAGCTCGCCAGGATCGAGGATCTCTACTTCTCCACCTTCCCGCGCATCGAGCGCTACCAGTTCGGCAAGCTCCTGTCCTACTCGGACTACGATTGCGGTTTCCGCGTCATCGACGACGGCGGGTTCCGGGGCTTCATCTACACCATCGCGTCTGACATCGGGTTCTTCCTGCTCTATATGTCAGTGGATCCGGAGTTCCGCGGATGCGGCTACGGGTCGAAGGTCCTGGAGCTCCTGAAGTCGGAGCATCCGGGCGAGAAGATATTCGTCGACGTTGAGCCACCGGAGGGAGAGGATGCCGAGGTCCGCGCGCGCCGCGTCAGGTTCTACGAGCGCAGCGGGTTCCGTCAGAACGGGATGCTCGTGCTGTCATCGAGGGAGAAGTACATCCTTATGTCGTACGGCGGCGCGATGGACATCGGTGAGACCTTGGCGTTCTTCAGGGAGCTGGACGTGCTGCTCTGAGATCGTTCCCATCTTCTGTACAGGCCGTGGTCGATGCCGACCTGGTCGAGGGCCCTGCCGACGACTATGTCCACCATGTCCTCGACGGTCTTCGGCTTCGGGTAGAACCCGGGGTTGGCATCCAAAATCGTGACTCCCAGGCGGGCGAGCTTGAGCTCGTTCTCGAGCATTATGGCGCTCTTGGGGGTCTCCCTCACCACGAGGACTAGCTTTCTGCCCTCTTTGATGCAGACCGCAACCGCTCTGCTGATGAGTGTGTCGCCGATGCCGCAGGCGTACTTCGCCACAGAGGATTCGGTGCAGGGGGCGACGAACATCGCATCGTACCTGTAGCTGCCGGATGCTATCGAAGCCCACATCTGGCCGTCGTCGTAGGTCTCGTCGGCCATCGCAGAGACCTCTTCGACAGAATAGCCGGTCTCCACGGGGATGATCGCCTTCGCGGTGTCCGACATGACGAGTATCTTCTCTCCGGGTAGCTCCTGCAGGAGCCTGATGCCGTAGATGGCGCCGGATGCGCCCGTTATGGCGACGACGAACTTCACGTTATCCCTTAACCACGGACTGTTTGATAAGGCCTTCTGACTACCGTTTACTGGTCCATCGCCGAGTTGATGGCGATCTCTGCGATGTCCATCGAATATTCGGTCACCCTCTTGACGCTGCCTGCTATGAGCTCTGCGGCGACGGCAGTCCTCTCGTCGACCGCATCATCGATGTCTCCTATGGCCAAGGCCTGACGGACAAGCTCCTCTCCGCGCTCGATGCAAGCGTTCGCGGCGGCCATGTCCCTGTTTGACCAGGTGGCGACGGAATCAGTGAACAGCCTGACCGCCTCCCTTCCGGCGGACAGGATCTTCTTGTCCAGCGTGGGGAATCCGCTCTCGATGACCGGGATGAGGTTGGTCGCAAGGAGGACGGCGTGGTCCCCGATTCTCTCGATGGATCTGCTAATCGTCGCGCAACGGGAGATCTCGCAGAGGTCCATCCCCATCTTCTTGGAGATGGTCATGTCCTTCTGATGGATGTTGACCTGCCTGGATACAAGCCAGTCGAGCCTGTCCACATCCCTGTCCCTCTCCTGGTAGTTCCTGAGTATGCTCGGGTCTTTGGAGTCCAGCGAATCGAGGGCATCGTTCAGCATGTTCCTGACAAGGACCTTCATCCTCTCCACGGACTTGGAGGGCCTCATCTCCTTCTGGTCCATTAGGTCCTGGATGAGCACGCGGTCGTCGCTTTCCTCCATGATTTCCAGGCCGATGGCCGTCTGAGTGAACGACGATGCGATGTTGGCCACGGAGCTTGGGATTTCTGTCTTGGACACGATCTCTATGGACGCATGCCCGGCGATATATGCGCCGACAAGCTGCCTGTACAGGAAATCCGGGTCATCCTGGCCGTCGGCGGAGATGACTTTCTTGGTGCCCTCATGTACCGCTTGCTCGCCTCCAGGATACAGCATAAGGCTGCCGTCCGCCTGGGGGAGGAGGCCTACGGGATCGTTCTTCTTCAGGCCGACGGAGTCGGCCCAATCCTTGGGAAGGGTGATCATGAATGACGATCCGCCAGTGATCTGAATTTTTCTGATGTCCACAGTGGATTGATGAGGCATTAAGATATAAAGATTATATCAATAATATATATCTATCTATATTAATTATATAGATTCTGTTGAATACAATGGAGTTTATTGATGCAAATCATGGCCTAAGTCTGGTCCTCATGCTTGGATTTGCATTCGGATGCCTCATCCGAATCGCTGTAACCAGATCTTTGATAGGATTTCGCAGAGTCGTTTCTTGTCTTTTATAGGCTGTTTAGTAATGATAAGCCATGATCATAGATCTTCAGGTGCCGTCGGGAGTCCTACACCAGATTGGTATCTAGTTCGATAAGGGGCGGTAGTAGTTTGTTTTTTCTGAATGTCGCAGTTCGGCAACCGTTTTCAGTCTAATAATGTCTGTAAATTGATATATAGAATATTGATTTGTATATAGCATAGATATATCTCCAGAAAATAATTCGACTAACTATATACATAGACCACGATTACATGGATACCGAGGTGCAAAAACCTTGGACAAGAAATATCTAGCAATCGGAGCGGTCATAGTCATCGTGGTTGCAGCTGTCGGCATTTATGCCATCAGTAGTGGCAACAACAACGACAGCTCCAAGCCGACGCTTACAATCACTGGTTCGACGACCGTCCTTCCGGTCATGAACCTTATCGCCGAGCAGTACAAGGATGCGAAGCTCAACGTCACCGGCGGCGGCTCCTCTTCAGGAGCCAAGAACTGCATCGATGGCGTCAACGACATCGGTATGCTCTCCAGGGACCTGAAGACTTCTGAGGTCGAAGCCGGCCTCATCCCCGTGACCATCGCCAAAGATGCTGTTGCAGTAATTATCGACAAGGATGCTGGAGTGACAAACCTCACTCTCGAGCAGATCGCCAAGATCTACGCTGGCGAGTACACCAACTGGAATCAGGTCGGAGGAAACAACCTGAAGATCTCATGCATCGTCCGTGAGTCCGGGTCCGGAAGCAGGGACTGCTTCAACGAGGCGCTCGCCACCAAGTACTCCGCAGACTACGACACGATCATGTCCGCATACCAGTCCACCGACTCCAACGGGAACATGGCCAAGGCTGTGAACACCTCGAAGGGAGCCATCGGATACGTCGGCCTCAGCTACATCTCCGGCCTCACCGACGATGTCATCGTCGCTTCCGTCGACGGTGTCCAGGCCAGCGTCGACACCACTAAAGACGGGACATACGAGATCACCAGGTCTCTCATCCTCGTGACCAAGGGAACGCCCTCTGCAACCGCACAGGCCCTTATCGATTACATCCTCAGCCCTGAAGGCCAGAAGGCAGTCACTGAGGAAGGCTACGTCTCGATCCTCTGAGGTCGGATGATGAGTTCCAAGACTGCGACCCCCGTCGGATGCGCCTCAGGGCCGGCGGCCTCCAAGGCCGTCAAGGCCCTCAAGGACAGAGACGGGGTCGTCAAACTCGTTCTCACCGTGCTGGCCTTAGAGTCGGTCGCGGCGATCTTCTTCATAATCTGGTTCATACTGCATAACAGCTGGGATGCCATCTCCCAGGTCGGGATCCTGGATTTCATCTTCGGGACCGTATGGTCGCCGGCCACCGAGAGGTACGGCGCTGCGGCGATCATCCTGGGAACAATCCTCGTCACAGCCGGATCGATGGTGATATGCATCCCGCTCGGGATAGGCGCGGCCATATTCCTTTCCGAGATTGCCTCGGACAGGGTCCGCAACATACTGAAGCCTGCCTGCGAGATCTTCGCTGGGATCCCAAGCGTCATCTACGGGTTCATCGGGATGACGGTCTTGATCCCCCTGATAATGGAGCTGTTCCCCGACAATGCATCCGGAGCATGCTGGCTGGCGGCCTCTTTGATGCTGGGCTTGATGGCGCTGCCCACGGTCATGTCCGTGTCAGACGATGCCCTGAAGGCCGTGCCCATGTCTTACCGCGAGGCATCCCTCGCCATGGGCGCGACAAGGTGGGAGACCATCCGCAAGGTGGTCCTTCCCGCATCGATCTCCGGAGTGTCTGCGGCGGTCATCCTCGGCATCGGAAGGGCCATGGGGGAGACCATGGCGGTCATCATGGTGGCGGGGAACGGAGCCGTCATTCCAGAGCCGTTCTACAACATATTCTCGATAATCAGGACGATGACCGCTTCCATTGCGCTCGAGATGCCCGATGTGGTCATCGGGAGCGTGCATTACTCCGCTCTGTTCCTGCTCGCGTTCATACTGATGGTCATGGTCGTGGCGATAAACCTCATCGCCAGAAGGATCATCGATGCCAACAAGAGGAGGATAGGGCTCGAAGGCTCCAAGAAGCGCAGGATCCCTGACATCATCCCGGCAAGCGTGAAGGATGCCCTCGTCGCCTACAGGGGCATCGCCATCCGCATCGCGGAGTCCGCGATCATCCTGGTCTTCGTGTCCATGATGCTCTCGCTGTTCATGGAGGGCATCAGGGCCTTCGCTATCGCAGCGGTCCTTGCAGCGGCCTATGCGGCCGTGTCCAAGCTCGCATCCCGCAGGAGCAACCCTCTGGTCATGGAGAAGCTGTCCTTCGGCCTCATTACCGTCTGCGTCGGATTCATCCTGGCGATCTTGGCATACATGATCTACGACATCGTGTCCAACGGGCTTCCCGCGCTGACCATCGATTTCATAACCGATGCTCCCAGCCGCGGAGGGAAGGCGGGAGGCATAGCTCCAGCCATCATCGGGACCATAGAGCTCATCCTCGGGACAGCTGCCATCGCGCTCCCCTTGGGCATGATCACCGGCGTCTGGCTCGCCATGTACGCCTCCAACGGGAAGGTCTCTTCCCTGGTGAGGAACGCCATCAATGCCCTGAACGGGACTCCGTCCATCGTGTTCGGGCTGTTCGGCATGTCGGTGTTCGTCGTGGCGGCCGGGTGGGGTTACTCCCTGATAGGCGGGTGCATAACCCTGGCCTCCATGATCCTGCCGGTCATAATCAGGACCACCGAGGAGTCAGTGCGTGCCGTCCCCGGAGACCTTTTGGAAGCATCAATGGCCATGGGCGCCAGCAAGTGGCAGTCCATAGCCAAGGTCATCCTGCCCGCAGCCATGGGCGGCATCATGACCGGGTCCATCCTAGGATTGGGCCGCGCGGCCGGAGAGACCGCGCCGATCATGCTCACGGCGACAGTGGCGATCTCCACCACCGTGGGCCTTAGCGGGCTGTTCGAGCCCGTCATGGCATTGCCGTTCCACCTGTACTATCTGACGATGGAGGTCCCGAACTCCACCACGGCCCAGTACGGGACCGCCCTGGTCCTGCTGATACTGGTCCTGATAATGTTCGGTCTGGCATCCCTTATCAGGTACAGGTGCTCGAAGAACTTGAGGTGGTGAGTTACAATGGATGAAGTCAACGCCATGGAGGTCAGGAACCTGAACCTCTGGTACGGCGAGAAGCAGGCTCTCTTCGACGTGAGCATGCCGATACGGAAGAACAAGATCACAGCCCTTATCGGGCCCTCCGGATGCGGGAAGTCCACGCTCCTCAGGACCCTGAACAGGATGAACGACCTGGTCGCCGGGTGCAAGGCGGAGGGGACGGTGGAGTTCGACGGCAAGGACATCTTCGCGCCGGACTGCAATGTCCTCGAGGTGAGGAAGAGGGTCGGGATGATATTCCAGAAGCCGAACCCCTTCCCGATGACCATCAGGGACAACATCACCTACGGGCCCAAGCTCCACGGGATAACGAACAGGCAGGAGCTCGACGCCATAGTGGAGGAGTCCCTCAGGAAGGCGGCCCTCTGGGACGAGGTCAAGGACCGTCTCGGGTCTTTCGGCCTCGCCCTTTCTGGAGGGCAGCAGCAGAGGCTGTGCATCGCAAGGGCTATCTCGGTCAATCCCGAGGTCATCCTGATGGACGAGCCCACCTCAGCCCTGGACCCCATAGCGACATCGAAGATAGAGGACCTGGCCGTGGAGCTCAAGAAGGACTACACGGTGGCCATTGTCACCCATAACATGCAGCAGGCCTCCCGCATCAGCGACTACACCGGGTTCATGTACCTCGGCAAGATGGTCGAGTTCGGGGAGACCGAGCAGATCTTCAGCAAGCCCGGCGAAGAGCTCACGGAGCGCTACCTCACCGGAAGGTTCGGGTGATGGCATGAAGAAGTTCATAGATGACCTTGATGAGCTGGTCGCAGAGACAGTGAAGATGTGCGACATCGCATGCAGGATGATCGACGAGTCGGTCGCAGCTTTCGTGGACGGGAACGTCGAGCTGGCCGACTCCGTAGAGGCGGAATTCAGGCAGCTGGACGCTCTGGACGAAGGGATAGAAGAGGATGCCGTCAGGATCCTGACGATCTACCAGCCCACCGCGGTAGATGCGAGGACCGTGACGGCCATCCTCAAGTCGATAACCTATCTCGAGAGGATCGGAAAGTACAGCTACAACATCGCCAAGGCGACCAAGTACCTTGCCGACAAGCCCATGTACCCCCCGGTCAGCCTCATTCAGCCTCTGGGCGAGGTGGCTGCGAGGATGGTGAAGCTGGTGGTGGGAGCCTTCGAGGGCAGGGGCATCTCCGGGCTGGACAAGATCTCCGAGATGGACGATTACCTGGACCGGAACATGCGCAAGGACCTGGAGGATATCATCGCCTTCATCAGGCAGAACCCCGACAGCGCCGACGTTTGCACCTACTACATCTCGGTGATCAAGTTCATCGAGAGGGTCGGAGACCACTGCTGCAAGATGGCCGAGAAGGTCCACTTCATGGTCACCGGCGAGCACGTGGAGATAGACTGAGAAACCATTTGCCGCCTGCCCCGGCGGGGAATGCGCGGGGCGGGCATCCTTTTCCAAGCGCTGATAGAAGCTGTGGCCGCCCCATGAGGGGACGGCCGAGGAAGAAGCCGGACGGGGATCAGCTGGAGAAGCTGTCCCTGTTGACGCGGATCCTGTTGGCCATGAACACCCCTACGATGAAGAGCAGCAGGCCCAGGACGATCATCCCTTTGTCTGCGATGCAAGTCGCCAGCGCCAGGATGGCCGAGAGGGTGCACAGCGCGAAGCTGGGCATGAACATGACGCGCCTTCCGGACAGGAACCCGGAAACGGCTGCGCATGCGCCGCTGGCGGCGAAGACGGACCCGAGCAGGACGACCATCGACTTGAATTCGCCCAGGGTCATCCCGTAGTACTTCCCGTCGCCTCCTGCGATCTTGCCCCAGTTGCCGTCGGCAGCCGTCGATGTTGCGAGCAGCAGAAGCCCCAGGGCCAAGGCAAGGATTCCGTAGGCCAGGATCAGCTTCGGCATGGGGCCCAGGTTGTCCGGGCGCTTGCCGAAGCCCTGTCTCCCGTAGTACATCGTGTCCGCAGCTGAGGCTCCGAATCCTTCGAAGGGCTCCCCGCAGGATGGGCATTTGGCCGCGCCGGCAGGGACCATGGTCCCGCAGTTCTGGCATCTGCTTCCGCTCATGGAATCACATCGCGAAGACGTCGGAGCTGTTGTTCAGCAGGTAGCTCATGATCGCGCCGATGATGAAGCACGGTATGGCGAACGTCAAATAGATGGAGAAGGCGCACAGTCCGAGGATCAGTACGGTGGCTGCGATGCACAGCTGGACGGCCTTCTTCTTGGGACCTGTCTTGTAGCAGAAGTAGTAGCTTCCGAGGGCCGCCAGGGGGCTGAGGGTGCCGAAGACCGCTGACGTGATCAGGAGCAGCTTGGTGGAGTCGGTCCATTCTGGGAGGATCTGGACGGGGTCCATTCCGTAATCGATCATGGCCTTGTTGATATTGTCGATAATGGCCTGGTACGAGGCCTGGTCTATCACGATGGAATCGGCCAGTTCCAACAGGCCGATTATCAGTCCGATCGCTCCGTAGACGAGGATGAAGACCGGGACGATAGCGCTCCCGCCTTTGACCGGGCCTGCAACGTTCCTTGAGAAGCTCCTGGACGGGGCATCTCCGCTCACGGATGCGCCGCAGTCCGGGCAGAACATCGAGCCTTCCGGGAGATTCGCCCCGCAGACGACGCAGAATCTGTTCTCTTCAGTCATGCAGGTAAATCGCAGAGCATCGTTTATGTTGATTTCCGAAACTCTCCGACAATCGGGCCGATCGGACAGAAGGCGTTGAGTCATGTTCATATACATTGACGGCCTCGGGGCAGTCACGGAGTTCAGGTTCCGGCATTTGCCGGTTCTCTGCCGTGGAGGGAGTTGCTCTCTCAGGCCGCACGGGCGCCATGGGGCGGAACGTGTGGGATTTGACGGCCATGTGGCCAGAGGTTTTGCTCTTCTAGCAACGCTTATATACCTAATCGGGTTACACCGTTCCTGTTATTGCTCCTGCGTTCCAGACGCGGGGCGATGCGAGGTATCAATATGGTAACCGTCTACGACGTTCCTGCCGAGCAGCTCATACTCAAGACGGCCCAGAAGCTCAAGGAGAACCCCAACATCGTTCCCCCTGAGTGGGCTGAGTTCGTGAAGACCGGCAGGCACACAGAGAGAGGTCCTACGCAGGACGACTGGTGGTACAACAGGGCCGCCTCGATCATGAGAAAGCTGTACGTCAAAGGGCCCATGGGCTCTTCCAGGCTCGCCGCCGAGTACGGCGGTTTCGCCGACAAGGGATCCATGCCCAACCGCGCCGTCAAGGGAAGCCGCAACATCGCCAGGAAGTGCATGATGCAGCTCGAGGCCGCAGGCTACCTTGTCTCCAAAGACAAGGAGGGCCGTGCCATCAGTCCTGCCGGACAGTCCCTCCTGGACAACACCGCCAAAGAGGTCTATGACGAGATGAAGGCCTGAGGAGGCATCAGCATGGAAGACCCTGAATTGGAAGCGATCAGACAGAGAAGGATGGCCGAGCTCCAGCAGCAGGCCCAATCCCAAGCGGCTCAGGAGGACCAGGCCAGAAGGATGGAGATGCAGAAGCAGAACATCATGAGGCAGATCCTCACGCCCGAGGCCAGGGACAGGCTCGCCAACATAAGGCTTGCCAACCCGCAGATGGCTGAATCTGTCGAGATGCAGCTCATACAGCTGGCCCAGAGCGGCAGGCTGCAGGGAGTCATCGACGACACCATGCTGAGGAACATCCTAGGGCAGATCGTCCCTCAGAAGAGGGAGATCACCATAGAGAGGAGATAATCATGTCAAGCACAAAGGCCCCCGCAATGAAAGCCAGGCTCAACAAGAAGGTCAACCAGAACCGCCGTGTTCCCGCCTGGGTCATGATCAGAACGAACAGGCAGTTCCTGCACCACCCTAAGAGAAGGTCCTGGCGCATGAGCAAGATCAAGGAGTGATTTAGATGGCAGACGAATTCGAGAGAATCATGGTCATCCCCCTGAGGAAGACCAAGCAGGCCCCCCGCACCCGCAGGGCCAACCGCGCCGTCAAAGAGGTCAGGGAGATCGTCATGAGGCACATGAAGGTCGATTCTGACAACGTCTGGATCGACGCCAGCGTCAACGACAAGATCTGGGAGAACGGGATCCGCAACCCGCCCTCCAAGATCACCGTGAAAGCGGTCAAGTACGACGACGGCCTCGTCGAAGTCTCGCTGGCGGAGTGATACCATGATGAGGCTCTCTCGCCATTCGGGAAACCCTAACATAGGGGTGTTCGCGGCCGCGAACGAGAGCTTCGCATTCATTCCGGCCGACGCCTCCTCCGAGTTCGAAAGGGCTGTGGAGGGGGCGCTCGGCGTCAAATCCTTTAAAGTGACGATCGCCGGAGCGCATGTCATAGGCTCGCTGATGGCGGTCAACTCCAGCTGCGCGGTCATGTCCGGGCTGGCAGATGCCAGGGAGATCGAGGCCATCGAAGCTTCCATCCCAGTGCACCTCCTGGACGATTCTCTGAACGCAGCAGGGAACAACATCCTCGTGAACGACAAGGGCGCCATCGTCAGCCCCGAGTACGGCAAGGCTGCGGCCGACGAGATATCCGATGCCTTCGGCGTCGAGGTCGTGCTCTCTTCGATAGCCGGATGCAACACCGTGGGGTCCGTCTGCGCAGCCACCAACAAAGGCTGCGTCTGCCACATGGACGCCACCGACGAAGAGTTGGACCTCATCATGAGCGTGCTCAAGGTCGAGGCCGTGAGATCTTCTGTGAACCACGGCGGCCACATGGTCGGAGCCGGGCTCATCGCCAATTCCAAGGGAGCGGTCGTCGGAGACGAGACCACGCCCATCGAGATGGGGAAGATCGAGGACGGTCTCGCTCTCTACTGACGGGACAGGCGGCCGAGCGCGAGCCGATGTGTTGCTGCAAAGCTCAGCGGTCGAACACCCAGCACTGTTTCATGCCGTCGATGTCCTCTCTGCAGACATCGACCTCGTTCCCCATGTAGTCGACGGCCTCCTCGGGAATCATGTCGAGGAATGTGTCTATCGGGCTCAGCGGGATGGAGAGCCCCCCGACCCTGTAGTGCATCGGGACGATGACGTTGGGGTTCACCAGCTCCAGGAACCTTTTCAGTTGGGGCATGGGCAGCGTGAACATCTCGCCTGTGGGCACGAACAGCATGTCCACCCCCCTAATCTTCTCTATGACCTCGCGGTCCGGGATGCAGCCTATGTCCCCGCAGTGGCAGATCGATATGCCGTCCATCTCGAACAGGTACATGGAGTTGACTCCGCGCTCCTCCCCTCTCATATTGTCCATGAAGCTGGGGAGGCCCTCGAAGGCCATCCCTGCCTCGGTGAACTCTCCGATGGTCGCCAGGTGGTCCTTGTGCGTCCCTTTGATGACGCGCGAGGCTGTGTGGTCGTAGATGTCATGGGTCATCAGCACCACGTCCGCTGAGGCGCAGGGCGGTTTGATGCCCAATGTGCGCCCGTCGTGGGGATCCACCACAACGGTGACGGACCCGTCGCTGAACTCGAAGCAGGAATGCCCGTGCCATCTGACCCTCATGGGACCGACCTAATCCTCATCCCGCCTATAACTGTTGCGAGCCTTCGGCGCCCGAGTTCGCCATGAACCGAAGAGGGCGACGCGCAACCTTATTACCGGCGACGTTCTCCACCTGCTCATGAGGAAGACTCTGGTCCTGGTCGTCGACAGGGACGACGATTTCGGCGTCAAGGGGAAGGTGAACACCCCCGTCGTAGGCGTCCAGAACTGCCTCGATGCCGCCACTGCGTTCGGCATCGCGGACCCGGAGGATTCTGACCTCAACGCTCTCTATGCGGCTGTGAGCGTCTGCCTGGAGATCCAGGAGGACGGACACGATGCCGATGTGGCGCTCATCTGCGGCGACGAGAAGGTCGGCCACCGTTCCGACCTGGCCTTGGTGGCCCAGCTGGAGGAGGTCTTGGACGAGATCGAGCCCGACAGCGTGGTCCTCGTCGGAGACGGGGCCGAGGACGAGTACATCTACCCGATTATATCCTCCCGTGCCCACGTGGACTCCGTGAAGAAGGTCTACGTCAAGCAGGCCCCCGGGCTGGAAGGCTCGCTGTACATCCTGACCAAGATGATGTCAGACCCAGGCAAGAGGAAGAGGTTCCTGGTGCCGTTGGGCTTCATCATAGTCCTGCTGTCGCTGTTCTTCATCATGCCGTCCCTGCTGGTGTACGCCAAGGACCATGACATCAACGTCATCGCGGGGATGTCCGGAAGCATCACCGTGTGCTTCATCGGAATCGTCCTGCTGCTCTACGGCTACAACATGGGAGAGAGGTTCGCCCTGTTCCGGAAGAAGTTCATGGCATCGATCACCGACGGCTCCACGCGCCTGATATTCCTGTCATTGGCAGTGGCTCTGGTGTTCATCTGCGCCATATGGAACTATCTGGACATCAACAACTACTACAACGTCACGACCGCAGGGAGCACGCTCAGGTACACATCGGCCATGATATGGCCCATCGTCATCGGCTTCGAGTTCTATCTGGCCGGAGTCGTCATCCATACCTATCAGACGTCTCGTACCGTCAAGCTGCGCATGATCTTCGACATGGTGGCCATCGCCAGCCTCGGAATGGTCGGATTGGGCATCCTGGATGTGATCATCGGCTTCGTCGAGACCGAGGCGTCCATGAAGACAGGCATCTTCGAGATCGTGCTGGGCGTGGTAATGTCCATCTCGAGCAACTTCATCAAAGGGCGCCTCCTGGCCCGTACCCGCATCGAGGAGGCAGAGCATGAAGTATCGTGATTGGGAGCCGGTCTACGAGAGGATACTCGAGGACATGGGCTACGACCGGGGATCCGACGAGGCTTCCGCCAGGGTCCTCAAAGCGGTCACCGTGAATTCCGACCTGGTCACAGAGGACGAGGCCCGCCATATGTTCTCGTCCACGGCCACCGTCATGGGCGGCGCGCCCTGCCTCGAAGAGGAGATATCGTCTGAAGGCACCGAGGGCACTGTCGTCGCATCGGGCTCGGCCGTCAGCAGGCTCATGGACCTGGACATCGTCCCGGGGGTGGTCGTCACCGACCTGGACGGCCCGATCGAGGCCCAGATCGAATGCAGCCGCAGAGGATCGCTGACGTTCATCCATGCGCACGGAGACAACGTCGACCTCGTCCGGCGCTATGCGCCAGAGTTCAAAGGCCCCGTCATACTGACCACGCAGTCCCGTCCCGACACAGTGGTCGCAAATTACGGAGGCTTCACCGACGGCGACAGGGCGGTCTGCATCTGCCAGGAGTTCGGCGTCCGCAAGGTGGTCCTGAGAGGATTCGATGCGCTCAACCCGTATCCTAAGGAGGGGTCCGACCCTTCGGTGAAGATGAAGAAGCTGGGCTGGGCCTCGGCGATCATCGAATTCGTCTCGCAGGACATCGACGTCGTCCGCTGATGGATGCATCAGTTTCCTGCATTTCTGGCTTGAGCATCCCGTCCACCATTTATAGCAGAATTGTTTACCGAGCGTTGAGGGAGCCCTATGAACACGGCATACATTGTACTTCTGATACTGGCTGTGATCTATGTCCCGATATGGGTATGGGTCTGGAGGAATCCGGAGAAGGCCGGCCGCTACCATCTGTGCAAGTACGGCCCCTGCATAATGATACGCACCCAGCTGGGGATGAAGACAATGGACCGCTTGGCCAAGTACCCCAGGTTCTGGTCGGCATTCGGGTTCTTCTCCAAAGCCGTATCGGCCGTGCTGTTCTTCCTGATGATGTACATGCTCATCGTCGCCTTGCTGGCGGTGCCTTCGAGGATCTCATCCGGCTCCAGCATAGGGATCGAGTATGCCCTTGCGATCCCCGGCTTCAATCCGATACTTCCGCTGAGCTACGGGATCGTCGCCCTGTTCTTCGCGATGGTCGTCCATGAGCTCGGCCATGGGATACAGGCCCGCGCCAACGGCGCAAGGGTCGATTCGTCAGGGCTGCTGTACGGCGTGGTCCCCTTGGGAGCGTTCGTCGAGCCCAACGAGGAGGACATGTCCAAGAAGCCCAGGAAGGCGCAGCTGGACATGTACACTGCCGGGATCTCGGTGAACACTGTTTTCGCCATCATCGCCATCCTGCTCCTGGCGGGATGCTGCAGCGCCATCAGCACAGATCACCATGACAGTGCCGGCGTCTACAGGGTCGATGCCGATTCTCCCGCGCTGATCGCAGACATACCTGCATCAGCACTGATCGTCGGGTTTAGTTTCGACCAGACGAACGTCATCGCAGCTAAGACCACAATCGATGGGAAACAAGTGTCTGTCGATATCGATGACAAGAATGATAAGAATGACAGGTTGGATCCGACGAAACAGTACTACATTCATTACATTTACAAGGGCGAAGAGAAGGTCACCGACAAAGCGGTCCAGATGGGCGTCTTCATACGCACTCTAGTGAAGGACGCGCCGGCGATGTCCTCGGGGATCGAGACCAAGACGTTCCTGTACGGTTTCAGATACACCGATTCCGAGGGCAAGGAGCAGACCGTCACAATCCACTCGACCAAGGATTTCCTCGACATCATGGCTTCCTTCTCCCCCGGGCAGCAGGTCACGGTCCTGACCGTCCCCGTTGCCGACGACGTGTCGGGCATCGTCCCCGACGAGCACTCTGTGACCCTTTCCAGCAGGAACGGGTCCGCATACATCGGGATGTCCGTCACCACCGGCGGGATGACGTTCACCACCCCCGGCCTTGTCTTGGACAGCGCTGCCAACCCGTTCTACGGGGCCACGGGAGCGTACTCGTACGTGACCTCGTTCTTCGGGTACATCTCCGGGCCGTTCAACGGCTCCGACCCCATACCCGACGACCTGAAATGGTGGTACGAGGTGCCTCTCGGCGAGGTCTTCTGGATGCTCCTGTCCCTCCTCTATTGGATATTCTGGCTGGACATCCTCCTGGCTATATCCAACGCCCTGCCCGCCTATCCGTTCGACGGAGGTTTCATATTCGCCGGTGCGGTAAACTGGCTGGGCGAGAAGTTCGGGATCGAGGACGAGGAGCGCAGGAAGAAGATGACCGACAGCGTCGCGGGCTGCGTATCGAACGTGGTGCTGTTCGTGTTCCTCATCGTGATAGTATCTTTCGTGATGTGACGGCGAAGGGGTGAGAAGAGGATGATGACGATCTACGAGATGAAGGACGGCAAGCCCGTCAAGACCGATGCCATCAAGGACAACGTATGGATCAACCTGGTCAATCCGTCTCCCGAAGAGATAGACGAGGTCCAGAGGGCCCTTCAGATCGACAGGGAGGCCCTTACGGCCGCTCTGGACGATGAAGAAGGCTCTAGGACGGAGGTCTCGCCCAAGTACACGCTCATCCTCGTGGACGCGCCTACGCGCGAATGGAGGAACAACAGAGAGGAGTTCACCACATATCCCCTGTCGATCACCATCACGGATACGGCCATCGTCACCGTGTCCCTGCAGGAGCTGTTCGCCCTGACCATCACCGGCAGCAAGAACAAGTACATCAACACGGTCAATGTGGACAACCGCACCAGGTTCATGCTCCAGATCCTGTTCAGGATCGCCATGAACTACCAGGCGGACCTGAAGTACATCGAAGTTAAGAGGATGGCGATCGAGGAATCGATCCGCAGGGTGACCCGCAGGGACGATCTGTTCGAGCTCCATGAGCTGGAATCTAACCTGGTCTACTTCAAGACCAGCCTCAGCGTGAACGCGTCTGTCATCGACAGGCTCAGCAAGCTGTCCCGCTTCGTCTCCAACCTTGAGGACCGGGACCTCATGGACGATGTGATAGTCGAGACCAACCAGGCCCTGGAGATGACGATGACCTACAGCCAGATCATCAAAGGTACCAGGCAGCTGGTGGAGGCAGACCTGAACAACTCCATGGCGAGTGTCATGAAGTTCCTGACCTCGATCACCCTCATCATATCGATCCCGACCATGCTCGCCAGCTTCTACGGCATGAACGTGCCGTTGCCGGGCGCGGAGTACAGGTACTCTTACGTGATCCTCCTGATTGCCATGGTCGTGTCGTGCCTCGTCTGCATCCACCATCTCAGGAACAGGGGGCTCTGGCGTTGAACCATTCGGTAGCTGAGATTGCGGAGGCCATCCGTTCTTATCCCGGCGTCACAAGGAAGCATCAGATCCGCGACATCGTCGACCAGTTCCCCACAGCGGGGTTCCCGAAGGTCGCCGCAGCGGAGGGCGAGGATGCCGCCGCCATAGACGTGGGCGACCAGTACATACTGTTCGCTACCGACGGGATCATGGAATCTCTCGTGAAGATCAGCCCTTACTATGCCGGGTACTTCGCGGTCCTGGTGAACGTGAACGACATCGCCGCCATGGGCGGAAGGGCCCTCGGGATGGTGGATGTAATGTCCATCGCACAGACCGACGTCTGCAAGGAGATCGTGCGCGGCATGAAGGACGGGATAGAGAAGTTCGACGTGCCCATCGTCGGAGGCCATGTGCATCCCGACTGCCATTACAACGCCATCGACATCTCGATCGTGGGGAACGTCAAGAAGGACGCCCTGCTGAGGAGCAGCACCGCCCGGCCCGGCGACGACATCGTCTTCGTGATGGACACAGAGGGCTTCTACCCTCCCGAGCTCCCATACGCGTTCGTCACCACCATCGACAAGGGCCCGAAGCTCGTCAGGGACCAGATGGAGGCGGCCGCCATCGTAGGGGAGAGGCATCTTGCCCATTCCTGCAAGGACATGAGCAACCCGGGCTGCATCGGCACCCTCGGGATGATGCTCGAATCATCATCGATGGGGGCCACGGTCGATCTGCGGTCCGTTCCGCGTCCTGCGGACGCCGATGACGTCAGGTGGTACCTGGCATACCAGGGCTGCGGCTTCTGCTTCGCATGCGACAGCTCCTGTTCCCGGGAGATCATCGACATCTTCGCCGAGGTCGGATGCGAAGGCGCCGTCGTCGGCAAGGTCGATGATTCCAAGCAGCTGAAAATCACCGACGGCAAAGACACGGCCGTGCTCTTCGATTTCAACAAGGAGATAATCACCGGCTGCCGCCCCAAGGAGAGATGAGCCGTTCCGGCCCTTTCAGAATTGCATAGAAGTGGCCACAGGGGTTGACCTCACATCCCGATCCAAGTTGACCATTTCACTTCTCGACCCTGCAATCCCACAAACGTCAGTAGTTCGAGGTGAAGCTGCTCCCGTCAGGACCTCGCCCGGTTTCCCCGATTGATGTGTGAACCGCGACCCTCCGGCCGCTTTCGTCACAAACACCGACTCTATAGGACAAAGTTTCATTGTTGTTCCATGGGCTTGGATGTTCAGCGGGGCCGTCCCCTGCTGTCGCCCCCGCATATTGACGATTTCGGGTATAGGACACGCCAAGCGCCCCGGCCAAGCCAATCTGGACAATGACAGGACCTTTATTAAGACTTCGTCCGCGAATATCAGAATGTCCGCCGGAATCCCGCATCTTTCTCGGGGCCAGGCGGTTTTCCTGGCAAGCAATCATTATATAGGCTGTTCAGAATGCTGTATAAATGTGCTACTTGTTAGCATGGCACAAGGTGAATTGAAATGGGTTTCTTCGGCCTTACCGATCCGTGGATCATCGGCGCGTACGTCGGGAGCATCCTCTGCGTTGTCTTCTGCGTCGCATATGGACTGATCAAGGGCCGCCCGTCCGAGGAGGAGGAAGAGGATGGCCAATGAAGGCGTCGATCTTCTGACCTTCGGGGCCATGGCGGCTGTTTTCGTTGTTGTGACGCTCTTTCTCGGGATATACGGATATCGGAACACGAAGAACAACCAGGAGTTCCTCCTCGGGAGGAACAAGGCCGGCCCGGTGATCATCGCGCTCTCCTATGGGGCGACCTTCCTGTCGGCGTCTGCAGTGATTGGTTTCGGCGGGCAGGCGGCCGTGCACGGGATGTCCATTCTCTGGCTGTGCTTCCTCAACCTCTTCGTCGGCCTTATCGTGGCGTTCCTCGTCTTCGGAGGACCGACCCGCCGCAAGGGGAGGCAGCTCGGCGCCTCCACATTCGCCGACCTCCTCGGAAAGACATACAAGTCCAAGGGGATAAGGGCCTTCACTGCCATCCTGATCATAGTCATGATGCCCATATACGCCGCCGCTGTCCTGAAGGGGGGCGTGAACTCTCTGGCGACCATCACGGGCCTCAACAGCATGTACGACATCATCCTCATCGCTTTGGCCGTCATCGTGGCCGTCTACGTCGTGTACGGCGGGATCATCGCGGTCATGTACAACGATGCCCTCCAGGCCGCCATCATGTTCGTCGGCATGGTCGTCATCCTGCTGGTGACCTATGATTACCTCGGCGGGGTCACGGCTGCAAACGGTTCGCTGGTGGACCTCTGGAACTCGTCCATCATCGGGACCATCGATACGGGCACGCTGCCCGGGTTCAACGGATGGACCAGCTTCTCCGACTTCGGCTCGCAGGAATGGCTGACCGTCGTCACCACGTTCCTCCTCGGGGTCGGCATCGGGGCCCTCACACAGCCCCAGCTGGCCGTGAGGTTCATGTCGGCCAAGAGCGACAGGGATCTGGACAAGTCGCTCATCGTAGGCTCCGTGTTCATGCTCGCCATCGTCGGATCGGCCTACACCGTCGGGGCCCTGAGCAACGTCTACTTCTGGGAGAACCATGGGATGATATCCTATACTTACATCAACAGCCTCGGGCTGGGAACGGATTACATCATCCCCCAGTTCATCCTCGAGATCTTCCACAGCACGACCTTCGGGGACGTGTTCATCTCGCTGTTCCTGCTCTCCCTGGTCTGCGCCGCGATCTCGACAATCAGCGCGCTGCTCCACACGATCGGCGCCGCCGGAGGCTTCGACCTCTATACGCTGTACAAGAACCACAAGGGCGAGTTCAAGGGCGATTCCCAATCGATTAACCTCAACAGGGCAGTCATCGTCGTCATCATGGTCATGATGGTCGTCTACTGCTACCTCATGCCGAAGGACATAATCGCAAAGGCGACATCCATATTCATGGGCATGACCGCGGCCGCGCTCCTGCCTGCATACTTCCACGGAGTGTATTCGGAGGATCCCTGCCGGAAGGCTGCAATCGCCAGCATGGTCGCCGGGACCGTGTCGTACCTCTTCCTGGCGCTGTTCATCAACTCGGGCACCAGCGTCTTCCTGCCCGTTTGCAAGGTCCTCACCGGCCAGAGCGTCCTGTTCCCCGATTCCGTCTGGGCGGGAGTCGATGCGCTCGTCGTTGCGCTGCCCCTGTCGATAATCGTGATGGCCGTCTCGCTGCTGTACTTCAGGCATGCCGAGAAGTCTTTGCCTTGCGCTGCCGAGTGATCCGTTCATCTTCTTTCCCGGCTTCCGCCGGGCTTTTGTCTTCTTCGAGGCTGTTCTATTACAACTTTCCCAATGAGTGGAACTATACAGGCCTCATTTTGACTTCCTTGGACGCCCGACCCGGTTCTTCACGACGATGGGCCTGC
>CAVICI010000021.1:0-30160 GCA_963640995.1 Dialister hominis | reverse complement strand
TTGAGCAGTCTCGAAAAACCGGGGATCCTTGGAGCCCCTATTATTCAACACAGTCGCAGACTTCGATAAAGTACTTGCTTATCTCGGCGATGCACATCATTCATACTGCATGTCCGTTACACCCGCCCGTCAGATTACGAAGCAGAAGAAGATTTCATGCATCGCGCAGACCTGCCTGCGAACACCTATATCGACAGACCTCATACAGCGTCGCATGCTCGGAACCAAAGTCGTGATAGACGGAGATAAATGCGACGGCTGCGGATTGTGCGTCAAGGCCTGCCACGAAGGAGCCCTGGAACTCATCAACGGGAAGGCTGTCCTGGTTAGCCCGAACATGTGCGACGGCCTCGGAGACTGCCTGCCGGCCTGCCCGCAGAACGCAATATCGTTCGAGAAGCCGGACGCGGGGCTGAACGTCATCGGCATGGCGCCCAGGTCGTCCGAGTACCACTGGCCCATCCAGATCGCCCTGAGCCCCATCAGGTCCGAGTTCCTGAAAGGCACAGTTGTCATCGGCGCCGACTGCACCGCGTTCGCATCGAGGGACCTGCACGGCAAAGTCATCAAAGGGATGCCCGTCCTGATCGGATGCCCCAAGCTGGACCCCAAGGAGAACATGGCCAAGATCGACGCCATCATAGCCCAGAACCCTATCGACAAGATCGTCGTCATAAGGATGGAGGTCCCCTGCTGCAGGGCGCTGTCCAACCTCGTGAGGTCCGCCGCCGGCGCGTGCGGAAGGGATGTCGCAGTGGAAGAAGTCGTCGTGTCCCGCAGCGGAGCAGTGCTCCCTGCGACGCAGTGAGAGGTGAAAGACATGGGAATCAACATAGGGATATGCGAGTCCGAGGCGCCCAGCGCGCCCTGCAGAGAGCTCCGCGCGAAGGTCGTCAAAGCGCACCTGGACGACCCTGCAGGATTCGAGCAGTACATGGAATACGATGTCAAGGTCGATCTGGACGCCGCGAAGGAAGCGGTGGGCGACTGGGAGGCGTTCCTCAAGAGGAACCGCATCAACCCCGAGGTCGACGCAGTCTACATGGGCAAAATCAAGAACGACAGGGACAGAGAAGTCCTGGAGCCTCTGTCTAAGCGCGAGTGCACCGGATGGATCGCCTTAGAAGGCGTCCCCGACGATGTCCGCGAGAGGATCCTGTCCGCCGCCGGCGACGAGAACATCCTCACCGGATGGGACTGCCTGAGCTTCGACGAGATGAACGAGATGTGCGCGGACTGCCCCTTGTCTTGGGACAAGGGCCGCGGATGCATAGGGACGTTCGGTCCCGACAACAGCCTCCTTCCGGAGATCGCCGGAAGGCATGGGTGCCCCCTCGTCGCATCTGTTCCCGAAGCTGCGAAGTCCGGGAAGAGGTTCACCTCCGAGGATGCTGCGCAGCTCCTCAAGGAAACGGAGATCCTCAAGGCGGCGCTGCCCGAAGAGGGGAAGATGATGGTCAGGCGCTATGCCGGGCCCGTCGAGCGCGTGGAAGCCGTTGCCAAGATCTCGATATCGGAGGGCTGCGGGTTCTTCTTCTTCTGAAAAACGGGCATCGGGCTGTGCTCGGGGCGATCAGCCCCGGGCGCCTGGTCCGGGATCCGGCCCTGAATCCTTATTACGCATTCCGTTGCATATCCTACGGAATCCGCAGAAACTGGATGGATGTGTATGCAATTCGTAGCTTTATGGCCGTTTTACATCCATCCAACTGCCTCTTTTAAATATATGCGACGCGATTTTGATTCCAAGGAGGCAACCAAACATCAGCAAACGGAAAGTTACTTGGATCTGCGGCGAGAGCGACGGATGTTCGAAGGATTCGATCGCATCTGGTGTCGATTGCCTGTCGTCCTGACGGTCGCTCGCAAGACTCGGCTGATGACCGCGACAAACCTTCATTACCATTGCAAACAGACGGTCCGGGTTGCGGGCCGTCGCCTTCTTCGATGCAGACTTTCCCGGATAGCCGAGATTTATATCCCATGGAGCCTACGGAGTTTCATGAAAGAGCTGAAAGACTATGTCACGGAGATTCCGGACTTCCCCAAGAAAGGGATCCTCTTCAGGGACGTAACGACAGTCATCAACGACCCCGAGGGGTTCCGCATGGCCGTAGACGGCCTGGTGGGCCTCGTCAAGGACAAGGACTTCGACCTCGTCATCGGGACAGAGTCCAGAGGATTCGTCTTCGGAGCGCCCGTCGCATACGCTCTCGACAAGGGGTTCGTCCTCGCCCGCAAGAAGGGGAAGCTCCCCAGAGAGACCGTCAGCGAGACATACGACCTGGAATACGGCCAGGCCACACTGGAGATCCACAAAGATTCCATCAGGCCCGGGCAGAAGGTCGTCCTGATCGACGACCTCATCGCCACCGGAGGCACCACGGAAGCCGTCGTGAAGATGGTCGAGCGCCTCGGAGGAGAAGTCGTGAAGATCGGCTTCGTCATGGAGCTGGCCGGCCTCAAGGGCAGGGACAAGCTGAAAGGCTACGACGTGGACTCGCTCATAGTCTACGAAGGAGCCTGAAACCTTTCCGGCAGGCGCAGCTGCCGGGCTTCATTTTTCTCTAAGACGATCTCCATCCGGAAGATCTTGGACGCGCCGCGTCCAAGATCTCCGCATAGGCGCAGGATGATGAGACGGAGGGGAGGGGAGCCTCCTTCACTCCGATTCCTTCTCCAGGATCAGCTTGTACCCCACGGGCATGACCTTGATGAACCTGGGCAGCCACTCGTCCCAGGACCCCAGGATCTCGGCGGCCTTCCTGCTGCCGGTCTCCTTCAGATGGTTCTCCAGGATGCCCCTGAGCTCGGACACGTCCGCCTCGCTCTCGACCAGGGTCAGCTCCACCATGTCCATGTTGCAGTGCCTGTCAAAGTCGCCCTCCTCGTCGAGGACGTAGGCGATGCCTGCGGACATCCCTGCGGCAAAGTTCCTTCCGCACTTCCCGATGACCACCACGCGACCTCCGGTCATGTACTCGCAGCAGTGGTCCCCCACACCCTCCGCGACCGCTATGGCTCCGCTGTTGCGCACGCAGAACCTCTCTCCGACCGAGCCCGCGACATACAGCTCCCCGGATGTGGCGCCGTACATGGCGGTGTTGCCCGCGATGGCGGCTCCGCAATCCATGGACTCGCTGGGGACCACGGTTATCCTTCCTCCGGACAGCCCCTTCCCGACGTAATCATTGGCAAGGCCCTTCATCCTAAACGTCGCGCCCTTGGCGAGGAACGCTCCGAAGCTCTGGCCGGCTGCGCCGTTGAACGTCACGTCGATGGTGTCGTCCTTCAGGTCGAGGCCGCGGCGGGCTATCTCCCCCGACAGCATCACGCCGACGGAACGGTCGATGTTGGCGATCCTGTAGACCAGCTCCGTCTTCTCGCCCCTGTCGAGGGACTGCATGCAGTCCTCGATTATGCGGCGGTCGAACACCCTGGCGAGGATATCGGGCTGGCCTGTGGTGCGGACCCTGTCCCCGTCCATCTCCGCCAGCATGCGGGAGAGGTCCATGTGCGACGGCTTCCCCTGCACCGGCTTCTTCGCCAGGAGATCGGAGCGGCCGATGACCTCGTCCAGCGACCTGAAGCCCATCTCGGAGAGCATCCTGCGGACGTCCTCGGCGACGAACCTCCAGTAGCGGACGACCTGCTCCGGGCCGGAATCGAACTTCGCCCGCCTCTCGGGGTCCTGGGTGGCGATACCCACGGGACAGGTGTTGGTCTGGCATTTCCTGCACATGACGCAGCCCATGGCGACCATGGGCGCCGTGGCCAATCCGAACTCCTCCGCTCCGAGGAGCGCCGCGACGACTATGTCCCTGGCGGTCTTGAGCTGCCCGTCCACCTGCAAGCGGACCCTTCCGCGGAGGCTGTTGATCATCAATGTCTGCTGCACCTCTGCCAGGCCGGCCTCCCAGGGAGCGCCGGCGTAGCGTATTGAGGAGAGAGGGCTCGCCCCGGTGCCTCCGTCGCTCCCGGAGATCAGGATCATGTCCGCTCCGGCCTTGGCGACCCCTGCGGCGACCGTCCCCACTCCTGCCTCGGCAACGAGCTTCACGCTGATCCTCGCAGACGGATTGATGCACTTGAGGTCGAATATCAGCTGCTTCAGGTCCTCGATGGAATAGATGTCGTGATGCGGAGGCGGCGATATCAGGGTGATCCCCGGGATCGTGTGCCTGGTCGCGGCGATCACGCTGTCGACCTTGAACCCCATGAGCTGCCCGCCCTCCCCGGGCTTGGCGCCCTGGGCGACCTTGATCTGGAGCTCGTCGGCGTTGACCAGGTACTCCGCGGTGACCCCGAACCTGCCGGAGGCCACCTGCTTGACGGCGGACCTGAGGCTGCGGCCGTCGGGGCCGGGGCGGAACCTTGCGGGATCCTCTCCCCCTTCTCCGGTGTTGCTCTTGGACCCTATGGAGTTCATAGCCTCGGCCAGGGTCTCATGGGCCTCCTTGCTGATGGCGCCGAACGAGATCGCTCCGACCTCCATCCTCCTCATGATGGATTCCGCAGGCTCCACCTCGTCCAGCGGGACAGGGGCCCCGCGCTTCACGTCCAGAAGGTCGCGGAGGAAGAACATCCCTCCGTCCTCCATCTCGGCGAAGCGCCTGTACTCCCCTTCGTCGCCTGTCTTCACGGCGGACCTGAGGGCCTTGACAGCCTCGGGGCGCCAGCTGTGCTTCTCCCCGTCCTTCCTGTAACCGTACTCCCCGCGGTCGGCCAGGCCGGTCTTGCCGGACCATGCCGCGCGATGGACGGCCAGATATTCGCAGGCTATGTCGTCCAGCCCTATCCCGCAGACGCTGGAGGCTGTGTCGCCGAAGTACTTGGCGGCGACCCCGCGGTCTATGCCGATGGCCTCGAACAGCCTAGACCCGCGGTAGGACCTGATGGTCGCTATGCCCATCTTGGACATGACCTTCAGCAGCCCCTTGTCCACCGCCTTGAGGTAGGTGGACTCGGCGGTGTCCGCGTCCATCTTCACCTTCCCGGAGTCGGCCATGTCCTGGACGACGGCCAAGGCCAGGTAGGGGTTCACGGCGTTGGCGCCGTATCCGACCAGCAGCGCGAAGTGCTCCACCTCGCGGGGCTCCCCCGATTCCACGACCAGGGCGGTCTGGAGCCTCTTCTTGCACCTGACCAGGTGCTGGTGCACCGCGGACAGCGCCAGGAGCGAGGGCATGGCCGCCCTCTCCTCGGATGCGCCGCGGTCTGACAGTATGATGTATCCGGCGCCCTCATCGACAGCCTTCTCGGCCTCGGAGCAGAGCCTGTCCAGCTCCCTCTCCAGCGCGCCCGGCGCCCCGTCGGCGGGGAAGGTCGTGTCCAGCGTCACGGAGTCGAATCCCCTGTACCTGAGGTTCCTGAGGAGGTCCAGCTCCCTGTTGGTGATCACGGGGTGCCTGGCCTTCACGACCTTGCAGTGCCTGGGAGCAGGATCCAATATGTTCTGCTCCACCGCGCCGATGTACCCCATGGTGGACATGACCAGGTCCTCCCTTATCGGGTCGATTGGAGGATTGGTGACCTGGGCGAACTGCTGGCGGAAGTAGCTGAACAGCCTCTGGGGCAGCTCGGACATGATCGCCAGAGGAGCGTCGTAGCCGGTGGACCCGATGGCTTCCTTCCCGGTCTCGGCCATGGGCTGCATGACCCTTTCCACATCCTCCACGGAATACCCGAACTCGGCGAGCTTCAGTCCCATGTCGCCGACCGCGCGGCCGACCTGCCTCCCGGAGGACAGCTTGTCCAGGTCCAGGCGGTTCTTCTCCAGCCAGTCCCTGTAGGGATAGGCGTTGGCGAGCCTGCTCTTGATATCGGTGTCCCTCACTATGCGGCCGGCGGAGGTGTCGACCATGAACATCTTCCCGGGCTTCAGGCGGCCGGTCTCCACGATCCTCACCTGGTCCAGGGGGATGACCCCGGCCTCGGAGGCCAGGATGACCATGCCGTCGTCGGTTACGCAGTACCTTGCTGGGCGGAGCCCGTTCCTGTCCAGCATCCCGCCCGCGCATGTGCCGTCCGTGAACAGCACTGCGGCGGGGCCGTCCCAGGGCTCCATCAGTATGGAATGGTATTCGTAATAGGCCTTCAGGCTGTCCGGGATCGGGTTCCTGTCGTTCCAGGACTCCGGGATCATTATGGACAGGGCGTTGGGCATGTCCTTCCCGGACATGGTGAGGAACTCGAACACGTTGTCCAGGGTGGCGCTGTCGCTCATCCCCTGCTGCATTATGGGGAAGATCTCCTCCACGTTCGGGATGAGCGGGGACCGCATCATGCCCTCGCGGGCCTGCATCCAGGACCTGTTGGCCCTGATGGTGTTTATCTCCCCGTTGTGGCAGAGCATCCTGAAAGGCTGCGCCAGCTTCCATGCGGGGAGGGTGTTGGTGCTGAACCTCGAATGGACCATGGCGACGGCCGATGCGAAGTCTGGGTCGGACAGGTCGGGATAGTACGCCCTGAGCTGCCTCGGAGTGAGCATGCCCTTGTAGACCATGCACCTGGTGGACAGGCTGCATATGTAGAACTCCCCGCAGCCCGGCTCGCCGGACTCGGCGACCGCGTTGCTGACGATCTTCCTGACCCTGTAGAGCTTGTGCTCCAGGACCTCGGGGCTGTCGTAGGACGTGACGAAGACCTGGACGATCCTCGGCTCGCACTCCAGGGCCATGGGCCCGGGGGCGGAGCTGTCCACGGGGACCTCCCTCTCCGCGATGACGTAGAGGGAGTTCTTGGCGCACACGGCCCTGAAGAGCCCCATGAACCTGTCCGCCGAGGGGGAGCCCCTCGGCAGGAAGACGATCCCCGTCCCGTACCTTCCGGCCTCGGGGACGGGGATGCCCAGCTTGGTGATGAAAGCGTGAGGCACCTGGACCAGGATCCCGGCGCCGTCCCCGGTCTTGCCGTCTCCGTTCTCGGCGCCCCTGTGGGCCATGTTCTCCAGCAGCTCGAGCCCGTACTCCACGATGCGGTGGTCTTTCCTGCCGTCTATGTTGACGGCCATCCCGACTCCGCATGCGTCGTGCTCGTAGCTCGGATCGTACAGTCCCGTGTCCATCTGGCGCACTCACCTTTCGATTCCGCCTCAGCGGATGAAGAGCAGCTCGCGGTACTTGGGGAGAGGCCACATCTCGTCGTCAACGATCATCTCGAGGGCGTCGACATGGGCCCTGATCTGCTCGAGGTAGGGGGCGATGACGTCGTGGTACTCCACGGCCTTCTGCCTGGACTCTTCCAGGGCGTTGATCCTGTCGCACTCCTCCTCCATCTTCACTGCGAGGGCCCTCGCCTCGCTGGTGTGCAGGGCGATGTCCTTGATGATCTTGATCTCGCCTGCGGCCACCTGCTCGAACTCCTTCTTGACGGAGAAGATGTCCTTCATCTTCGAGACGTTGTCCAGCAGGATGTTCTGGTACCTGGTGGACACGGGGAGGATGTGATTGGCCGTGAGGTCGGCGAGGACCCTGGCCTCGATCTCGATCTTCTTGCTGTAGATCTCCCAGTTGATCTCGGCCCTGGCCTTCAGCTCCACATCGGTGAGGACGCCAGTCTCCTTGTAGAGAGCGACGGTCTTCTTGCTGATGAAGGCGTCATAGCACACAGGGGCGGATGTCTCGCAGTCCAGGCCGCGCTTCTTGGCCTCGGCCTTCCACTTGTCGGAGTATCCGTTGCCGTCGAAGCAGACCTTCTGGCAGGCCCTGTAGGTCTCCCTGGTCTCGTCCAGGACGGCCTGCATGGCGGAGGCCCCGGATGCGATCCTCTTGTCGACGGCCTCTTTGAACAGCACGAGCTGGCGGGCGGTGATGGTGTTGAGGACGGTGATGGCGGACGCGCAGTTGGCGGAGGACCCGACGGCCCTGAACTCGAACCTGTTCCCGGTGAACGCGAAGGGCGAGGTCCTGTTCCTGTCGGTATTGTCCAGCAGGAGCTCGGGGATCTGGGGGATCCCGAGGCTGTACTTGCTCTTCCCTGCGATCTTGACCATGTCCTTGCTGTTCAGGAGCTCCTTGAACGCGTTGGAGATCTGGGTCCCGAGGAACGACGAGATGATCGCCGGAGGGGCCTCGTTGGCTCCGAGCCTGTGGGCGTTGGAGGCGGTCATGACGCTCGCCTTCAGCAGGGCGTTGTTGTCGTAGACGGCCTTGAGCACGTTGGCCATGAACGTCAGGAACCTGAGGTTCTCCTTGTCGCTCTTCCCGGGGGACATCAGCCCGATGCCGGACTCGGTCCCGAGAGACCAGTTGCAGTGCTTCCCGGACCCGTTGATGCCCGCGAAGGGCTTCTCGTGGAGGATGACCTTGAACCCGTGCCTCTCGGCGACGGTCTTCATCAGGGCCATGAGCTCCAGGTTGTGGTCGAT
This sequence comes from Dialister hominis, assembly GCA_963640995.1. Taxonomy (GTDB): domain Archaea; phylum Thermoplasmatota; class Thermoplasmata; order Methanomassiliicoccales; family Methanomethylophilaceae; genus Methanoprimaticola. The sequence goes on along the minus strand of CAVICI010000021.1, from coordinate 21,792 downwards.
GGCCAGGTTGGCTTGCTCGTAGACTGGCGCGATCTCGAACTGGTTGGGCGCCACCTCATTGTGCCTGGTCTTGATCGGGATGCCGAGCTTGTAGGCCTCGAACTCCAGGTCCTTCATGAACTCGATGACCCTTCCGGGGATGCATCCGAAGTAGTGGTCCTCCAGCTGCTGGTTCCTCGCCGAGTTGTGGCCCACCAGGGTCCTCTCGGCCATGATTATGTCGGGGCGCATGGCGTAGAGCGATGCGTCCACCAGGAAGTACTCCTGCTCCCACCCGAGGTAGGAATAGACGGGGTCCTCTTTGATCCCGAAGTACTTCAGGACATCTGCGGCGGCCTTGGAGACGGCCGCCTCGGACTTCAGGAGAGGGGTCTTGAAGTCCAGGGCCTCCCCCGTGTACGAGATGAAGACTGTGGGGATGCAGAGCGTGTCCCCCATGACGAAAGCGGGCGAGGAGGGGTCCCAAGCGGTGTATCCCCTGGCCTCGAACGTGTTCCTGAGCCCTCCGCTGGGGAACGAGGACGCATCGGGCTCCTGCTGGCAGAGCAGCTTGCCCGTGAATGTCTCCAGGCTCTCCCCCTTCCCGTAGGGGTCCGCGAAGGAATCGTGCTTCTCGGCGGTCCCGCCGGTGAGGGGCTGGAACCAGTGGGTGTAGTGGGTCGCTCCCATGTCCATCGCCCAGCGCTTCATGCCTGCGGCGACCTGCTCGGCGACGTCCCTGTTGAGCGTGACTCCCTGCTCGATCGACTCGTAGACCTTCTGCCTGGCATCGGCGGAGAGGTACTTCCTCATGTTCTTCCTGTTGAAGACGCAGCACCCGTAGTACTCGGATGTGGCGTCCGCAGGGGGCACGGCCTTGACGGGGGGCCTTGCGAAGGCCTCCTCGACAGCATCGAACCTAGTGTAGGACATGATTCCCCATTGTACAATTCTGACGTATAAATGTTTCGTCAGAAAGATGATGAAAACGCCAATAAACCCATCCAAGATTAGACAAATATCTAATCAATATTCCCTGAAATCGTTTAAACTGCATGAATGTACAGGATCCGGCAATGAAAATGAAGAAACGTGCATGCTGACACGTCTGGGAACGTCCGGGACGGACGGCCTCTGGAGTGCCCGCGGACAGGCCGACCCAGGATTAATAAGCTAAGAATGGCCTTACGCATGTACAGGGATGAACCATGGCTTTCAAGCTGTTCAAGAGCGGAGACGACCTCTACGACGAGGGGAAAGAGCTCATCAAGCGCGGAGACTATGCCAAGGCCCGCGACTACCTCCAGAAATCGATATCGAAAGACGGAGGCAAAGACGATTCCGCGGCCGTCAAGGTGGCGATGATCGACCTGAAGGACAGGCTGACCAACGTCGGCGCCTACAGGAACCTGCAGGACAAGCTCTCCAAGCTGAGCACCAGCGAGTTCGAGTTCGGGCTCATGACGATAAACAGGGACGAGCTGATCACGGAGTGCGACCTCACCTCGAGGAAGATCGAGCTCCTCTCCGCGGGAGGGGACTCCGAAGCGCTCAAGAAGAAGAGCAAGGCCCTCCAGGAGCTGGCCCAGGAGTTCCAGTCCAAGATCGGCGAGAAGAACCTGATCGTGCTGGAGCTGTTCAAGAACGACTCCACCATCACCGGGAACACCGAGTTCTTCAACCTGATGGCGATATCTTACGAGACCCTGGCGGACTCCGTCGTCTGGAACGATCCGTCCCAGGCGGCCGAGTACGAGCAGATCGCCATGGGATACCGCCAGCAGAACGGCCAGAACGGGGACTCCAACAAGCAGAAGATGGAGGCCTACTCCAGGACCTGCACCTGCTGGCTGTGCGGGAGGATCGCCACCGGCGAGGGGATACATTTCTACTCCGCCCCCGCCGACGTCTCGCCCGCCCTGGACAAGGACGACAAGCCCTCGGCCAGGTCGAAGCCCTCCGACTTCAAGCACATCTACATCTGCCGCGCGTGCTATTCCGCCGTTTCGAACCGCTCGGACGAGATATCGAAAGGTTATTATGACCGGGCGATAGCAGAGATGCGCGCGATGGAGGCCAGGCTCCAAGCGGAGATCGCGGCCCTTGAGACTCAGATATCGTTCGCGAGGATGAACAGGTAACATGGACCAGATGGTAGAGCTGCGCTGCAAGTACTGCGGCGCTCCGTTGGAACGCAAGGACATCGAGTCCGATTCGGCTTACGTCACATGCCCCTGCTGCGGGACAAGCCAGCAGCGCGTGGATGCCAAGGCCTACATGGACCAGATGATGTCCGAGATCAAATCATGGATAGGCAAGGCCATCCCGGGCGGGTTCTCCCTGGCCCAGACGGAGAACGTGGACCCCATCGCAAGGCACAACATCTACGTCAACAACGTCAAGCCCATGCTCGACGTCGAGCTGAGGGAGTTCAGGTTCGCCCTGAGCTCGGTCATATCCTCGCCGCTGATCGTCCTCCCCTTCGCGAAAGGCGAGCCGGCAAAGTCGAAGCACACCTCCGCCCAGGCGTTCGAGTTCAACGCCAAGCTGAAGAGCCTGGAGCCCCTGGCCGTGGACGGCCAGAACAAGGTCGACGTCACCGAGGGCGAGAACCTCGCCACGGCCTACGCGATGATCATCAGCAACTCCATGCTCCTGAAAGACACCACGCCCGGTAGGTTCGCGCTGATGTCCAAGAACTTCAAGGAGTCCGCGGACGCCGTCAGGAAGTGCAGGGGCTACGGCCCGCTGGCTTCCCGTCTCGACGCCCTCTCCGAGGTGTGCGCCGCATCGGACCTCGTCCTCAACGGCGACGCGCTCGGATGCACCATGAAGGCCGAGAGCGCGGTGAACATGCTGGAATCCGCAAAGAAAGATATCCTGGCCGACCCGAAGATGGCCGTCATGCTGAGGGCCGTGGACCTGGAGATAGGCCAGTGCAGGACCCTGAAGAACACCGTCGACCTGGTGAACAACGGGGCCACGAAAGACCCGCTGAAGATGCTGGAGCTGATCAACAAGCTCGGCAGCATCGAATACCCGGACAACCCCGAATGGAACAGGCTGCTGGACAAGAAGGAGAGGGAGTTCGACCTGTTCAAGAACGTGGAGGACATCGTGGCCGCCCGCAACGGCGGCACGCTCCCGATATGCCCGGGATCCGGCAAGGTCCTCTTCCCGTTCTGGGACGTGGACCTCAAATACAGCTTCACGACGGGCTCCCTGTTCTCCAAGAAGGCCGTGGAAGTCAGGGAGGACCTGCTGGTCCCCGCCACGTTCACCGTCTCCGGCAGGGCCCTCAGCGACCCCCGCTACGGGCTGACGGACATATTCTCCAACGCCCCCGAGAGCACGATGATGGCCAGGTTCAAAGGCCAAGAGGACAGCATCAGCGGAGGAGCCGGCATCGGGAAGCTGGCGGAGGCCGCGTCCATGAACGCTCCCGGGACCAGGGAGATAGTCATACCCCTGAGCACCAAGGCCGAGGCGGCAAGGCTCGTGGAGCTCTACCTCGCGCAGTGCGCCAAAACGCATTCCAAACTGAAACTGAGCAGCCCGACCGTGAAGAGGCTGATCTACGTGCCCTGCGACAACGGGGCCAACGGATTGGCCCTTCCGAAGGAGTTCAACAGGCTCGTCCCGGGAGTCGTCTCGGACACGGACCTGTCGGCTGCCCTGAAGATATGAGAGGGAAGGAAATGGAAAACGGAACTAACGGATTGAAGCCGAGGACCTGGAGCGCGATCTCCCTGGGAGCGCTGCTCATAGCGGTCGCCATAGGGCTCATCCTCTACTGGTACACGGGCGACCTCCTGAACACCTTCGGAGCCATTCTCGTGATCTTCGGAGTGTACACGGCGGCTGTGAGCTTCGCCAGGACCGGAGGAGAGGACAACTTCGGCCCCAATGCGGCAGACGCCGCACTGGCAGGAGGGGCCGTCGTCGCCGGCATAGGGGCAGCGTGCTTCGTGTACAGCGCCACGGGCGAGGTGCTGCTGACCGTTGCGGTGATCATAATCGTGCTCGCAGTGGTCGGCATAGTGATGGCAGTCAAGAACAAGGATGCGTGAGAAGCATGGGAATGGAAGAAGATGTCAAGAGCAAGATGAAGAGCGACATGTCCCTCACCGAGAGGATCGCGCTCTACATCCCCATGTACAGGGGATACAGGGAGAAGAACCTCCGCAGGGAGGAAGACAGGGCGGTCAGGAACGAGCTGTCCCGCGCCCTGCAGGGGACCAAGGCGGACCTGGCGTCCATCCAGAGGGAGCTGACGTCCCAGCCCGACCTCATGATGGACGTCGAGAGGGTCAGGACCAAGGTCGACAAGTACGACATAGATGTCAAGAAAGCCGTCAACGGGTACTCGTCCTTCCACACCGCGGTCAAGATCCTGGAGAAGGACCTGGACGCGCTCGTCGCGTGGGACGCCAGGCTCATAGAGGACATACAGGCGCTCAGGGCCGAGACCTCGGACCTGCTGGCCGCAGTGGACTGCGGCGAGGAGGCCAAGAAAGGGATCAGGGGCCTGGAGCGCACCGTGGACGACATGATGGAGGCCTACCTCAAGAGGGAGGCCGTGATGAAGGGCTTCGAGAAGGCCGGAGAGTGATTTGAATGGGAAAGACCAACGTAGTCACATGGGAGTCGCAGGGCCCCGATGACATAATCTACGCTTACGAGCACGACGACCTGAGGACGCTGACGTCCGTCACCGTCCCCGAGCACGCCGTGGCCGTGTTCGTCAGAGACGGGCAGCTGACCGGGGTCCTGGAGCCCGGAAGGCACATGATCACCAGCAGCAACATCCCCTGGCTCACCAAGCTGTACAACCTGGCCCTCGGGTACAAGGAGACCCCGTTCAAGGTGCAGATCATCTACATCTCGCTGAAGATGTTCAACGGGAAGTGGGGCATCCGCGCCATGATCAAGGCGGCCCCCGGATACGAGGTGCCGATAACCCTCATGTCCAACGGGGACTACCAGTTCCGCGTCACCGACGTGCCCGTGTTCTTCACGCAGGTCATCGGAGGGCTCCAGCACTACACCACCGGCGACGTGAACGCCTTCATGAAAGGGTTCATCAACGAGCAGGTCACCCAGCAGCTGTCCAAGCAGTACTACATGGACGTGCTGAACAACATCGAGAAGGCTTCCACCACGACGAAGGTCCTGGTGGAGCAGTACTTCCAGCAGAGGGGGATCGAGCTCCTGTCCCTGAAGATCTCGGAGGTCAGGACCACAGAAGAGGACCAGAAGAAGGTCTTCGAGTACCTCCAGTTCAGCAGCGCCAACGGAGAGGCGTTCAAGAAGTACGAGGTCATGGACAGGATGGCGGACGCCATCGGCAACTCCCAGGGAGGCGCGGCCATGGGTACAGGGATGCTCCTGTTCCCCCAGATGTACCAGCAGCTCCAGCAGCAGCCGGTCCAGGGGGTCCAGGCGCAGCAGCAGGCCCCTCAGACGATGTGCCCGTACTGCGGCAGCCCCAACAGCTACCCGTACAAGTTCTGCAGCAACTGCGGGAAGCCGTCGCCTCAGGCGCAGCAGCAGGCTCCGCCAGCAGGCGCGGCCGGCGGTGCTGCCGGCGGCGCAGGCCCGCAGTTCAAGAACTGCCCGTACTGCGGACAGGACATATCGGGGCTTCCGAAGACGCCCAAGTTCTGCCCGTACTGCTCAGAACAGCTCTTCTGAACATCTTACCCGGCCTTCGGGCCGGGATCCCTTTTCTGCTGCATTCCAGACCCGGACATCCGCAGGCCTTCCTTCCTAAAATCTCAGAGAATCTGCAAATCGATGACCTCGGAATCTCAGAAAATTTGCATATGACCCCTTACAAAAGTTCAGAAAATATGCATTATTCCCCTTTCAAAATCTCAGAAAATTTGATAAGCATGCCTGCCCATCCAAGTCCGTGCGCCGCAAGATCGAAGAAGCCATCAGGGAATGGGACCTGTCCGGACGGAAGACCGCGTTCCTCCTGATGGGGTCAAGGCAGGTCGGGAAGACATATTCCGTCAGGGAATACGGCGAAAGAGCCTACGGAATCGGCTTCCTGCACATCGATTTCTCCATAGACTGCGAGAGCCGGAAGGCATTCGAAGGGAACTTGGACGTCGACAGCGTGATCGAGAGGCTTTCTGTCATCCACAGGGGGTTCCGGTTCGAGCCCGGCCGCACGATGCTGTTCTTCGACGAGATACAGGAGTGCCCGGATGCCAGGACCGCACTGAAGCCCTTCGCCGTCGACGGCCGCTTCAGAGTCATTGCCTCCGGCTCGCTCCTCGGCATCAGGATGAAAGAGGTCGGGCTCAACCCCATCGGATATGTAGAGCGCACAGAGCTGAAGCCCATGGACTTCGAGGAGTTCCTGTGGGCCCTGGACATGCCCGAAGAAGCGATAAGCAGGATCCGCAGGAGCATCTCGGACATGGAGCCGATCGATGAAGCCGTGTTCAGAACCGTCTCGGACCTGTTCACGAGATACGTCGTGGTCGGCGGAATGCCGCAGGCGGTCAAGGCATATTCCGAGACGCATGTGCTCACAGATATCGGCAGGATCCACAGCGAGATCTTCAGCCAGTACCTTGACGACATCAGGAAGTACGCAGACGGGAACGTGAAGCTCAGGACCGAATCCTGCTTAAGGTCGCTCCCCTCGATGCTGTCTGCCGAGAACAAGAAGTTCAAGTACAGCGAAGTAGAGGCCTCCGAAGGGGAGGAAAGGCCCCGTTCCACAGGCTTCAGATACTACGCCCCGGCGCTGGACTGGCTGTCGATGGCCTGCACCACATTGACCTGCTGCAACATCACGGAGCCCAAGAGCCCCCTGGAGGAGCGCATCATGCCCAATTCGTTCAAGCTATACATGAGCGACACGGGGCTCCTGCTGTCGAGGTACGACGAGTCCGTCTTCAAGGAGGTGTTCTTCGGGAACCCGGATGTCAATGCAGGGGCCATTGCCGAGAACGCCGTCGCACAGGCCTTCGCCGCACAGGGCAGGCCCCTGATGTACCTCAGCAAGGACGACCCTCGCATGGAGATCGACTTCGTCACCATCGTCGGGGGAAAGGTATGCTGCATCGAGGTGAAATCTGGTAGCAACAGAAGCTGTCGCTCCCTTGACAGGACCATGAAACTGTGGGGGACCGAAGGGATCATGTTCGAGACGAGGAACCTGTTCGTCGACGACAAGGGCATCCGCCACTATCCTCTGTTCGCCGCTTCGTTCATGGATGCCATCGACCCCAGGACAGCAGAGGCCGACGACATCTCGGGAATGAGGAAGGTCCTGGAAGGCTACGGATCAGATGCATCCTGACGAAAAGCCTGAAAGTTAGAGAAAATCATTTTCTCTAAAATATTTCAGGAAAATTATTTTCCCTAACGATACAGATGTATTCCACAAGGTCTCTGAACGACACATCTGACGGCCGTGCCGAACCAACCGGGCAACAATCATTATAATACATGTCAATCCCGAAGGCATGGCCGGCAAGAAGCGTCTCAGAATGCGCGGTGTGAAGCACACATCCAAGAAACTGGAAGAAGATCTCCTGGACAAGTCCAGAAAGCTCGCCGACGAGCCCGGGATCCTGAGGCCGCAGTGCGCCGGCGGATGCCGCAAGTGCGTTTTCGACAAGTCTTTCAAGAGCATCGACTCGCTGGACAAGATCAAGGGCAACAAAGATGCCCTCATCAAAGAGGCATCAAGGTTCGGAGGCGACGAGATCGTCAAGGCCTACGCAGGGACCGTGTCCCTGGCAGCAGAGGGCAACATCCCCCTCCTGGCCAGCGGGAACCTGGGCGGGGAGAAGGTCTCCTACGCCGTCCGCGGAACGGTCGCCGCCCCGTTCCTCATCGGATGCCAGTACTACGACGACCCCCGCAGGAGGCTCTTGCTCTACAGCAGCGCCGTCAAGAAGCACAAGCTCCACCTCTACTCGTTCGGAGACGACCTGGTCTGCTCCGACGACCCCAACATGCCGGAGGACTACCTCTACGACACCTTCTGGGAGACCCCTTACGAGTTCCCCGATGACGGCCTGGAATGCGGCCACAGCACCTCGGTCATGCTGGAGATCTCCGTGAAGTCCCTTGGGCAGAAGATATCCATATGCGACAACTGCGCCAGAGACGTCTCCACCCTGATGTTCTTGGTCTCCAGGCTGGCCGCGGTCGACCCGATGGACGACATCACCGTCGCCGTGAGGCACAAGTACCACGCCGAGGGCGAGTCCGACCTGGAGGAGATCAAGGGGGACCGCCTGAAGGACTACATGGTCGGCAAGGTCACCGATGCGGGGCTCCTGTCCTCTGTGAAGAGGTCCAAGCTCGGAGACCTGAAGGGAGGGTCGTCTTCCACGTACATCATAGGGACCAAGAACTACGGATCGTCGCTGGACGACTTCATCGCCGACATCTCCGGAGAGGAGAGGGAGAAGGCCACCCTGAAGAAGTTCCTGTCCGAGAACAGCAGGGCGGTCGTCATCAAGACCGGAAAGATGTCCGAGGCCCTGGCAGCCCTCTGGGAAGCCGACTGGAAGGGCCTGATCGAAGCCCACACCGATGCCAAGACAGCAGAGGTCATGGGCGACATGTCCAAGAACCAGCCGCTGACGGTCCTGTCTAACGCCTACAGCATCTACAGGTCCGCAGACGTGGTCGCCGCCCTGCCCGAGTTCAGGAAGCCGGGGCCGATGACCTCGCTGGCGGACAAGCTGGCGAAGGCAGGGAAGGTCGGCGGAGGCCAGATGGTCTCGGAGGTCATCGCCAAGGCCACGATCAAGGACAGCAAATCCAAGTCCCTCGCCTGCGCCTTCGCGATGCTGTACGATGCCGAGGTCCCGCTGAAGCTGTCCAAGGACGAGGAGGACTTCGCCAAGTACCTCATGCCCTTCGCGAAGAAGGTCGTCGATGCAGAGGGCGAGAGCTACCGCTCGGCAATGAACACACTCCTCACCGCCAGCAGCGCCAACGAGAAGGTGTGAGCCTCCTGCTGTTCTCACGGCCGGGAGAGATCCCGGCCGGACAACTATATTCCTACTTTTTTGGTATTAGAAAGTAGGATTTTCACTACTTTATTTGGAAATAAAGTAGGAAATTCACTACTTTATTATGGAAATAAATAGTAATTTTACTATTTTATTTTATTACTAAACAGGAGATTTACTACATATTCATGACATAAAATAGTTAAGAATGGAAAGACATGCACCGGCATGGAACGCAAGATGATGGCTGTCCTGAAGGATTGGAAGGAAGATCCGGATAAGAAAGCCCTGCTTGTAAAAGGAGCTAGGCAGATCGGCAAGACATACATCATCGATGAGTTCGGCGCTTCTCAGTACGAGAACTATGTAAAACTCGACATGAAAAATGACACATCATTGCATGAGATCTTCCAAACCCAAGATGCAGATTCTGTCATCTTCAGGCTCACGTCCGTGTTCAGAGAGTTCCATATCGAGGAAGGGCAATCGCTTGTGTTCATAGATGAGATCCAAGAATGTCCGAACGCTATCATGGCAATGAAGCCCTTGGTCGTAGATGGCCGTTTGCACGTCATAGGATCGGGCTCAATGCTGGGGGTCCAATACAAACCGCCCAAATCGTACCCCGTAGGGTATGTCCATGAGATCGAGATGCATGCACTCGATTTTGAAGAATACCTCTGGGCCCTGGGAATGTCGCATGAACAGACAGACGATATCAGGAAGCATGTGTCTGAAAGAAAGCCGTTCGATCCGTTCGTCCTCCGTGTCTTGAAGGATTACTACCGCCAGTATCTGATCATCGGCGGCATGCCTGAACCGGTCAGCTTATCTCTCAAAAAGAAGGGCCTTGCTCCCGTCTTTGAGTCCCAAGACGATATCATCAACGGATACAGACAAGACATAGCGGCCTATGCGAAGGATGAGATAAGCGTCAACGTCCAGCACCTTTTCGATCTGATACCCGACGAGCTGTCTCGGGTGAACAAAAGACTCTACTTCAAAGACATAGAGAACAAAGACAACGTAGGCATTCGCGAATATCAGGAGCCCGTCGATTGGCTGGACGGATCACGGATTGCCAACCTGTGCTACAGGCTGAACAGCATAGAACGTCCTCTGAAGAGAAACAGAAGCGCATCCATCTTCAAGATGTATCTGTTAGATACCGGACTGCTCGTGAACATGCTTGGAAACACCACCAGATTGGCCATGACGGATGATGATATATCAGTCAATGAGGGAGCAGTCGCAGAGAACTCGGTTTGCGAGATGCTATGGAAATGCGGGATCCATCCGTACTATTACGAGAAGCCGGGAGAGGTCGAGATAGACTTCATCGCCGAGATCGGCAAGGATCTGTGCGCGATAGAAGTCAAATCGGGCAAGAAGCGTCGGGCAAGATCTCTGAAAAAGCTCATGGCGCTGGAATCCGGAAAGAACATAACCAGATGGATCAAGTTCGAGTACTCCAACATCATGGTCACCGAAGACGGAGTGGAGCATTACCCTCTGTTCTGTGCCGCATTCGCGGACTCGCTGTCCGAAGTCCCGGAGATCAAGCTGTCAAGAGCCGACCCGAAGATGGTCATATCCCCGGATCATGAATCCTGACATCGGCCACATAGTGGGACACCGACGGGGCGAAGGACTTCACCTCGCGGATGTTCAGGACCTCGTACTCGGAGCAGCTCCCGGAGAAGACTTCCTCGATCCTCTCCCTGTACTCTCCCACATAGAACGTATCGTGGTAGTGGACGATCCCGCCGGACCTGATCATCCTCATGGCGGCCGGCAGGAACTCCGATGTTGTCTGCACATACCCCATGAGGATCCTGTCGGCGAAGCCCCTCCCCAAGAGGTCTCTGTTGTCGGCCAATATGGGGATCACAACGTCGGAGACCTCGTTGTCGATGATGTTCCTGCACAGGAACCTGTATGAATCTGGGTTCTTCTCGCAGGCGAACACCCTTCTGGCGCCGGAGAACTTCGCCAGTGGCAGGGTGAAGTACCCTATGCCGGCGAACATGTCCACCACCGTCTCCCCTGTGCAGTCCAGCTTCCTCATGCGCATGCGCTCGTCCGTGTTCCCGGAGGCGTACATCACCTTGGTCACATCGAACCCGTAGCGGATCCCGTTCTCGAGACGGACGGACATCGTGTCCGTTCCGTAGATCACATCCATGCTGGGCCTGCGGAACTCTCCGGAGACCCCTCTGACATCTGCGCAGACTGTCTTCGCGCCGAGCACTTCCGCATAGGCCCTCCCGATGATGCCAGAGTACGGGGCGCAGCGCGGGTCCATCTTCACAATCACTATGTCCCCGACGAACTCCCAGCGGTCCGGGATGATGTCTGCCAGTTCAGGGTATTGCGATAGGGCCTCGCGGATCCTCTCCTGAGGGCTCCTGCGGTCCAGGGTGTGGGCCTCGCCTTCGACGGTCTCGTACCCTTCGGAAGCGACGGCATCTACGAACTCGGGCAATATCGGGACGTAGCGGAAAGAATCGTCCTTGGAGATCTTGGCATGGACATCGGCCATGCCGGAATCCATGAGCCTCCTGATGACGGGCCCGGCGGTGTCGCTCGGCAGCTTGACGAAGGTGACCCTCTTCAGAATATGCACCTCATCATCAGCGGCACGCCTGCCAGCAGAGCGCCCGGATGGCGCATCATCTTCCCGACGGCGGCCGAAGGCCTGTCGATCTCCAGACCGTCCAGGACAGAGCGGACATCCTCTCTGGAAACATACCTCCCCGCGGCGTTCAGGTCGTCGTCGTCCATGCGGAGGAGCATCCTCCTGAGCCTGTATCCCTTGCGCAGCTCCGGGCCGAGCTCCTTCATGAACATGTTCTGATACCTTCCGAGGCTCTTCGCGGACAGGTCATCGGAGTCCAAAGCGGATCCCGCCACCTCTGCCAGCATCCCTGCGGCCGTGAGCCCGGGATACAATCCGCCTCCGGACACGGGCTTGACCTGCGCGGCGGCATCGCCGACGATCATGCAGCGCTCTCCGGCCATCTTGGGCCTGGGGCCCAAGGGGATCTTCCCGCACTGCATCGACAGGACCCTGTCTTCGGCGCCCATGCTCTTCAGGAGCTTCTTCAGATAGGGCATCGGGGGGCCGGCAGACCAAGATGAGCACAGCCCGGCACGGACGGTGTCCCCGCAAGGGATCTCCCAGGTGAAGAACCCGGGAGCCCACTCCAGCCCCAGATGGGCCTTGAACAGGTCGTCATGCTCCGGCTTCACGGCCACCTCGGCCTGGATGCCCCTCAGGTACTCGGCAGGAGCGTTCCCTCCGAGGGAGTCGGCAATCCCGGAAGTGTGCCCTTCGGCCCCGATCAGGAGCCTTGCCTCGATGTCCCCCGAAGATGCCGAGACCTTCACGGTGCCGCCAACGGAATGGGAGACGTACCTGGTGCCGAAGGCGTACTCCGCGCCGGCGTCAATGGCCGCATCGGCCATCATGGAATCGAGCTGATGCCTGTCGATCGTCCTCGCTTTCGGAGAACGGGAACGGACGGTCACGGAGCCCCCGTCGGGGAAAAAGACCTCCGCGCCGTGGATGGTCGAAATGATATCCGGCTTCACGCCGGAGAGCTTCAGGACATCGTCGGTGACCAGCCCCGCGCACTGCACCGGCGCTCCGGACTCGAGATGGTCCTCCAGCACCAGGACGTCATGCCCTGATGCCAGGAGGGCCGCGGCGCGGCTGCCTGCGGGACCGCCTCCCGCGATGACCGCGTCGCGCATCCGCTCAGCTCTTCTTGGACTTCTCGTAGTCCGCGATGAACTTCTGGATGCCCTCGTCGGTCTTGGGATGCTTGACCATGAGCTTGAGGGTGTCGTAGGGGATGGTGGCGATGTCGCATCCGGTAAGGGCCGCGTCCAGGACGTGGGCGGGGCCGCGGATTGATGCCGCGATGACCTCGGTCTCGATGCCGTAGTTGGCGAAGATCGTCATGATCTCGGCGACCAGGTCGGACCCGTACTGCCCGATGTCGTCCAGGCGCCCGATGAAAGGCGATACAAAGGACGCTCCGGCCTTGGCGGCCAGGAGGGCCTGCAGGGGCGAGAAGATCAGGGTGACGTTGACCCTTATGCCCTCGGAGGACAGGATCTTGGTCGCTTTCAGGGTCTCCACGCACATGGGCAGCTTGACGTTGATGTTCGGGTGGATGGAGGCGAGCTCGCGCCCTTCCTTCACCATCTCGTCGCAGGTCATGGACATGGCCTCTGCGGAGATAGGACCGTCGACGACCTCCGCGATCTCCCTGACGCGGGTCCTGACATCGGTGCCCTCTTTGGCGATCAGGCTGGGATTGGTGGTGACCCCGTCCAGGATCCCCCAGCTGTTGATCTCCTTGATCATGTCCAGATTCGCTGTGTCTATGAATATCTTCATCGTCGTTTCCTCCTTGAAATCGATTTCTTCGCCGCTTCGGCGATGTGCTCGGCCGTAAGGCCGTATTTGGCCATGAGCTCGTCCGGCTTCCCGGACTCCCCGAAGGTGTCGTTGGTGCCGACCCTCTCCAGGGGAGCGGCGGCATTGGCGCAGAGGACCTCTGCGACCGCAGACCCGAGCCCTCCTATGATGCTGTGCTCCTCCGCGGTGACGCAGCATCCGGTCTTGGACACCGATCCTATGACCGCCTCCTCGTCCAGGGGCTTGATGGTGGCCATGTTGATGACCTCCGCCGAGATCCCCTCGGAAGCGAGCATGTCAGCCGCATCCAGGCAGAAGGAGACCATCTGGCCGCATCCTATGAGCGTCACATCCGTCCCTTCCCTCATGACCTTGGCCTTCCCGATCTGGAAAGGAGCTCCCTCTTCTGTTATCGTGGGGAACTCGGCGCGGCCCATCCTCATGTAGACCGGGCCCTCGTAGTCGGCGATGGCCATGGTGGCCGCGTAAGCCTCGTAAGCATCCGCCGGCGAGATGACGGTCATGTTGGGCAGGGCCCTCATGATGGCCATATCCTCCAGCGCCTGATGGGATGCTCCGTCCTCTCCGACGCTGATCCCGCAGTGGGTGGCGACTATCTTTACGTTGAGCTTCGGGTAAGCCACTGCAAGCCTGATCTGCTCCCAGCACCTGCCGGAGGCGAACACGCCGAAAGTAGACGCGAAGGCCGTCTTCCCGGAAGCCGCCAGGCCGGCCGCGATACCGACCATGTTCTGCTCCGCGATGCCCACTTCGATGAACCTCTCGGGGCACGCCTTCTTGAAATCCGATGTCTTGGTGGAGCCTGCCAGGTCCGCGTCCAGGACAACGATGTCCTCCCTTTCCGCGGCCAGTGCGGCAAGCGCCTTCCCATAGTAGTTGCGCTGCGCCAGCTTCTCGCTCATTCCGACTCCCCCTTGAGCTCCCTCATGGCCTGCTCGAACTCCTCCGGGCTGCAGGCCTTCCCGTGGAACCCGGCGTTGTTCTCCATGAACGAGACGCCCTTGCCCTTCACGGTGTTCATTATGATGACCGTGGGCTTCCTGCGGGACTCCTCGGCCTTGTCCAGCGCCTCCTCGATCTGGCGGATGCTGTGGCCGTTGATTATTATGACATTCCAGCCGAAGGCCTTCCATTTCTCCGGAAGGGGCTCAAGCCCGACCGCGTCCTCGGTGTTCCCGGTGATCTGCAGCCTGTTCCTGTCGACGACCGCTATGAGGCTGTTGAGGCCGTTCTGGCTGGCGAACATGGCCGCCTCCCAGTTCTGGCCGCTCTGCAGCTCCCCGTCTCCGAGGAGGCAGTATGTGCGGTAGGGTCTGCCGTCGATCTTCCCTGCCATCGCGATGCCGCAGGCCATGCTGAGACCCTGCCCCAAGGACCCTGTGGACATCTCCACGCCGGGCACCTTCCCGCGGACGGGATGGCCCTGGAGCTTGGACCCCATCTTCCTGAGGGTCAGGAGGTCCTCCACCGGGAAGTACCCCGACTCTGCCAGCGCGGCGTACAGGACCGGAGCCACGTGCCCCTTGGACAGAACGAAGCGGTCCCTGTCCTCCCATGCGGGATCGGACGGGTCGTGGTTCATGTTGCGGAAATAGAGCACTGCCATGAAATCGGCTGCAGACAGGGATCCTCCGGGATGCCCGGAGCCTGCGGCCGTGGTCATCTCGACCACGTGGATCCTGAGCCTGTTGGCGATCTGCTCGAGCTCTGCGACGCTGATGTCCTTCATCTCACTCGCTCTCTATCCTGGGCGCAAGCAGGTAGTTCACCCTGACATTGCCGTCTGCGAGCGCGAACACGAGCTTGACAGGATAGTCGTTGTCGAGCTCCACTCCGACGACGGTTCCCGCGGGAATCGCCTTGGTTATGTTCGCGAAATAGTCCAGCGGGAACATGCTGCGGACGTCGACATCCGTGTCGACCTGGACGGACCCGCCCTCGAGATGGAGGCTGACCGAGTCGGTGTCCCCTTCGCAGGACAGCTCGAAGCATCCGGGAGCGGCCCTGAGCGTGATATGGTCCGAGATGGTGTCCGCGGCGCGGATCCCCTTCTGCAGCTCATCCACCGGAAGGCTGATCTTGGCGATGAGCGAGAGCTGAGGGACCTTGGTGTCGCCCATGGTGCTGGTGTCCACCAGGTTCATGCGGCGGGTGATGTTGCCGATCTTGAAGACGAGCCTCCCCATGGAGTCGTCCTGCTGCATCGATATGACGTCGCCTGAGGAGGCGAGCTTGAGGACGCTCTTCACCTTGTCGAGGTCCAGCCCGATCTCGCACGGCTCCGCCTCGTAGCTCTCGAAGGCGCACTTCTCGATCTCCATCTCGATCATGGCGACATGCGCCGCGTCCACCGCTTTGAGGGTCATCCCCTCGGGCGTGATCGTGAACTTGACCTCGTCGATGAGCGTGGAGATGATGTTGACGATCCCTTTGAGAGTGTCGGCCTTCAGCTCCGCATTGAACATCAGTACTCCCTCCAGGAGTGGTTGCACTTGCAACAGCGGTAGATCCTGGTCTCAGGCTCATCCGCAGCACGGGTCTGCCTGATGACGAAATAAGCCTCTGTGTGCCCGCACTCCGGGCAGGGTACGCGAGTCTTAGGAAGGGTCGCGACATCCTCTTCGATGACCTTCATGACCCTGTCTCTGGAATCCGTCACGATGACCTCCGCCTTCCCTGCGATGTCCTTGGTAGCTCCGCAGTTGCAGACGTACTTTCCGTCCTTGGGGAACATCATCGATCCGCATGATGGACAAAACATTCTATCAGCCTCTGTCCGAGGGGATTGACTGAAGCTATATAATAATCGCGTGCGCGACGGACACGCGCGTGAAAATGGAGCAAAGGGGGGCGGCAGAGCCGCCCCGTTTGGATCAGTTCTTCGGCTTCTTGGCCTTCTTGGAAGAGGCCTTGGAAGCGCGGACGCCCGCCTTCACGGCGGCTGCGATCTCGTCGCCCTGGGCCTTCCCGTCGGAGACCTGCGCGAAGCTGTACCTCAGGACTTTCCATCCCTCGGCCTCGAGCTCATCGTCGATGGGCTCCTTCTCGCCGGTCTCGGTGACGTACACGGCGACCTTGCCGTTGACGAACGCCACGGGGATCTCGTGGGGGCCGTAGCCGCGCCTGCACCTCAGGCCCTTGTTGTGGGCGGCCCTGCGGACCAGCGCCTCAGGGGAGTTGTCGGTGTAGACGTCCTCGCCGGCCTCCTCTTCCGAGGGCGCTTCGGCATCGAGGACAGGCTCCTCGGGAACTGCCTGGGACGCATCATGGCTGACTGCGGACCAGTCGGGCTCGGTGAAGGCTGCCTCTTCGACAGTCTCGGCTGCAGGCTTCTCTTCGACTGCTGGCTCCTCTGCGGGGACCGCTTCGACATGAGCTTCAGCAACGGGCTCCTCTGCAGGAACTTCGGCTTTCGCCTCTTCGACAGGAACTTCTGCGACAGCCTCTTCCACCGGCTCCTCGGGAATCGCCTCGACGGGCTCTTCCGCTGCCGGAACCTCGGCAGGGGCTTCTTCAGGCTCTGCGACGGGAGCCGCAACGGACTCTTCCGCCTTCGGCTCTTCGGCTGGAGCTTCTGCGACAGGTTCCTCGATGACTGCTTCCTCGGGAGCTTCTGCGACAGCTTCTTCCACCGAGTCCTCGGGAACTGCCTCAGCAGGCTCTTCCGCCTTCGGCTCTTCGACCGGAGCTTCGGCAACGGGCTCCTCGGGAACGGCTGCAGGCTCTTCCGCCTTCGGCTCTTCGACCGGAGCCTCGACGGGCTCTGCCTTCACTGGCTCCGCGGGCTTCTCGACAGGTTTGGCCTCATGCGATCTGGCCGCGGAATTCGCATCCTTCGAGCTCTTGAGCTTGCTCATGAAATCGCTGGAAACGGGCTTCTTCTCAGGCTTGGCCTCCGCCTCGGACTCCTGCTTGGGCTCCTGCTTGGGCTCCTGCTTGGGCTCCTGCTTGGGCTCCTGCTTGGGCTCGGGCTTCTTCTCCTTGGCAGGGGCCTTCTCAGGCTTCTTTTCGGGCTTCTTCTCGGGCTTGGCGTCGAGGTCTTGCTCAGGCTTCTTTTCGGGCTGCTTCTCAGGCTTCTTTGCCTTCTTGGTGGCCTTCTTGTTCTTGGCCATGGGCTTCTCGGTCTTCTTCTGGGAAACGCTGTCCTGCTTGATCTCGCGGGTACGGGCCCCGCTCTCGGCCTTGACGAACATGACGATGTACGCGGAAAGGACGAGCCAGACAGCGAACACGATGAACGTGACCACGTGATACCCGGTCTTCGCGTTGTTGATGAAATGCAGAATCCCCATTGCAAGGACCAGCGCGGCCAGGACAGCCGTGACGTACATGGCCCCGTACACACGGTTGACCCAAAGCGCCAGCATGTCCGCGATGATGGCTGCCGCTGCGATGATGGACGCGACAGCCAGGACCGTTCCCGCGCTCCCGCCCACAAAGGCGGCTGCGAGGAACGCAACGCCCGTTACAGCGGTCAGCACGCCGCTGATCGTGCGGACGAAGCTGGAACGGTCCATCATGAACCGGATCGAGTAAATGACCGTCAAGAACCCGGCCACCGTGGCTATGTACAATGCAGTGTCGTTAGAATCAGAGCTAACGTCGCCTCCGTTCATCAAGATAAGAACGGCAGACACGACGAAGAGCAGTGCGGACAGGATAGCCACACCGCCGAACATTCTTTTGTCGAGCGCTCCCATGTCCGATAGGTATGTGGACTTCCAATTTAAGAGTTCTCACAATCATGGCAATGCCTGGCTCATACGGCATCGTCTGTCCAGCCGCAGAACAGGGGGCATTGACATCCATCCGCAGCAGCATACGATGGAAAACACACATAGGTTAAAATACGTAATCCAAGTATCCCTTTTATCCTTATAATATGGGACGCCAGGTCCTGTATCATCATCACGGTCAAAGCGGTGTTTTTCCGACCGCTTTCACAAGCCCTCGTTACCGAGGCATTCGAAAAGGAGATTGCGAAATGAAAATGAAATGCAAGTTTCTCGGCGGCGCTGACATGGTCGGCCGCATGGGAATGACGATGGAAGGAGACGGGATGACCATACTCATAGAGTACGGTCTCAGCCCCACAAAGCCCCCAGAGTTCCCTCTGCCGGCGCCGAAGATCGACCACATGTTCCTGACCCACTCCCATCTCGACCACTGCGGGATGGTCCCCCAGGTCGTCGGAAGGGACCGTTGCGAGCTGTTCACCACGCCCCTCACCGCGGAGATCTCGGAGCTCATGATGAAGGACACCCTCAAGATCGCCAAGGCAGAGGACTATGTCCAGCCCTACTCGATGGAGGACATCGAGAGGACCATGCAGTGCGTCGTCCCCATGACGTACGGAGACGACATCACGATCAACCACCTGGACGTCAGCATGCTCGATGCCGGCCACATACCTGGCGCTGCCATGTTCGGGTTCAGCCGCGACGTCAACACGATCTACTCGGGAGACATCCACACCGAGATCCAAAGGCTCGTCGGCGGCGCCAAGCCGAAGGACTGCACCAACCTCTTCATCGAGGGGACCTACGGAGGACGCAACCACCCTCCTAGAGAGAAGACGGAGCGCGAGTTCCTCGCCAAGATCGAGGAGGTCATCGACCGCGGAGGGACCGTCCTGATCCCCTGCTTCGCAGTCGGAAGGACCCAGGAGATCATGCTCCTGCTGAAGGACCTGGACTACGAGATGTGGGTCGACGGGATGGGGAGGGCGGTCACGCGCCTGTTCCTCGACTACCCCGAGTACGTCCGCGACGCCAGGCAGCTCAAGAACGCCAAGAAGAAGTTCAACGAGGTCAGGAGGCCTTCCAACAGGGACGCGGCTGTCAAAGGGCAGATCATCGTCACCACCGGCGGCATGCTGGACGGCGGGCCCGTCCTCAGGTACCTCAAGCAGCTCAAGAACGACCCCAAGAGCGCCATCCTCCTGGTGGGATACCAGGCAGAGGACACCAACGGGAGGATGCTCATGGAGCAGGGCTGCGTGAGCATCGACGGCGAGATCTGCAAGATCGAGTGCGAGCTCCAGAAGTACGACTTCTCCGCCCACGCAGACCACGACCAGATCGTCGACTTCGTCAAGAGATGCGACCCGGACAACGTCATCATCATGCACTCCGAGGCAAGAGAAGCGTTCCTGGACGACCTCAGCGACTACAAGGTCTTCCTCCCCGAGACAGGCCAGGAATTCGAGCTGGACGTGTGACCTTGGACCCGGTCCCGTTCCTCAAAGCGGACATCGGCCACGGAGACGTGACCACCCGCCTGACCGTCCCGGACGTGGACGGGACGGCGTGCATCATATGCGAGCAGGACGCGGTCGTCGCCGGGATCTCCGAAGCGGAAGACGTCTTCGCGGCCCTAGGAGCGGACGCCACCTCCTTCGTGAAGGACGGGGACGCCGTGAAGGCGGGCGCTCGCATCATGTCCATATCCGGCCCCCTCGGAGGGATGATCACCGCCGAACGCACGGCCCTGAACATGCTCATGTTCATGAGCGGGACGGCCACCCTCACCCGCAAAGCCGTGGATGCCGCTGAAGGGAAGTTGATCATCGCAGCCACCCGCAAGACCGCCCCCGGATTCGGAGACCTGCAGAAGAAGGCAGTCGAAGCCGGAGGAGGCGACGCTCACAGAGCCGACCTCTCGTCGATGGTCCTCATCAAAGACAATCACATCAAGGCCTGCGGTTCCGTCAGGAACGCCATGGAGAAGGTCAGAGGAGCATCATTCTCCCTGAAGGTCGAGGTCGAGGTGGACAGCGTCGCAGACGCCGTCACCGCGGCAGAGATGGGCGCGGACATAATCATGGCCGACAACGTCGGCCCCGAGGCCACCGGCGAGATCAGGGACGCTGTCAGGAAGGTCAACGGGAAGATCCTGGTGGAGGCCTCCGGGAACATCTCCGTCGAGAACGTCCCCGAGTACATCGGGAAGGCAGACATCGTGTCCATGGGATGCCTGACGCATTCCGCTCCTGCCGTCCAGTTCTCCATGGACATCAACTGAGCCTGCAGCTCCCCTTTCCCAGCATGGCGCCCCGGCCGGGCGCCTGCATTTTTATCCGACCACCCCGATGACCGGGGCATGGCATTGAACATGGAAGACTACACCTGCGAGTTCTGCGGGAAGCCCTGCAAGAACATCGTCTACGCCGCATTCGTGTGCGACGACCCAGAGTGCCTGGAGAAGGCCCGGGTCCAGCGCGGGGGCCCCGGAGGGCACATGAAGAGGAAGGCCGAGGGCGGCCCTATCATCCCTGTCGAGCTCGAGGACGCCGCCAGAGAGTTCAACCAGCAGAACCAGTGAGAATTTTGCGGAGGCGCAAGCCTTAGATGTCTGAATAAGACGGTTGAACTAGCATCCCGGTGAGCATTTATGGAACTATCAAGGTTGACGATTGTAAAAGCAGTAGGCTCCACATCATCAATCTTGATAACTTTGTTGTTCATGTGCCACCACGCTGGTTCGAGCACTCAGGATAGAACACTGATCATCCTCTTTTACAGCACTCTGGCCGTGGTTCTGATTGCAGTTGAAGCCTATGTGTGGAATTATGCTAAATTCGAAAAAACCTGGGTCGAGATATCGGTTAGGTGCTCGAATAAATGCATCTATGACATTCATATCGACGGCAAAAGGTATGGATATAGAGGAGCCATAGACGATAAATTGTACTGCAAGGAAGGGTACCATACAATATCTGTGAGATATGGTCAATTAGAGAAGACCATCGAGGTCCTTATCACAGGCAGTCTTCATCTTGACATTTCACTCGGCGAAGATATTCGCATTTATCCAACGGACTGCATGGGCGTCAGCAGTGATGAATCGATCAGAATACAAGCAAAAGTCGGAGCAATCTATGTGATTCTATGCTACGTCATGATGGCGATAATCATATCGACTATCATAATGAACGAAATTCGTGCAAACATCTAACGCAAATTCAAATCTGGTCGGGCTAAAAGATAATATGGTAAAATATCCAAACCCTTACTACACGATTGGAACCATCCTTATTCTGATCAGCATTGTGCTTTATCTAGAACTGTCTATCAAAGAAACCGCAATATTGCCAGCTGCCCTGGGTTGCTCCACTATATACAAAGGCGTGTCGATTAAAGAAAAGATGAAGACTGAAAACTCATCCAGGGAACGTATTATGGGCACTTCATTCATCCTTCCAGGGTTGGTGCAAGTCTGCGATATGGGAAAGAAAGTAACAGGAATGGCAATGATAGCAACATGTATTGTATGCTATTCTGTCTTGATATCCATAACATTCTCATACATTACAACCTACGATGCGGGCAAAAGTATGACTACATCGCAGCCCCATCTCGATCGCATAGT
>CAVICI010000020.1:0-30435 GCA_963640995.1 Dialister hominis | reverse complement strand
TTCTTGCAGTCTGCCTTGCCGATCTCCGAAACGAAGCTCGGCCCACACGCGCGTGCACGCTCACGCGCGCATGCAGAAGAATGTGTCTAGGTCAGGATCAATCGATTTGCTGCCACTTCCTTTCGGGCTCCGGCGGATCGAGCTGGCACGAGATCGGATACGAAAGCGGACTCCTTCAAGCCACTATGATAACACGAACGAATCGTTCTAGCGATTCCGGAGCCTGTCCCGGACACAGGTGAAAAAGAAAAAGGTTTGGAAAGAAGTTTCCGCTTTCCTGCTTGCACCGCAAGATCATGCAGCGGCGAAGGGTCCAGTTGTATCCATCATCCACGTAGTGGTGGAAACGGGGGACGCAGCCGAGTAATCGGCATTGTACATCGACATGAAGAATGCTACCGATTCTATTTCGCTGAGCTTCAATCCAGACACTCCGTCATATCCCGCGATGGAGGCCCATCCGTTGCTGACCCTCAGTGTCCCATAGGACTCAGTGGGATACAGGATGCTGGCTTTTGCCGCAGCCTGGTCCGTGTTCTTGTACAGGTATTGGGCGAGATACCAGCCATTGTCTCCACCCTTGCCATCGATGGTGCTTATGTATCCAGACTCACTGGCTTCGTACTTTATGTTGGCATCCTTCATAGCTTTCTCGAAAGCAACACCAGCGTCAGATCCGGTGCCTTTGTACCAGTGGGTGTTGATAGAATTGTCTCCGAAGTAAAGGTAGAACCAGTAGGTGTCATCAGCGTTGCCGTTGTTGTTATTGTTATCCGATCCGTGGAATGCGGCGTATCCGACACCGACTCCGACAAGGATTCCGACGACAAGGGCAACGACTGCATAAGTCGTTACTTTGTTTCCTTCCATTGAAATCACCCGGGCTTAACCCGTTGGATAGAATATCCAGTAGCTGAAATAAAAATACGCTGGGCAGACCAGGAAAGAATGTCCGTTCCATCCATACCCCATCGGGTATCAATCGTCCTCAATTATCTCCTCGGGAGCTCCAGCGAACTTGACCAAGGCATACTGCTCCATGAAGTGCAGGGTGCCCGGAAGGACGACGGTCTGGAGCGGCGCGCCTATGTCCATCTTGAGCAGGTCCTGAGGGTATCCAGCGAAGACCTTCTCCTCGGGGGACCCGGCCTTCGACACGACGCACAGCAGAGTCTTGTCGTCTATGAGCCCCTCGCCCCACTTCTTCTCGCCTTCCAGCAGCCACTCGATCGCTTGATGCGCGGTCATGTACCTGAGCTCATCGGCCCGGATGTCCAGGAGGATCATCGTGTGGAGCCCGCGCTTCTTGTTCTCCATGATGTGGTCGTAGGGGGACTTCGGATGATAGTTCTGCTCCAGGAAAGGAAGCGTGACCGTCCTGCCGAACTTGTAGGGCTGGAGGCCCAGGGATGTGGGGCAGGCGGAGAATATCGAGATCCCGTGGTACACCCTCACGGGTATCCCCAGATCGGCGGCCTGTATCCTCAGGTCCACATGGGTCGTGGCGGCCATTGTGTCCCCAGCCGTGACGAAGCCGACCCTCATCTCCATGGCATCCTTGATGATGTCGTCGCACTCCTCGACCTGGGAGCGGTAGAGGATGTTGACATTCTTGCCCAGGACCTTCTCCAGGTCCTCGATGTCCGTGCCGATGAGGGTTGATGTGTAGAACTCGGCGTAGATCTTATCGCATTCCTTCAATGCGTTCAGGGCCTTGACGGTCATGCCGTCGGTCCCGCTCAGGCCGAGGCCGGCGAATACAAGTTCGGATGTCATCACCCCGTCAACGGGGCGATGGTAAAAAGATATAGCGGGGGCAGAGCCCCCGGACAGGTCTCACTCCTTGACGAGGGTGCACAGGGCGTCTACGGCCCAGCACCCCTTGCCCTTGAGGCCCACGATGACGGGGTTGATCTCCAGCTCGCGGATCTCGGGGTTCTCCACGGAGATGAGGACTATCCTCTTGATGGCGTCCTTCAGAGCGTCGACGTCCGCCTCGGGCAGGCCCCTGGCACCGGACATCAGCTTGTACGCCTTGGTGGACTTGATCATCTTGTCGAGCTGCTGCTCGGTCATGGGCACGTGGGCCTGGGAGATCTCTCCGAGGATTTCCACGTAGATCCCTCCGAGGCCGAATGAGATGACCGGCCCGAACTGCTCGTCGCGGATCATAGACAGGATGACCTCCTGTCCGGAGACCATCTGCTGGATGGACACCCCCACGATCTTCGCTCCGGGGACCGCCTTGGTGCAGGAGTCCATGATCCTGTTGTAGGCGTCCTTGGCCTCTGCGGCGCTCTTGACTCCGACGACAACCCCTCCCACATCGGTCTTGTGCTTGATGTCGGGAGAGACGATCTTCATCACCACAGGATATCCGATCCTGTCGCATGCGGCTGCGGCCTCGTCGGCGCTTCCGACGACCGCCTCTCCGGGAGTGGGCACGCCGTAGGCCGCGAATATCGCTTTCCCTTCGGACTCTGACAGGGAGTCCCTGCCCTCGGCCTTGGCGGCGTCCAGGATCTTCTTGGCAGCGTCCCTTCCGGACACGGAGGGCACCTGGAGCGGGTCCTGCTTCTGCTCGGAGTTGATGGTGTAGCCCCTCAGGATGGACAATGCGCGAACGGCCCTGTCCGGAGTGGGGAAGCAGGGGACTTTCCCTGCCCTCAGGATCTCGTTGGCCTTCTCGCACTTGTGCCCGCCTGCAAAGCAGCAGGTTGTGGGCACGGGTATGTCGTCCCTCATCTCGACGATTATCTTCGCGACGGATTCCAGGTCGGCGGTGTCCAGAGGGGACCCCATGATCACGAGGCCTCCCACATTGGGATCCCTGGTGACGATGTCGATGACCTCGCGGAAGTACTCGGGCTTGGCGTCCCCGCGGACGTCGATCGGGTTGGTCAGCCCGGCGACGGTGGGCACCCTGCGCTTGATCTCCGCGATGGTCTCGTCAGAGAACTTCACGGCGTACACGTTGGGGGCGTCATAGGTCGCGTCCGCGGACATGACCCCGAGGCCTCCGGCATTGGTGATGATGGCCACTCCGTCCTTCTTCATGGGGCTGCAGGTGCTGAACACGCTGAGCGCGTCGAACATCTCGTCGAGGTTCAGGGCCCTGAATATGTTGAGCTTGTCGAATATGACATTGTTGACAGCGTCCGATCCGGCGAGCGACCCGGTGTGCGAGGAAGCGGCGGCAGAGCCTGCCTGCGTCCTCCCGGACTTGAAGACCACGATGGGCTTCTTCACAGACATGTTCTCGACCGCGCTGACGAACTTGTCGCCGTTCGTGATGCCTTCGCAGTACATCCCGAGGACCTTGGTGGACGGGTCGGCCGCGATTTCCGGGATCAGGTCGGCCTCGTCGATGTCGGCCTTGTTCCCGAAAGTGACGAAGTTGGCCAGTCCCATGCCGCTCCTGTAGGCCCAGTCGATGATCGAGGATCCTACCGCTCCGGACTGGGAGAATATGGAGATGTTCCCTGCAGGGGGCATGAGATGCGCGAAGGTCGCGTTGATCCCCTGCCCGGGGCTCATGACCCCGAAGCAGTTGGGCCCGAAGAACCTGACACCGTTCTCTGCAGCCACTCTGATGAGCTCCTTCTCCATCTCGGCCCCCTCGGGGGACTCCTCTTTGAATCCCGCAGTGAGGATGGTCGCATACTTGATGCCGGCCTGCTTGAACTTGGCGATCTCGGACGCAACGAGGTTGTTCCTGACGGCCACGACAGCGAAGTCGATGGGCGCGCCGACCTCGGTGACGCTTGTATAGGCCTTGAGGCCCTGGATCTTCCCGCCTTTGGGGTTGATGGGATACAGCTTTCCCTTGTATCCCGCATTTATCATGTTCTTTACGAGCATCCCACCGAGCTTCGTCTCGTCATTGGACGCGCCGATGATTGCCACAGATGAAGGCGTGAGCACTCCTTTCATAAAACGTCGTATCCGCTTGCCTTTGATAAAGGTTTGTGCAGTATCCGTAGCTTTTTTCCGATTTTCGTAGAACTATGATGTTTTTCGCAGAAAATAGGGATTGTTTTCTACTGAATCAGTAAAAATACGTCAATTGCCTTAGTTTTTGTCGTACATAATTCGGATAGGGGCTGATGCTACGACGAATGACGGAAGGAATGTCCGAGAGGCATCCATGTCAGCGGAGCTGGATGCAGATTGGTTCGGAACTGGTTACGAACTGGTTCGGAATGATTTCATCTTATGAGCTGACCAACAGTTGCAATTGGTTCATAACTAGTTCCGAACTAGTTCGGAACCGTTTAATACAGTGATATTGTTCCATGAACGAGGGGAAAGAATTGAATTTGGGCTCAGAAAACGAAGTAACTGAATTCAAAGAAAGCACAGGTCAGCTGGACAAAGGCATCAGATCGCTGACCGCAATGTTGAACCGCCATAACCATGGCACAGTCTACTTCGGAGTGGACGACAATGGCAATGTAATAGGGATAGACATTGGTCGCGACACTACAGAGTCTATTAGAAACCACGTCCGCAGCAAGGTCTTGCCCCAGATAGTTCCTGAAGTTGAAGAGATGACTTCTGATGATGGCAAGAGGTATATCGCACTTCGGGCCACTGGATCAAACGTCCCGTACTCGTATGATGGGAGATACTACATCAGGAACGTCTCATCGGATGAGAGCGCAGGTCCCGACGTAGTATCTCAGCTTGTGTTGTCAAAAGGCCATGATCCAATGAAGAGCCTCACCTCCGACGTTCAGGACCTCACTTTCGACGAACTCTTCGGCATGATGTCTGCCAGGAAGCTCCACCCCGTGAGCGAGCGCGGGTTCTTCAGGAGCCACGGGATGTGCGACGGCCATGGCAGATACAACCTCACCGCATACCTGCTGTCGGATCAGAACAGCATCACGATGCAGGTCGTCCGCTTCAACGGCTGCAGCAGATCGTCCATGTCCGAGCGCATGAACTTCGGCGGCCGTTGCCTGGTCAGCTCAATGAGAGCCGTGCTAGAGCATGTCTCGTCATACATGGTGACCAAAGTCGACCTCTCTAAGGGCGAGAGGATCGAGCATGACCTCTTCGATTTCGAATCGTTCAGAGAAGCATGGACCAACGCATGCGTTCACAACGCCTGGCAGGCCATGCTCCCCCCATCGGTCATGATATTCGACGACAGGATCGAGGTAGTCTCATACGGGACGGTCCCGTTCCCGATGTCGCTGGATCCGTTCTTCGAGGGAGACAGCCGCCCCGTCAACAAGTCGCTCTTCAACATGTTCTCTCTCCTCGGCCTGACAGAGCAGAGCGGGCACGGAGTCCCTATCATCGTGCAGAACTATGGAAGGGATGCTTTCAACATAACCGACAGCGGAGTCACGGTCACGATACCGTTCGCGTTCGAGCCCGACTATGTCGCGGCACGGAAGGAAACAGAAAGGAACCGCATGGGGCTGGACCAGGGACAGGTCGCAGTGCTGAGCTACCTCTCCAGGAACCCGGAGGCGAAGCTGTCCGAGGCCGCCGAGAGCACCGGCCTGAGCCTGTCTGCGGTGAAGAAGGTCGTGACCGAGCTGAAGGGCAAGGGCCTGCTCGTGAACAAGGGGACGAACAGGCGCAGCGTGTGGGCTGTGATATGAACTGCGCCTGAATCGCCCCTGTTGCTGCCACAACCATGCCCCATGTCGCCCCCTTATATACATTTCATATCATAGCCCGGCGTGCCGCAGCGGCGAAGGGGCGCGATCCGTGAACGCCATGTGCACGAGGCGGCATACAGCGGTCCGGTCCCTACTTCTGTAGGGCACCCGCGGGAGCGGCCGACGCGTCGTCGGAGCGATGACCGGGGGACAACGCCGGATCCGACACATACCCCCTGCGTAAGTCAGTGTCCAGAGGCCGGCGTCATCGCCGGACGATGATAGGATGTGTTAGCGCACGGGGGACACACCCCTTCAGATGTGCATCTCCATGCGCTCCAGCTTCCTCTCCAGGGCATACCTGCCGGGGAACAGGTCCAGCAGGGCATCGTACTCCGCTCCCCTCCGGCAGGTGCCGGGATTGAACCCCATCTTCAGGCGAGCGAGCTGGGCGTACAGGCAGTAGTCCACCAGCACGTCATCCACCTCTTCCCTGTCCAACAGGTCGGACATGGAGACCACTTTCATGATCACGCTGGTCCTGGCCACGATGTTGGACGCGGGGAACATCCCCCATCCCAGGTGGACCATCGGATCCCTCTCCACCAGGCCCATGTCGATGAGCCTGCGGTAGGACTCGTCCAGGTCCTTCAGGTTCCCCATCGGGGTCTTGCTGAGCCCGCGGAAGCGGCGGACGTAGATCGGCTGCTTCTCGCGGACGAAGTCCTCTGCCGTGAGCCACGAAACCAGGTCGGACTCGTACTCGGCATCGTCCTCTCCCGCGATGCGCTTGAAGATCGTCGACATCAGGGACAGGATGACATCCTCCGGAGCGTCTGCGAGATAGTCGCAGATCTCCAGGGAGATCCATTTGTATGTGCGGGTCCACCTGACCTTGAAGTCCCTGATCGGGATGAATTGGGCCGTGGCGTCCTCGTAGCCGTACCTCTTGCCGATGGCCCTTGCCATCGCTGCGAGATCGTTGTTGTTCATCTCTTGTTCTCCTGCGGCTCGTCTCGAGATTCGCCGCGATTGGATAGAGTCCCGAAGATGGTATTTAGGCGGGTCGCGGACTGTTCAATCACAAATTCAAGCCGAAGAGAAAACAGCGTTAACACGGGTTTCTTCGCAGAATATATAGGTTAACGCCGATGATTCTGATTTTTCAGAGCTTCAGGCCTCTGTGCCTGGCTCGATTTTCCGACCACCGTTTCCACTGCGGCATCCGGCCCCGGAAACCCCCGCTCGCCTGCCGGAGGCCTGGATAGCATTAAAATAGAGAGCGTCCAATCAACCGTCCGATAACCATGGTGAAGATCAGCCCTGAAGCGGAGAAGTTCATCAACGACCTGCTGGAGAAGAACCAGAAGGTCGGATTCGGAATCAAGATCTACCTGTCCGGCTACGCATGCTCCGGACCCCAGTTCGGCATGTCCTTCCAGGAGAAGGCCAAAGAGGGAGATATCGTCGACACCGCTGCCAACGGGTTCGAGATGTACTACGACGAGGACACCAAGAAAGAGCTGGACGCCTGCGTCATCGAGTTCATCGACGACCCCAACTTCGGGACGGGGCTCACCATCAGGGACCCCAACTTCAACGGCTGCGCCTCCTGCGGCGGCGGATGCCACTAAACAGGTTCGCGGGGGCCGGGCCCCCATCTTCTCACAACGATTCCAGAGCAGCGATCCCATGACCTTCGTGGAAGACCCCCACATCGCCGAGGGCTCCGTGGAGGAGCGCAAGTACCAGGCCAAGATGGTCGAGGGCTGCATAGGCCGCAACTCGCTCCTGATACTCCCGACAGGGCTCGGAAAGACCATCGTCGCCCTCAGGCTGGCAGCCGCGTTCGTCGACAAGGGCAAGATCATGATACTCGCTCCCACCAAGCCGCTGGTCGACCAGCACAGGGGGACCTTCGAATCGCTGATGACCGGAGCGGCGGTCGCCGAGATGAACGGGACCATGAAGCCCTCCAAAAGGGCGGAGGCCGTCGCATCAAGCGACGTGATAATATCCACCCCTCAGACCGTGGCCAACGACCTGGAGGCCGGAAGGTACGACATGTCGGGGTTCTCCCTTGTGATATTCGACGAAGCCCACAGAGGGACCGGCAACTACGCCTATGTCACCGTCGCACGGCACTGCGGGCCCGGGATCAGATGCGTCGGCATGACGGCATCCCCCGGGAGCAGCATCCCGAGGATCGAGGAGGTGTGCATGAACCTCCGCCTGACCCGCATCGACATGAGGTCCGACGACGACCCCGACGTCTCCCCGTACATCCATTACACGTTCGTCAACAAGATCGAGGTCAACGTCCCCCAGGACCTGCTGGACCTCTCGTCCCTGCTGAAGTCCATGCTCGACCATTACGTGGACGAGATGAAGAGCCTCCGCATCATCGGCCGGGACCGGCAGGCGTCCACGACATACATGCTGTCGGTCGGCAGCATGCTGCAGCAGAGGCTGGCCCGCGGAGAGCAGACGGCGATAGTCTACAGGGGCCTGGCTCTCCATTCCATATGCATCAAGCTCCTCCACGCCATCGGGCTGGCGGAGACCCAGGGGATGACCCCTCTGAGAGCGTACCTGGTCGGGAGGATCGAAGCGGAAGCGGACCTCAAGGAAGGGGGCAAGAGCTCCAGGGAGATCGTCAACCGCCCGGAGTACGTCGGAGTGAAGAGGATAATGAACGCTTCGAACGTGGAGCACTCCAAGGTCTCCAGGGTCATGTCGATAGTCAGCAGGACGCTGTCCTCGGGCGAAGGCTCCAAGGTCATGGTGTTCGCGCAGTACAGAGAGACATGCGAGATGCTCGTTTCAAAAATCGCAGGCATAGAGGGCGCCAGGGTCGGGATGCTGGTGGGGCAGTCCAAAGGAGGCCTGAAGCAGAAAGAGCAGATAGAGCTGCTGGACGGCTTCCGCAGGGGGGATGTCAACGTGGTCGTGTCCACCTCCGTCGGAGAAGAGGGGCTGGACATCTCCAGCACCGATGCCGTGGTCTTCTACGAGCCTGTGCCCTCCGAGATCAGGACGATCCAGAGGAGAGGGCGCACCGGGAGGAAGAACGACGGCGAGGTCTACGTCCTGGTGGCCAAGGGCACCATGGACGAGATCATGGAGAGGTCCAGCTCGGAGAAGGAAGCCGTGATGAGGGAGAGGATCGAGAAGCTCAGCGAGTCCCTCAGCAGGTGCAGCTCCCAGGTGACCAGGAAGAAGCAGACCGACCTCGGGAGCTTCTGAGGCCCGGCCGTCAATTGCTACCATTCATATAGGAATTCATGGATATCGCGGCATGCGCATCCCGGAGGGCCGGACGGCATCGGCCGCAGATACGCAGGACCCCCGATGGCCGCCGGGGCGGAGGCAGAGAGAATGAAGCTAGTATCGTTGATTTCGGGCGGGATAGACTCCCCTGTCGCATCATACCTTATGTCCAAGGCAGGCGCTGATGTGATGCTGCTGCATATGAGCAACGGCAAGTACGGGGACCCAAAGGACATCGAGAAGGTCGTGGCCATCTCCGAGCAGCTCGAGAAGCACACGGGGAAGGAGTTCCCCGTCTATCAGGCCGACCACGGCGCCAACCAGGAGATCATCGCCCGCAAGGCGGATTCCAATTATCAGTGCGTCCTCTGCAAGAGGACCATGCACAACGTCGCCAAGCGCTTCGCCGTCGAGAACAGCGCTTGCGGCATCGTCATGGGGGACTCCCTGGGCCAGGTGGCCTCGCAGACCCTCATGAACATCAAGGCGGAGCAGAAGGGACTGGGATTCCCCGTCCTTCGCCCGCTCATCGGCCTGGACAAGGAGGAGATCATCGCGATTGCGCAGGAGATCGGGACCTTCGACATCTCGATCATAAAGACCTCCGGCTGCGCTGCGGTGCCCATAAAGCCAGTCACCGAGGCCAAGAGCGAGAAGGTGGCCCAGTTCCAGGAGAGGATCGGGTTCGAGGACATGGTCTCGAACTGCGTCGCATCCATCCGGAGAGTGCGCTGAGGCGGTACCATGGACGAGCTTCTGGAGAAGAAGGCCGCCCTGGCCCTGGGCGGAGGCGTCCGCCTCCCCGAAGGGTATCAGGTGCCATGCAGGATATCCCGTTCCACCGCAGGCCCGGGCGCGGGATTCGGCTCAGTGGCGTTCTCATTCGGCGGGTACAGGGTCAAGAAATCGATATCCTATGATTCCGGGGAGTTCGACCTCGTCGTCGGCGACGGCGGGAAGCTGTCGCTGGCCCGCAACGGGGAGATCTTCCTGGACGAGGTGGAGCTGGAGCCCGTGGTCCGCCACTGCCCCGAGCAGGCGTTCTTCAACCTGGACCCCCGGTGCATGTACCATTGCGCCTACTGCTCCTCGCCCCTCCTTGACATGAAGGACGACAAGCACCTGTCGGCCGAGAAGATCATGGACATGCTCCATGAGTCCATGGAGTCCCAAGACGTGAAGGCCGTGTCCTTCACGAGCGGAGTGGTCGGCAGCATCGGCGAGACCGTTGCGAGGTTCGCGGACGTGATCTCCAGAGTGAGGTCCGAATATCCGGACATCCCCATAGGCGTGGAACCTTACGTGGCATCCAGAGAGCACATACAGATGCTGAAGGATGCGGGAGCCGATGAGATCAAGCTCAATCTGGAGACTCCGCGCAAGGACATCTTCTCCAAGGTCTGCCCCGAGCTGGACTTCGACGGGATCAAGGAGCTGCTCAAAGTCGCCGTCTCGGTCTTCGGGAGGGGCAGAGTGGTTTCCAACATCATCTACGGCCTCGGAGAGACCGATGAGGACCTGGAATCCGCCATGGAGGAGCTGTGCTCCATGGGCGTCATTCCCGGGCTCAGGGCGCTGAGGATCAACAGCTACAACAGGGAGCAGCTCTC
Organism: Dialister hominis; assembly: GCA_963640995.1. GTDB lineage: Archaea > Thermoplasmatota > Thermoplasmata > Methanomassiliicoccales > Methanomethylophilaceae > Methanoprimaticola. Next base: position 19,937 of record CAVICI010000020.1, on the reverse strand, counting down.
CGAAGCGATAGGCGAGCAGCCCCGCGTCACGAAGGAGAGGGCGCTGAAGCTCGCCCGGATACAGAAGCGGATCATGGAAGAGCACGGCCTCACGTCGCTCACCAGCAGGACCATGTGCATGGAATGCGGGTGCTGCGACATCGTCCCGTTCAGGGACATCTGACCGGGAATCTCCGAGGCGAACGGCTCACTTGTCATAACAAATAGGATTGAGCTCCGCGCGGAGCCCCCTGTCCGCGAACATATCCTCCAGCTTCCAGAACCCCTCTTCCAGGACAGGGTATTCCTCCGAGGAGGTCTGGATGCTCCATCCGCCATCGATGCGGCGGACACGGAGCTGACGGATACCGATGGCATCCCTGACCATGGCCTCCAGGTCCTCGACCAGCCTCAGATCCTCCCAGATGACAGGGGTCCCCTCAGGATAGCGCATGAGCATGCATGTGTCCTTGACCAGCTTCATGGGCAGGCCCATCCCGTCCAGGTACCGCACGATGTCCGAACGGGTCATCCCGGCATCTATGAACGGGGTCCTGATGCCGTTCTCGGGGCCGGCGGCCATGCCGGGCCTGTCCTCCGACAGGTCATCGACGATCTCGCCGTTGAGGATGCTGCTGATGCCCATGGCCTCGGCCGCTTCCCTCACTGCGGAGTACATCGCGGTCTTGCAGATGTAGCAGCGGTCATGGCCGTTCTCAAGGATGGCGGACATCTTCTCTGGAGATACCGGTGCCACGATCTGCCTGCATCCGATGAGATCCGCGACCTTCCTGGCGGCTTCCCTCTGGCGCTCGGCCATCATAGGAACGTCCGCCGTTATCGCCACAGCCCTGTCCCCCAGCGCTTTGTGCGCGATGTCCATCAGCACGGTGCTGTCCAGGCCTCCGGAGAAGCACACTGCGCAGCCGTCCATCCGGGAGATGCTGCCTTTCACGAGCTCCAGACGCTCCTCGTAACCTGTCAGAATGGCCGCCTCCGGTCAGTCAATCCCGGGCCATGTATGTATAACCGGCGATGCGGCTTCCGGCAAACCCGTTAACTACTATCATGCGATTGGCAGGAACATGCTCTATTCCGACCTGGCAAGGACGTTCGACAGACTCGAATCCACGGGCAGCCGCCTTGAGATGACAGCGATACTGGCAGAGTTCCTGGCAGGCGCGGACAAGAAAGAGCTCAGGTCGATAATCTACCTGAGCCAGGGCAAGCTGCACCCGGACTTCGTCCCCGGAGTGCTGGGGATGGCGGACAGGCTCGTCATGAAGGCCATCGCGGAAGCTTCCGGGAACAAGGAGCCTGTGGTCGAGAAGATGATAATCGAGACCGGGGACCCGGGGCAGGTCGCCGAGACGCTGATGTCCAAGAAGAAGCAGATGGCCCTGTTCTCCGAGGACCTGACCGTCGCACGCGTGGTCAGGGACCTGACCACGATCGAGAACGCCGAGGGCAAGAACTCCCAGGACAAGAAGCAGAAGACCCTGGCGAGCCTGCTCCACGATGCCGACCCCGTCGAGGCCAGGTACCTTTGCAGGACCGTCACCGGCAGGATGAGGGTCGGGGCGGCGGACATGACCATCCTCGATGCGCTGGCCACGGCCTTTGCCGAGAAGGAGGACCGCCCGGCCATCGAGAGGGCGTTCAACGTCACCTGCGACATCGGGCTGGTCGCCGAGGCCATCGCCAACGGCGGGATGGACGCGATCAGAGCAATCCATGTGGCGGTCGGGAGCCCGGTCAAGGTCATGCTGGCCGAGCGCCTACCGTCCATCGACGAGATCGTCGAGAGAATGGACGGGAAATGCGCGATGGAGTACAAGTACGACGGGATCAGGATCCAGGCCCACATCGGGAAAGATTCGGTGAGGCTCTTCTCCAGGAGGCTGGAGGACCTGACGTCCAACTTCCCCGACATCGCCGAGGCCCTCCGCAGGCAGTGCAGGGGCAAAGAGGCGATCATCGAAGGGGAATGCGTCGCCATCGACCCCGAGACAGGCTACATGCTCCCGTTCCAGAACGTCACCCATCGCAGGAAGAAGCACGGGATGGACGAAGCGGTCAGAGACGTGCCGGTGAGGATCTTCATGTTCGACATCCTGTACATCGACGGGGAGGACATGACCATGAGCTCTTACCTCGACAGGAGGGAGAGGCTGATGCGCTCCTTCGACATCGCCGGACAGGTGCAGATGACCACGATGAGGGTAGTCAACAGCCCTCAGGAAGGCGAGGACTTCTTCACCAGCGCCATCGCAGCAAGATGCGAAGGGATAATGTCCAAGTCCATCGAGGCGGACTCGATCTACCGCGCCGGGTCCAGAGGGTTCCTGTGGATCAAGTACAAGAAGGACTACCAGCAGGGGCTGACCGACTCCTTCGACCTGGCCGTCGTCGGAGCATTCTACGGCATGGGCAAGAGGGCCGGAAGGTACGGCGCGCTCCTCATGGCCGCCTACGACCAGGAGACCGGCAGGTTCGAGACCGTCTGCAAGCTGGGGACCGGGTTCGACGATGTCTTCCTGGATGCCATGCCGGGGCTTCTGGACAAGACCAGGTGCGAAGAGAAGCCTGCGATGCTTGACGCAGAGATGGTCCCGGACGTCTGGTTCGAGCCTTCAGTTGTCCTTGAGGTCGTCGCTGCCGAGATCACCCTGAGCCCCATCCACACAGCCGCAAAAGATGTCCTGAAGGAAGGATCCGGCCTGGGGATCAGGTTCCCGAGGTTCACCGGAAGGGTGAGGTCCGACAAGACCCCCGAGCAGTGCACCACCGTGAACGAGATCGTGGAGATGTACGGCATGCAGGTCCATGACTCCGACGGGCTGACCGAAGAACAAGAGTGAAAAGCTTCAGACATTCCGCCCGATTTGACACACGGCTCGATTTCTTTATATAATCAGGAAGCCCGTGCGTCATCTGCCGATACGAATCGGAAGGATGGGGTGAATATGAACTGCACCTTTGAGCTGTGCTCCTGCCACGGACCCGATGACGGAAAGGGGTCCGACGAAGAGCACAGCATCTGGGACGGAAGCGGGGACTGAATCCTCGCGATAAGAGAATCGTATGTAACTTACACACGTTTAAGTTACATACGATTAACTTACACACGTTTAAGTTAAACAGAGATTTTTATACTTACATTAGCTCACAGCATCATGGAATTCATCGGCAGAGAACGCGAACTGGCATTCTTGGAATCGCAATACGAGATGGAACATCCTCTGACGCTGATCATGGGAAGACGTCGCGTCGGGAAGAGCAGTCTGATCCTGGAATTCTTGAAAGAAAAGAATGCACTATACTTCGAAGCCGATAGAGAAACGGGAAAAATGATTCTGAAAAGCTTCTCGGAGACCGTCTCCAAGACACTTGGTCGCACGATGGGTTCCTTCGAAAGATGGGAAGATGCTATCCGCGCCTACATTGAATCTGCACCACCTGGAAGGAAAATCTTGGCCATCGACGAATTCCAATACATTGCGATGGCTGATGAGGATTTTTCCAGAGAATTCCAGGGAATATGGGACAACTACCTGTCAAGAGAGAATGTCATGGTCATACTCTGCGGCTCGTTCTTGAACATGATGAAAAGGCTCAGCACGGAATACAATGCACCGCTATACGGCAGAAACACAGGCAACCTTATGCTCATGCCGTTGACGTTCCGTGATACCCTGGGAAACAAAGAATACCGCAGAGCAGTCGAAGAATATGCTGTGACCGGCGGGGTGCCTCATTACATGATGCTAATCAACCCGAAGATCACGGTGCTCGAGAATGTTGAGAAGCTTACAATGGACATAGGTGCCCCGTTGCTTAACGAACCGTCGTACTTGCTCTCGGACGAATTCAGAGACCCGTCCAGCTACAACACATATCTCAGAGTCATCGCCTCGGGAAATAGAAAAGCAGACAGGATTATGTCCGCAGCGCAGTCCCCGTCCAATATCGTGCTCCCCTATCTCAGAAGGCTCATCAACGTGGGGATGGTCGAACGCAGAGTGCCGATCACGGAAGGGGAGAACAGCAGGAAAGGCATGTACGTGATCAGCGACCATTTCATCGCACTCTGGTTCCGCTTCGTGTACCCGTACCTGAACAGCATCCAAAGGATGGACTCGGATGCGGCGAGATCGGATCTCAGAGCGCATTTCATCGAATCCCACGTGTCGTTCGTCTTCGAAGACATCTGCAGGGCGGAGCTGAGAGACCATCTCCGCTCCAAAGGAGTGATGGCATCCTACGGATCGTACTGGGAAGGGAACGTGGAACTCGATGTGGTCGCAGAAGATGCAGCCAACCGCACGCTGTACGTGGGCGAGTGCAAGTATCGGAGCACTCCGATAGACGCAGACGTCCTCAGGACACTGAGGGGCAAGTGCCTGGGCGTGAGGCCGTTCAAGGACTACAGAATAATCCACTGCCTGTTCTCTGTATCTGGTTACACGGACAGAGCCGTGGCCGATGCAGAAACTGATGGGACCTTGCTGTTCGACTGCGGCAAGGTCCTGTGAAGTACAAGGCTCAAGCGTAGCCGTTGAGGCGCATGAGAGCCGAGACCATATCGTCCACGAGGCAGCGGACGCGCTTCATGCCCTCAGTGTCGTCCTCGTAAGCAGGAGAATTGAGAGCACGTATTATCGGGATCGGCCCGGACACGAGCATCCTGCTCTGGAGCATGAAGTCGACCATCTGGTTGTAGACCATCGACGCGCCGTCATGCCCGCAGACCGCTATCGCGCCGCCGACCTTTCCTGCAAGGCCCTGGTCTCCCTTGGACAGGACCAGAGCGGCCCTCTCAAGGAACGTCTGCATCACGCTCGGACAGGCGTTCATGTACGTCGGGGCGGCAAGCAGAATTGCATCGGCCTGCCTGAGCTTGTCCAGGAGCTCGTTGAAGCCGTCGTCCTCATCCATGCACCTTCCGTCTCCGCGGATCTCGCACGTGAGGCAGACATTGCAGTTGGTGAGCCTGTACTCGTACAGGTGCACGATCTCCGTCTCGATGCCCTCTTTCTCGAAGAGGTCGGTGACCTCGTTGAGGATGTTGCTTGTGTTGCCTATCGGGCGGGGGCTTCCGTTGAGCGCAATGACCTTCATGTGCATCTGGAACGGAAGACGGGGTTTAACGATTGCCCATGACGGATGCCGGAAGCATAACCGGATGGACAGAATGCTGTGACGGGGTTCTTAAACCTCAGATGGACAGCGATTTAGCATTAGACTGTCCATCGTGCCCTAATGCCTGGGCGATCCGGCCTTATACCGGGCCGGAGTGGCCGGTCCACCCGCGGTTCAATATGTTTATCGCCGCGTTGACGTCGCGGTCGATCTTCAGCCCGCAGACGGGGCAATGATGGGTGCGGACTTCCAGTCCCTTCATCACTGCCGTTCCGCCTTGCATCCGACGTTGCAGAATCGGTAGATAAAACCTGCCCTCGAAGTTCCCATTTAACGCCGTTTCCGACCGAAAACGGGGGCGAGATATAACTACAGCGCACCCTGCGGAGCGCCGGCCGGAACCGTCCATCTCATGAACGGGAACGATGCGGTGCAGAGTTAGAGCTTCTCCATAACGATGGTCGGGAATTTGCCCAGGAACGCTATGCCATAGAGGTACGTTGTTCCCTTCATGCCGCGATAGTATTTCTTCTCGTGGATCTGGCCTATGGCCTCTTGAGCGAGCTTCTGCATGGCCTCGTCCGGAACATCGTCCTTGCTGCCGGAGCCGTCGTCCTTGAAGTGCTTCAGCTCCATGACAATATTAGGCCCGGAGCCTGATATCCGCTTCATGCGGATGTCGTAATATCCGTTGCCGGCCTCGCGGTCGTCGAGGATCTCGTATGCCGGAGATTCCCTGATCACCAGCCCTGTTATGAACGCCTCGTAGGGGAACTCCGACGTGAGTATGCGGACGCTGAGTGACTCCATCAGCTCCGTGAGGGAGGAGGTCATCATCGGGACATCTCCCGTCTTAATAGCCTTGATGAAATCGTTCAGCTGAGCATTGACGTTCTCGCCGAACCTCTCGAGGACGCTCTCCCTGAAGACGCCGATCATCTCCCTGTTCGGTATCGAGATCGTGTAATCCGTTCCGTTGGGGACGGCGTTCAGGTACCCTGTGGCGACCATCATCGAGAACACCGCATCGGCGGAAGAATGCAGGTCGCAGTATGCGATGTCGCGGCGGATCTTCGCAGTAGCAGTGCCTCCGGCGCAGAGCTTCTCCAGCTTCTCCCAGGTCTTGCCGTCTGTCCTGCCGAGGATGTCGCCGATTATCGAGTTCCCGCTTGTGCTGGCCCAGTGCGATGTCGCTTCAAAGCCGGTGTCCACGTACATCAGAATGGACCACGGATTGTAAACGTCAGCGTCCCCGAACCGGTATCCGTCGTACCACTCCCTCGCTTCGGCCAGCTTCTCCGGATGGCCGTTGTCCGAGAGGATCTTCTCCACCTCGGCCTGGGTGAAGCCGAACATCTCGTCGTACTGCTTGTCGAACAAGTCATAGGCCCTGAAGTTGTTCACTCCCGAGAAGATGCTCTCTTTGGATATCCTCATCACGCCTGTCAATACCGCGAAGCGCATGGATTCGTTGCTCTTCAGCGCGGTACTCAGGAAGGTCCTCATTATGTCCATTATGGCTTTGTGCTCTTTCGGATCGCCGTACGACTTGTTCATGACGTTGTCATACTCGTCTATCAGGATGATCGGTGCTTTGCCGTAATGCTCGGTGAGCATCCTGCACAGATGCAGCAGGCACGAATCCATGCTGGCCGGATCCATCTTGCGGCTGCGCACCGCGCTGAAATAATCGATATCGTCAGAATCGAGCCTGTCCGATGTCTTGAGCTCTGTGAAATCGCCGTAGAGGGTGAATGCCATATCGGCGAAGCGGCGGAGGAAGCTGGCGTAAGTGCCGTCGCCCAGATCCTTGAGGCTGAGGAACACCACTATGTTGCTGTTCTTCTCGGGATCGTCCGGACGGAGCTGGGAGATCTTCAGGTCGGTGAAGCGGTCCCTCTCGCCGGCGTACTTGATGTTCAGGTACGCGTCCAGCATGCTCAGGTTCAGGGACTTCCCGAACCTGCGGGGACGGGTGAAGAGCATGACGTCGGACGAGCTCTTCAAGACCGTGTCTATCAGCGGACTTTTATCTACATAGTAGAGGTCACGGTCTCTCAGCTTCCTGAAATTGTCGTTCCCTACCGGCATCCCTTCCATGTTCTCGCCCTTGTCCGCCATATGCGTTGCCTCTTTTTTATACATCCCGTCGGCCGCCGGTGCACGGCCGCGCCTGATGAGGCATATGGCGCCCGAGTTTATTAACCCAATGCTGTAATGTCTGTAATGACAGTATGACCTGTAACGTCTGTAATCCGACACAAAGGCATGACCGTCTAAACCATGGCGGCAGGGCACTGATCCGTCCGACGGGATACGTTACAGCATCCCGGAGAACAATATCCGCCAACTCGGGAACGGCTTATGTAGAGGTTTCCCAATCGTACCCTATTGACCCGCATAAAGGAGTTCATGGACCTGCTCAAAGGGATGGACGGCGTGCTCGATGTGGCATACATGCCCCGCGATACCGTTCAGGAGATCGTGCAGATAGAGGACTCCATAACCAAGGTCTCCTGCGGGCTCCGCATGGAGAACTCCGGCGTCGGAACCTGCGCTTCCAGAGAGCACGTGTTCGCATTGTCCTGCAACGGGGACTTCCCCCGGCCCTCCGAAGTCACCATGGAATTGATCGACGAGGACGGGATCGTCATCGGGCACGATGTCCCTCAGTGCATGATGGATTATTTCAAAGAGCGCGACGACGTCGTCTGGATCGCGGACTCGTTCATAATGTACCCGAACAAGGTCACTGTCAGGGACGCCCGCATGGTGCTCCATGCCAGCAGGTGCGCCCGCGAAGGCATCCCCACGGACCTGGAGCCGTGGATATTCTATCCCTCGACGTCGTCCGCACTCAGGATGAACGAGGTCTTCGGGTTCGAGGGAGAGGGGCTGTCCACCCTGATGATAGGAGTGGACCGCCTGTGCGATGACCCCTCAGTTCCTGTGGCCGACGTGGTGCAGGTTCCCTGTAGAGGGAGCGGCCATTGTGAGCCTTCCTCTCAGGACGCCTTTTATCGATGTGACCTCGTTGGCGAAATGCTTGAGGTCTCCGAGCTTGCCCTCGCAGATGAGGATCTCCATGCACTTGTCGTGGTCGAGATGGACGTGGACCGACGTGTTGACGAGGGACTGATGCTCGTGCTGCAGGTCGGTGAGCTTGTCGCCGACCGAAGTCATGGTGTGGTCGTAGACCATCACTATGGTGCCGACCATCCACTCGTCCTCGTTCTTCCACTCGTTCTCCGCCAGGGAGTCCCTGACGAGGTCCCTTATGGCCTCGGACCTGCTGACGTAGCCTTTCTTTGAGATCGACTCGTCGAATGCCTTCAGAAGCTCGGGCTCCAGAGAGACCCCGATGCGCGTCACGCCTTCCATGGCATCCCGTATGATAGACGTTGTAATAACACTTATCCAAGCATCACCGCATACACCGTGCGCGCATTGCGAAGGATTCCTGCCATCGGCGCATACCGGAGCAAAGATGCGGCGGCGCGTCCGGCAGACCCCGATGAGAGGCGACCCAATCCCTTAAACCGAGGTCCGACGATACCGTCCGCATGTCGGTCGATATCGAGAACCTAGAACGCGCGGTCGTCTCCGCCATCAGGAACGGGGTCGAGGACCAGGACGTCGCTGTGGCCTTCTCCGGAGGGCTGGACTCGGGCCTCGTAGCCGCGGTCGCGAAGGATTACGCCAGGTCCGTCACCCTGTACACGTCTGGAAAGGAGCAGTCCTACGACGTCGTCATGGCCCAGGAGATGTCCGAGAAGCTCGGGCTGCCCTGGCTGCACATCCCCATAACCAAGGACAACATCGAGGCCAGGCTCAGGGAGATGATCTCGATCACCAGGACCTCCAGCCCACTGACGCTGTCCTTCGAGCTGCCCCTGTTCTTCGTGTGCAAGACCGTCCACGAGAAGTACATCCTCGGCGGCCAGGGAGCGGACGAGCTGTTCTACGGATACAACAAGTACGTGGAGCTCCCCGACGACGAGCTGATCAGGACCCGCAAGGCGGACCTGGGCAAGTTGATCTCCTCCACCATCCCGCACGAGACCATCGTGGCGGACCACTTCGGGAAGAAGATCCTCTACCCGTACATGGACCCGCTGGTGACCATGCAGGTGAACGCCATGGACCTGAAGGACCTGAGGCCCACCGGGCCGGACTCCAGGAAGGTCATGCTCAGGCAGATCGCCAAGAACCTGGGGTACCCGTTCATCGCGGAGAAGAGGAAGAAGGCCGCCCAGTACGGATCGGGGACCATGGACCTGGTCAGGGAAGTGGCCAAAGACAAGGGCATGACCTACCCCGAGCTGGTCGATTCCATTTACAAGGACATCTTCGAATGAACGTTCCGAACGAGGATGGCGGCCGGATCCAGGTCCGTGAGCTCGTAGAGCATCCTGGTCCCGGCCACGTCCTCGACTTCGTTCAGAAACGCTTTCCCGTTTTCTCCGAACACGAAATCGATGCCCACGAAGCAGGGGCCGAGGGCCTCCGACATCCTGGATACGATGTCCTTGCATTCTTCCGACGGCCTGCAGAGCTCCGCTCTGCCGCCGAGGCTGCGGTTCGCGCGGAAGTCCGTGCCGCTGGAGCGCATGACGCATGCGACGATGCTTCCGTCCAGGACGTAGGCCCTCATGTCGCGGCCGAGGACCGGAGCGACCGTCTGGACAAGGGCGTCGGACCCCAGTTCCCGGACGATCCTCTCCAGGTCCTCCCGGCCTTCGGCCATGAAGACCTGGCTGCCGCCGTGGCCCGTGCGGGACTTGACCACCCACGGAGGCCCTTCCGGAAGGGGCCGGCCTTCGACGGAATGGGGGAGCGCCGGGATCCCAAGCTCATCGGCCAGCAGGTAGGTGAGGTGCTTGTCGTTGCAGATCCTGGAGACTTCGGACGGATTGAACACCCTGGCGCCCTTCTCCTCGAGGGAGCGGGTCAGCTTCCAGTCCCTGGTGCGTGCTATCGCGATGTCCGGGACCTCGTCCGGCATGGAATCGGTCAGGACGACAGAAGCGTCGTATCCCAGATCTTCAGAGATCTTAGAGAGCCTCTCGGCGAAGAAGACGTTCTTCCCGTAATCGCAACGGTCGTAGAGGATCCATATCCGCATGCCATCGCCTCAGGCAGGAGACGATGTGCCTCAGGATGTCTTCGGATACATCGTGCCCTGTGCAGTCCGCCAGGTTCCTGATGTGCGCGTTGGAGTTCACCTCGCATACCGCCGGGGCGCCGTCCGTCATCAGGATGTCCACCCCGCAGAAATCGGCGCCGACCGCTTCTGCGGCCTTCACGGCGAGCTCGGCGCACTCGTCGGACAGCTTGCAGGGCTCCATCCTTCCGCCGATGGTGCAGTTGCTCCTGAAGTCCCCTTCGGGGCCGTGCCTGACGACGGCTTCGGCGACTCTCCCGCCGATCACCTCGGCGCGGATGTCCGTTGCGCCCGTCTCGATGTACTTCTGGGCGATCCTCGGGACGTATGGGCCTGACAGCAATGCCATTAGGGAATCCCTGTCCCGGACAAGACGGACCTGCTCCCCGAAGGACCCGAAACAGTCCTTCACGACCATCGGATAGCCCAGAGAGCGTTCCAGCCCCTCAACGAACCCGAAGTCGGTGTAAGGGCCGAAAGACAACGGCAGCGATACTGTGGGGATCGACCTCGCGCCGGCAGATGCCAAGGCCATGTGCGTCAGCGACTTGTCGTCGCAGATGCGGATGCACTCCGAAGAATTGAACACGGGATACCCGCACAGCTCCAGGTTCCCGGCCAGACGGACGTCCTTGTCCCAGAAGATTATGAAATCAACGTCGCCCAGGGCCTTCTCAGCCTCCCGGCGGCCACCTATCGGCGCCGCCAGGCGGTCGTTCGTGGTCCGGAGCATCCCGATCCCCATCCTCTCCGCCGCGGCGCAGACCATGTCCGCAGGCTGCGAGAGCTTCTTGGACCGCATGAAACCGTTGGAGACGAACGCACCCTTCATGATGTCCACAGCTATCTGCGACAACTTTTATAAGCATCCCGTCATGGCACGGCCGGAGATTATATTGGACCCTGCCGAGAACCTTGAATGGTTCGAAAGATTGGACGGAAGGGGCGTCGCCCCCGGACTGGACAACATCAGAGAGCTCATGAAGAGGCTCGGAGACCCCCAGGAGGGCATGAGGTTCGTGCACGTGGCCGGGACCGACGGGAAAGGGTCGGTCTGCGCCATGATAGAATCCATCCTGAAAGCGTCAGGCATCCGCGTGGGCGCGTTCACCTCGCCTCACATCATCAGGATCAACGAGTGCATCCGCATCTCCGGCGACGAGATGCCCGACAGGGACCTGGACCAGATGCTGTCCGCCGTCAGGGTGCACGTGGACGCCATGGACCGCGAGGGGAAGAGGTGCACCAGGTTCGAGACGCTGACCGCCGTGGCCTTCCTTTACTTCAGGACCGTGTCCGCCGAGATATGCGTCATCGAGGTGGGAATGGGCGGCAGGCTGGACTGCACCAACATCATCGTCCCGGAAGTTGCCGTCATAAACGACATCGAGCTGGAGCACACCGCGTTCCTCGGGGATACCGTGGAGAAGATCGCCTTCGAGAAGGCCGGGATAATGAAGCCCGGAGTGCCCTGCGTGACGATCAACGACGGTTCCATCCTGGATGTCCTTGAATCCCGCGCATCCGAGGTCGGATGCGAGCTGGTCCATGTGGACAGGAGCGCCCCTGAAGTGATGGGGAGCCAGCCCGACCACATATCCATGGTCTACAAGGGCGAGCCGCACGACGTGTTCCTGCCCGGAAGGCACCAGGCGAGGAACGCGGCTCTGGCGATAGAATGCGTCAGCAGGCTGCCCGAGTATGAAGATGCCATCAGGGACAACGTCGACGAGGGGCTTGCCAGCGTGGTCTGGCCATGCAGGATGCAGAAGCTCCTCGGAGAGCCTGTGGTCGTAGACGTGAGCCACACCCTGTCCGGGGCGAGATGCCTGGCAACGGACGTTGGGGAGATCTACGGCAAGGCGGTCCTGGTCCTGGGGATGCTCGGCGACAAGGACATCGAAGGGTTCTGCAGGGTCCTGGGGCCTGTAGTGAGCTCTGCGTTCGTGACCGCGCTGTCCTCTCCGCGGGCATCGCCCGCAGAGAAGACGGCAGAGATCGCCTCGAAGCACATGCATGTGGCAGGGACGTTCGGGTCCGTGGCGGAGGCCCTGGAAGCCGCTCTGGATTCGAGAGAAGACGAGATAGTGCTGGTGACCGGCTCTTTCAGGACTGCGGAGGATGCGCTGACATGGCTTCAGAACAGATATGCGAGATCCTGAACATCCTTTCGAAGGAATACGATCAGGGCGCCTATCCCGGAAGGAGCTCCGAGGGATTGAACCCCGAATGGCCCTGCGACCCGTTCCATGTGCTGATCGCCACGATCCTCTCCCAGAGGACGAGGGACGACAACACCCGCAGGGCATCGGACAGCCTTTTCCGCAGGTTCGGCTCGATCGAAGCCCTGGCGGACGCCGACCCGGACACAGTCGCACAGCTGGTGAAGCCCGCCGGGTTCCCGAGACAGAAGGGGAAGGCCATAGTAGACTGCTGCCGCATGTTGAGAGACGAGTACGGCAGCAAGGTCCCCGAGGAGACGGAGGAGCTACTGAAGCTCCCGATGGTAGGAAGGAAGACGGCGGCTTGCGTAAGGTCCTATGCGATGGGCATACCTTCCGTGTGCGTGGACACCCATGTGCACCGGATATCGAACCTCATGGGCCTGGTGGAGACCAAGGCGCCGGAGGAGACCGAGTTCGCCCTGATGGAAATAACGCCGGAAGAGAGATGGTCGGACATCAACAGGTACCTGGTGAGGCACGGGCAGGTCGTCTGCATGCCCAACCATCCGCATTGCGAGAAGTGCAGCGTCAGGGATCTCTGCAAGCACTACCGCGATTCGCAATGCTGAGATCGGAACCTCGGGCCGTTCCATTCCGGCTCCATGTCCTTTATGAACGCGGCTGCGAAAATGGGATAATGCTCCACTCCGTCATCGTCGACGGAGATGTTTCCGTTCTCCAGCTTGATCTTCCGTCCGATGTTGAAGACCTTGGAGGCTTTCTCCAGCGATGCCGACCCTCTGCTTTTCCCGGATTTCACCTCGATGGCGCAGATCGCCATGCCCATCTCCAAGACGAAATCCAGCTCCATCTTGTTCTCCCCGTTGGTCTTCCTGTAGTAACGGGGCGTGTATCCCGCCTTCGTCAAGCACTCTGCGACGGCATTTTCCACGATGGCTCCGTTGCTGTATCCCGTGTCCTTGAGATACAGCGCCCTGACAGCATCCTTGCCGTACATGCCCGTCAGCAGCCCCGTGTCGGACATGTAGAGCTTGAAGCTGCGGAGGTCGTCGCAGGCCGCCAGAGGGAGCGACATGCTACCGGCTGCGCAGCAGAAGCTGACGAAGCCGGAATCCTCCAGCCACATCATGCTCCATGCGTATCTGTCATGCGCGGCGCGGCCGGATATCCCGGATATCCGGGAGTAGGTGAACTTCTTGTTGGGATCGGCCAGCTGGGACGGGATGCTCTTGAAGCATTCCAGGACCTTCGCGGCATCGGACCCGCGTCTGCACTTCCCGATCTGGTCTGCGCAGAGGCCCAATATCCTCTTCTGGACTTCGGAAGGTCCGATGTAGTCGCCGGACTCGATGAACGAGCTGACCGATTCGGGCATCCCGCCGACTATCATGAAGTCCGTGAAAGCGTCCTCGAAGACCTTGCAGACCGCTGGGAGGATGGGGGACCTGCCCTTTATGCACCGGCGAACGTCGTCTATCGCAGATGCATCGATGCCTTTGGCCCAGAGGAACTCCTCGAAGTCCAGTGAGCGCATGGCAGCCTGCTCCTCGTGCCCCATGGGCATCAGGGGGTTCTCCGCCCCCGGCTTGACGCAGCTTGTAGAGATGAGCGTGCCTGCGGCGATGACATCGTAGCGGCCGTCGATATCGAAGGCCTTCAGCGCGCTCCTGGCGCGGGGGCATTCCTGAACCTCGTCCAGGAATATCAGCGCGCCGGACTCGATGGCCTCCCCGCCTACGGCGACGAGGCCCTTGATGATGCCGCTGACATCGAAAACAGTCTCGAACACGCGCCGGATGCCCTCGTCGCCGAGATCGAAGCGGCGATAGCAGGAGTAATGGTCCCTTCCGAACCTATCGATGATGAACGTCTTCCCGACCTGCCTCTGGCCTTTGACAAGCAGAGGCTTGTGCTTCCTGTTCTTCCAGGCTACGAGGTCGTCGTACATCTTCCGCTTCAGCATACTGATTGCATCGGACCGCCGATATATAATGCATTTTACCCAAGTTTTTATTGTAAAAATTTACATTTTAACCTGGTGTTTTTTGCATTTAATTATAATTTACACAAGAGTTTTTGCAGCAAACCCGCCGATCCCAAATGCTGGCATCAGGCCAAGAACTTCCTGGAAATGCACCCGCAGGCTCGCAGTCGCGAATCAGGGGCTTCGGCTCAGCTCACTTCGATTAGTTTGATATAGTTAGACGTCTTCTTCGATTTGCTAAATCCGGAATCAGAGTCGGGTGCCTACCCACCACCGGAGGCCACAGTTAAATCCGGAAATCGGGTCGGGTGCCTACCCACCCCCGGAGACTGTGCTTTACAGTCTCCTTTTTCTCCGATTGTCTTTCCGATTCGACGGACTATCAGCTTGGATGTACAGCCTTGGCGTCAACGGCCTGAGGGATGCTGAAGAGAACGCGTTGGAAGATCTGCGCCGGATCTCCGGTGGCGATCTCCCGGTTACGAGACAAATACTTCTGTCTCTCGGATCAGAGCGCACGGAGGCGGCCAGACTCCGCCATGCCGCACTGCATAATATGAACGGCTATCGGCCGGGCAGGTCACTCGCCGGTCTGCTCCGCTTCCGCCTTGTCCTTCATGTACCGGTCTGCCGCGATGGTGAAGTACGCATCGGCCGACGAGTTGAGGGCCGTCTCGAACGAGTCCTGTATCACTCCGATGATGAACCCGATGGCGACCATCTCCATGGCGATGTCGTTGCTTATTCCGAACATGGAGCAGGCCATGGGGATCAGCAGCAGCGAGCCCCCGGTGATCCCGGATGCCCCGCAGGCGCAGATGGTCGCCACGACCGACAGGGCCACGGCGAGCCATATCGGCACATCCATCCCGAGCGTGGCGGCCGCCGCCATCGTCATCACGGTGATTGTCACCGCGGCCCCGTTCATGTTGATTGCAGCTCCCAGAGGAATGGAGACGTTGTAGAACCTGTCGTCCACGCCCATCTTCTCGCAGAGCATCAGGTTCATCGGGATGTTCGCGGCCGAGCTCCTGGTGAAGAACGCCGGGATGGCAGAGTCGCGCAGGCACACCATGAGGAGAGGATAAGGGTTCTTCCTTGTCAGGAGCGCGACTATCGCAGGGTTCGTGACGAACGCGACGAAGAGCATGCACGACACAAGAACCAGGATCAGCTGCCCGTACTCCGCGAATATGCCCACGCCGTTGTCGGACACCTTGGAATAGACTATGCCCATGACCCCGAACGGCGCGAAGCTGATGATCAGCCTGACGATCTCCAAGACCGTATGGGTCAGGTCCTCGACCGCATCCTTCGTCGACTGGGAGCAGAACCTTTTCAGGAACATTCCCACGAGCAGCGCCCAGAACAGGATGCTGAGATAATTGCCGCTCAGCAAAGCCATCAGCGGGTTCTCCACCATCGCTATCAGAAGATCGTAGATGACCTGGCTGATGTCGGTCGAGGGTCCCGGCACGTAGCCGCCGTCCAGCGTCACGGTCACATGGGAGATCGAAGATGCGATCACAGCCGCGACGGCAGCGACGATGGTGCTCAGAAGGTACAGGGAGATGACCAGCTTGAAATGGCCTATGTGCGTCGCCATGGACTTCATCAGGGAGTTCACCACGAGGATGAACACCAGGAAGGGGGCGATCGCCTTCAGCGCGCCGATGAACACGTCGCCGATAGCAGATATCAGCAGCACTCCGGGAACGACCATGGCGAGCGCCAGGCCTATCGCCAGCCCGAGGACTATCCTCAGGATCAGGCTGACGGAGTTCCATCTGTCGTACAGCTCCTTCATCGTCATGCTGCCCGTGCATAGCACGTACTGTTTTTATCGGTATTGGCGGACTTGGGCCCGAATGCCGGCCCTGCAGGGTTTCCGATAGCGGTCCGGGAGACCTCCGCCCCGCATCCGGAGGGCGGCCAGGCGGGCATATCCCCTTATCTACCGAGATGGCCATTACGCGTCCGATGCATGAGGTATCGGTCGTTGCGAGCCTTGTCGATGCTGTCGTCAGGGAGCTTGAGAGGTACGACGTCCTGAAGGTCAACAGCGTCACCGTCATCATCGGGGACATGACCAATCTCGGAGAGGAGCAGATGAGCTTCGCCTACGAGATCGTGACCAGGGGCACCGTCCTGGAAGGCTCCGAGCTCATGATCGAGCGCGAGCCTATAGAGCTGGAATGCTGGGACTGCGGCTACAAAGGCCCCGCCCGGGTGCTTTCCGACCCGGACTTCGACGAGCATGCCGTCCCCGTCCTCTCCTGCCCCGAGTGCGGAGGGAAGGTCAGCGTGACCAAGGGGATGTCCTGCACCGTCAAATGCATGGATATCGAGGAGGCGGATTGATGTTCAAATACAGAGACGAGGAGACCGCGAAGAAGGTCCTTGACCGCATCGGGAAGATGGACGTGGATGTGAGGCTCATGCACATCTGCGGGACTCATCAGGACGCCATAGTCCGCTTCGGCCTGGAGGAGATGCTCGCCGGCGTGGGCGTGAAGATCGCCCAGGGGCCCGGGTGCCCCGTGTGCGTCACCACCAGCAGGGAGGTGGCTGACGCCATCACCCTGGCGAGGAACGGGGTGACCGTTACCGCTTTCGGGGACATGATGAGGGTGCCGACGACGATCGGCTCCCTCTTCGATGCGAAGGCGGACGGGGCGGATGTGAGGATAGTGTACTCCATAGACGACGCGGTGCAGATGGCCAGGGATCAGCCCGATAAGCCGCTGACGTTCGTGGGAGTGGGGTTCGAGACGACTGCCCCATCCACATGCGTCCCCCTTCACAAGGACGGCTGCCCGGAGAACTTCTCCGTCTACAGCTGCCACAGGATCTGCCCTCCCATCATACAGGCGCTGTTCGACCTGGGGGAGAACAGGATCGACGGCTTCATCATGCCCGGGCACGTGGCCGTCATAACGGGGACGAAGATGTTCGAGCCCGTGTCCGCGATCCACCGCGTTCCGCAGGTCATCGCGGGGTTCGAGCCCCTGGACATACTGATGTCCTGCTACATGCTGTGCAAGCAGCTGAAAGAGGGAAGACACGAGGTGGAGAATGAGTACACCAGGCTCGTGAGGCCGGAAGGGAACCCCACCGCCCTGAAGCTGATGGACGACACCTTCGACCCGGTGGATAGGGCCTGGAGAGGGTTCCCGGTGATCGAGAAGAGCGCGCTGGCCCTGAAGCCCAGGTTCCAGGACCACGATGCAACGAAAGTGCATGAAGACATCCTGGCGAAGACGCCGGAAGTGGACGTGGAGGCCAAGGGATGCAGGTGCGGAGAGGTCCTGAGGGGGATCATGAGGTCCGAGGACTGCCCCATGTTCGGCAAGGCCTGCAAGCCCATGAGCCCCATGGGGCCCTGCATGGTATCCGCCGAGGGCAACTGCAGCATCGCCTACAGGCTGGGCTCCAAGAGGCTCCGATCCCATGAAGCTCATGACGGAGACGAAGCTGCTGCCGAGAGTGCTGGTGGTCACCAACGATTCGGCAGTCTTCCTGGTGCAGAACAGGATAGCGTCCGCGTTCGAGCTGTTCGGGGGCAGGATGACCGAGGTGAAGAAGCTGGCGGCCAGGCTGGACACCGCCGCGAAGGACGACGGGTCCAAGCTGTGCGATCTCTCCTTCGGAGTGATCTCGACGAAGTACGGCTTCGTGCCGGGGAACTACAGCATCATGGCCTACCCGGACGTGATGGACTCCAGAGAGGATTACGAGGAGTGCGACGCGAGGACGGAGTTCGTCGCGAGGACGTCGTACATCATGAGGGCCTTCGACACCGTGGTGCTGTGCGTGCCGAAGGACATGTTCGCGATGTTCCTGGAGTACGACGGCATCGCGGACGGGAAGCTCATTGCGGTGACAAGCCCGGATTTCAGGGAAGCATGCGAGAAGAAGGGGTGGGCCTGGCTCGAACGGAAAGGAGCGAGGGTCGGGGACGCCAACGCGGACCGCATAATGGATATCGTCAGGGAACGCTGCGCCTGAACCTCTTGATATCTTCCTTTTGATCCTCCGGGACGCGGAGGGACTCGCGGATCTTCTGGACCGCCTTGTTCTGGGTCCAGGGCTCCATCCTTCCGTCTGCGAAAGCATCTTCCGCGATGGCGGGATGCCTGGCGTAGACCATCGAGGCGGCCCATGCGGCGCCCATCCTGTAGTAATAGCCGGGATGGTCGTGGGAGACGATGTCTTCCATGAGGGCCCTGTCATGATGCTGGTCTTGGAACTTCCACATCCTGGCGACGACGGACACGCGCATGGGATATTCCTGGTCTGTATCGATGAGGGACGAGAAGTACTCCCATGCGGTTCCGGAATCTTCTTCCGGGAACGCCCATGATTGGCAGAACGCGTCGCAGACCGCCCAGTTGTCGATGTATCCGAGAAAGCTGTCGCTTAAGCTGACCCTCTCTGCAGTGGACACGGGAGCCTGCGCGATGACGATGCCCCTGAGGACCTCCTCTTCGTGGGATTGGGGCTCTCCTTCGAGGACCTGCTCCCATCCGTCCCTGATGATCAGGGATGCAATGCGCCTGATGTCGGGCATCCTGACGCCGATGATCCCCTCCTTGCCGGGAAGGAGCTTGGAGTTGAACTCCGCCAAGGCCGGGTCGGATGCGTCGGCGAGCATCCTGCGGAAATCGATCAACGGAACCCACGCTCCAGGTCCAGGAGCCTCTGCTTCATTGCCGTTCCCCCGGCATAGCTGCCGATGCCTCCTGCAGAAGGGACCACGCGGTGGCAGGGGACGATCAACGGCAAGGGGTTCTCTGCGCATGCGGTGCCGACAGCGCGGCAGGCTTTCGGAGAGCCGGCCATGGCAGCCACTTCGGAATATGTGCGGGTCTCGCCGTAGGGTATCTGCATGAGGGCTTCCAGGACGGATGCCCTGAAACCGGTGCATCCGCAAGACAGCCGGAGGTCGAACTCCTTCCTCTTGCCGCTGAGGTACTCGTTGACCTGCCTGGCAGCCTCTTTGAGAGCTTCCGTCTCGCGGTCATCCATGGCAGGCAGGTTGCTGTTGGGAAGGTAGAGGCCGATGATCTGCCCATCGCCGTTCTCGGCGATGCTGACTGTGCCGATGAGGGTGAGGGATGAGAAGATGCACGGGCCGCGCATGAGGGGAGTGACCCGTGTTGAAGTATAAACGTGTCGTTGTTCCGAAGAATCAGAAAAAAAATGGAATGGCCTCTCCCCCGGAGGGGAGGGGAAATGGTTTGCTATTCAGGTTGTTCGTCGGACAGGGCCGGGGAAGGCTGTCTTTCCGGCGCGGGAGCAGATGCACGCCATGTTCGCGCCTCTGCGGCCTTCCCTATTCCCTGTCCTGTTCGTTCTTTCGTTTCCTTTCCGGTGTCTTTCCTTCCGGCTTTCCGCTCGGCTTCGAGCCGCGCTCAGCTGCGCATGAGCCTGAAGGCGACCATGACGGCCATGATCACGATCAGGACGACCAGGGCGATCA
>CAVICI010000019.1:0-32155 GCA_963640995.1 Dialister hominis | reverse complement strand
GGCCTCCGGGTAGCAAGAACAAGCCTAAAGTGCAATGACTTCGGAAATCGTTAATCCATGTGACCCCGTTCTCGTTCAACGAGTACCTTCTCATGTACGGTTCCGACGATGTGCAGTCCCGGTTCCAGTCGTTCCTGCTGCGCGGCTCGCTGCCTGTGGCCGACCCTGACGCTTCCGATGACGATTATCAATCCGCAATGGACGGGATATACAGCACGGTCGTCCTGAAGGACGTCATGGACCGCTCGAGCAAAACGATCTCGTCGTTCAGGCTGAAGAGGATACTCTCGTTCATCATAGAGAGTACCGGGAAGAAGCTCACCGTGAACCGCATAGCTTCCGGGACGAAGCTGTCCAACGACACGATCGAATCATATCTCCAGCTGCTGGAGGATGCATCCCTCGTCTACCGCGTCGAGACGTTCAGCATACGGGGGAAGGACCTGATGAGCACCCCTGTGAAATACTACGTCGTCGACAACGGCCTGAGATATGCGGCGCTGGACTACAGAGCATCCGACACGGGGCAGCTTCTGGAGACCGCAGTGTACTTCGAGCTCCGCCGCAGGGGGTACAGCGTCTACGTCGGAGACATAGACGGCAAGGAGATCGACTTCATAGCAACGAAAGGCGGGGAGACAGAGTACTTCCAGGTCTGCTGGACCTTGGCGTCGCAGGAGACCATGGAAAGGGAGGTCATGCCCCTCGCATCCGTCAGGAACCATTACAAGAAGACAATCATCACGGCCGATCCGCTGCCGAGGAGCTTTGACGACGGAGTGGAATGCGTCAACGTCATCGCCTGGATGCGCGACGACGGAATGCGATCGCAACAGACGGCCCCGCCCTTCAAGGCTCCAGCTTCTCGAAGTCCTTGGATGCCGTGACATCCGTCCCCAGCGAGAGGGCGATCTCCTTTATCCTGCGCTCTTCGGCGCCCTTCATGGACTTGCGGTGGATGTACACCTGGTCCGTCCCGGTCGCGGCGCAGGCATCCTTTATCATCCGGGCGATCTCCTCGTCGTCGGAGCCTTCCAGCTGGTAGTTGGGGATCATGTGCCCCATGTTCACCTTCGAACTTATCACCAGCTCCGTGAACCTGGGAGCGTAATGGCCCCCGCCGATGCCCACCACGGCAGGATAGTCCTTCGGCGACATCTCCGTGATGACCTTCGCCAGGATGTCCGCCGAATGCCTGTCGCCCCAATGGGTCTCCTCGCTCCCGATCTCGATGTAGAAGGTCGGCTTCTCGAGCCACGGCCCGTGATGCGTGACCTCGAAGCAGGTCTGCGTGTCGGGCACATCGCAGTATTGGACAATCAGCCTGAGAGCATCGCTCATCAGCGCCGGATTCGCCTTCACCAGCGTCTTCTCTTTTCCGCCGAAGTCCGCGGCCTTGCAGTTCCCTATGGGATGAACCGTGAGAGCAGGCCTCCCGCTCTTGGCCGAGTGCTTGGACATCACCACCACTTCGTCCACGCGGATCCCGAAGGCTTCGGCCTCTTTGTCCAGATCGTCATGGCGGATGTGCATGTCCGGGATGGACATGATGCACGCATCGCCCTTGGCGCAGAACGATGCATCTCCTGCGGACCCGAGCTCCTCCCAGCCGCCCATGGCCTTGAGGGATGCCCTCATGTTGTACGAGGGGAGGTCGCATTCGCTGCAGACAAGGAGCCTTGACATGAGCCTCGGAAAGAGGCCCCGTCTGATATCGTTTTCGTGAAGGAACGTCGAAAACAGGGCAGATACTAAGTTTTACCTTTCGATAACTGCACAATCGCGTTATAAACCCTGACTGCGAGAGCCTTCCATGGACGACAAGATGAGTCAGCCCGAAATGGTAGTGGTGTTCCTGAACAAGTACAGGGGCGTGAACCTGAACTCCAGGTTCACGATCCCCTATGAGATGACGCAGAGCGGCATCGGCGAATGCCTCGGCATCTCCAGGTCCCACGTGTCGATGATACTGGGGAAGCTGGAGCGCAACGGCATCGTCAAAGGATGCAAGGCGACGGTCAGGTACGCCCCCTCCGGCTCGTGCTCCAGGAGGGTCTACGTCCTGACGGAAGCAGGAGAGAGGATGTGCAAGGAGATCCTGGACAGGAAGGGAGTGTCGGAGGCCGAAGCGGCGGATGCCCTGATACCGTCGAACATAAACTTCTGCAAGACGGAGTCCTTCGATGCCCTCCCTCCGGAGGACAGGGACATCCTGGGCGCGCTCATGGTCATCAACGAGCCTGTGCCCATGGAAGCCCTCCCCCTCGGACGCAGGCACCCTCTGGTGCCGATAGACGTCAAGGGGTTCGTGGCCATCCGCCCGGAGGTCCGCCGCAGGTACCTCGGAAGGGCGAAAGCCCTGGAGATCGCCAGATGGCATGCCCTGGCCGCTGACATCTGCGCGGCGATGGGCGGGAACCCGGTGGAGAGGCTCTGCCACCTGTACCGCGGGAACAGAAGGAAAGAAGCCCTGAAGCTGGCGCAATGCGACCCGTACACGATGGTCGACAGATGCACCAGGGAGTCCGCAAGGATACTGGAGGCGCTGGACGCCGAGACCGACGACAGCCCGCTGGCCTGGGCTGCGGCGCTGTGCTCGATAAGGACGGGGGAGCTGGATTGCGCCTGGAGGGCGGTCCGCCGCGCAAAGGAAGAGGACCGGAGATGGCTGGAATGCGAGCTCCTCCTGGCCGAAGGGGACAGGAGCGGAGCCCTCGAGAAGGCACTGGACGGCTACGACAGCACCACTCATTCGGCCATCGCCCTGGGGAAGTGCATGGCGTCCAACTGCAGGCATTCAGAGGCCGTCGTGTTCCTCAGGAAGGCCAGGAGATGCATGACGGAGAGCGGATGCCTGTTCAGGCTCGACGAGGAGCTGATCTGGGAAGCGGACTGCTACCTCGCCCTCGGTGAGAGGGAGGCCGCCTCCAAGCTGATGGAGTCGGCCGCCTGCGCAGTCAGGGACGACCGCGCCGGCAGGCTCCTGCTGAGAAAGGCCAGGGTCCTCGCATCAGAGGACCTGGCTGGTCTTCAGGGTGTCCATGTCTGAGATGTACAGGTCCCTGATGTCGGTGATGTTCCACTTGAGCATGGCCAGCCTCTCGAACCCGAATCCCCATGCCAGGACAGGGTGCTTGACGCCGAAGGGCGCCACGACCTCTGGCCTGAATATGCCCGCGCCTCCGAGCTCCATCCACTTGCCGTTGAAGAACACCTCCAGTTCCAGAGACGGCTCGGTGTACGGGAAATAAGCGGGCCTGATGCGGATCTGGTCGAACCCCATCTTGGAATAGAACTCGCGGATGATCGAGATCAGCATGTCGAAGTTGGCGTTCTCGTCTATGATTATCCCTTCGATCTGAGTGAACTCGGGCAGGTGGGTGGAGTCGATGGACTCCTTCCTGAAGATCCTGGAGATGGAGAACGCCTTCTGAGGCGCGTCCGGGTGCTCGGCGATGTACTTGATGCTGCTGACGGTGCTGTGCGTCCTCAGGAGGGCGGCCTCGGCCCTCTCCCTGGACCACGTCCCGCCCCAGCCTGTGGAGCCTGTGTCCCCTCCGTTCTCGTGGATGCTGCGGATGGTCTCCACAAGAGCCTCGTCATCGATATGGATCGATGCGGGCCTCTCAAGATAGAACGTGTCCTGGAGGTCCCTTGCGGGGTGGTCCTGGGGCGTGTACAGCACGTCCAGGTTCCAGAACGCGGGCTGGACGTACTCGGAGGACATCTCAGTGAACCCCATGTCCAGGAACAGCCTCCTGACCTGGGAGCTCAGCCTGGACAGCATGTGCTTCTTGGCCGCGTAGACGGAGGGGGCGAAGGTCTGGATGTCATACTTCCTGAACTCCGCGCCGCGCCACTCCCCGCTCTGGATGATGCGGTCGGTGACGTCGGTGATCTGGGGCTTGAGCTCTATCCCGGAGGCCGCGGCCTCCTTTCCGAGGGGCGTGAGCTCCACGCTGCGCTCGGTGACGATCTTCTCCGCGATCATGCCCTGGCGCCCTTTCAGGTCTTTGATGAGGGCCTTGTCGGCCTCCGCCTCGGGCACCGGGGCCTGAGCCATCCTGGCCAGGAGCTCCTCGTCGGGCATGCGGGAATCCTTCAGCGCTTTCCCTTTGTCCGTCAGGACCAGGACCTTGGAGTCCCCGTCCTTGGCTATATCGGCCAGCCCCTTCCTCTTGAGCCATCCGACAGCGACCTTGTCCATTCCCCCGGACATCTTCTCGGCCAGCTCGTCCATGCCCATGCGCCCGCCGTTGGCAGAGATCAGATCCGCGGCAACCCTCTCGGGGAGCCCTTCCCCGATGACGGACGCATCCCCCAGAACGAAGAACTTCTCCGTGGACTCGGCGATCTTCGCCAGGCCTTTGGACTCCAGCCATGATGCGGCGCCCATGACCTCGACCTCGAGGGAGAATCCTCCCTCGGCGATCAGTCTGCCGACCGTGACGGGGCCCTCGGTCCCGTTCAAGGCGATCAAGAGCCTCTTCTCGTTGTAGCTCAATCCTTCAAGAATATCCTTGCCGATCATACGATCACCACTCGAACCCGTCGTAGGCCATGTCCGCTATGACGTCCTTGGCCTTCTCCCTCTTGTCCTGATGCTCTTCCAGGAACACGTTTATCCTCTCGGTGAGGCACATCTTGCACTCCCCGCAGAGTATCTCCCCTTTCCTGCACTTGTCGGCGAGCTCGTTGATCTTCTCGTCGTCGTGCTCGAAGAGGAAGTAGTTGTACTTGAAGACGGAGCAGACCTCCGGGTTCCCGCCCTTCTCCCTCTGCTCCTCCACAGAGACGCACCCGCCGGTGAAGGCCCTTCCGACCTTCTTCTTGACTGCCTTGGGGGCATCCGTGGTGAATATCGTGGCATTGACGTCGGACGAGGACATCTTGTCCCCTCCGGAGAGCCCGGGGCACATCTTGCAGTAGATGAGCGAGGGCTTGGGATATCCCAGCCCGGGGGCCACGTCCCTGGTGACCCTGAAGTGGGGGTCCTGGTCGATCCCGCAGGGGATCAGCACGGGCACGCTCTCGCCGGAATCTATCGAAGGGAGGAAAGCGGGCACAGACTGCATCGTGGTGAAGAATATCGACCCGATGTTCGTGGAGTTGTCGAAGCCGAATACGGCCTTCGCCGTGGAGAACGTGACCTTCTTGGCCACCTTGAGCGCCACGGGATACAGCTTGCCGACGTTCTTCGTGTTCACTATGATGCGCGTCTTCTTCGGATCGAAGCCCAGCGCGATGAAGTCCAGGGCGTTCTCGTAGGCCATGCTCCCGGTCTCTTCCAGCGAGAGGTCCTTGAACAGGAACTTCTCATCGTCGGTCATCTGGAACAGCATCTCCGTGCCGAAGGTGTCCTGGACCCATTTGTTGAACATCCAGGGCATCATATGCCCCAGGTGCGTGCTCCCGGACGGGCCTCTCCCGGTGTAGAGGGCGAAGCGCTTCCCCTTGTCGTATCCGTCCAGCAGAGGTATGAGGTCCCTGTGGGAGTAGAAGATCCCGCGCCTGAGCATGTAGTGGAGCTCGCCGTATCCCGAGAGCCTCTCGAGGAGGGCATCATCTATCGGCGTGGTGCCGAACTTCTCTTGGAGGAGGCCGTAGTCTATATCTCCCGTGACCTCCCACGGCGTGACCTTGAATTCTTCGGGCATGGTACCTCTGCACTCCGTAAGCATGACTGCATTTTAACCTAACGCGCGCGCACGTGCGCCTGTCCAGAAGTTATAATTAACGGCTGATGATAGCCTGCTCCCATGTGGAAGATTCTCGGAGAGGATGCGATATACATCGACATCCCTCAGGTATGGAAGAGGCGCATGCTCTCGCTGGCCAAGGACCTCGAGGAGGACAAGGCCAAGGAAGCCAGGTTCGAGGAGATCGTTGGGCCCGCAGAGGTCACGTACCTGCTCAACGGCACCACGGAGGAGCACACGTTCTTCATCAGGGTCCCCGACGAGATAACGCCCGAGGACATCCAGGTCCTTGCGGATGTGGCCCTCGACGTCCTGAAGAAGGCCGACGTCCCCTGCATCAGCGTGGAGGACAAGCTCCAAAGGTACCAGGTCATCATCACGAACTGGCACGAGCCCGAGATCATCGGCCTGAACAAGACCCCTGGCATGTCCTCCGGAGAGGTCTTCAAGCCCATCATTCAGGGCCTAGACAGCCCCGGGAAGCTCAACGCGGCCTTCAACGACAAGTACTTGTGAAGCGGCAGGGCCCGAAGGGGCCCGGGCCGCATCACTCGCGGTCGCGGCGGGAAGGCGTTCCGGGAACCCCGTCGTGGAGCGAAGGGGGGCTGACAGTCCCCAGCTCGCAGTACAGAGAGACCTTCTTGCAGGACGCCCAGTCGTCCGAGACCTTGGCCACTACATTCGGCTCATGGCCGATGTAGTAGAACAGCGAGGCGATGACTGTCATCGCCGCGGTTATTATCATGCACAGGATGATGTTCAGCAGCTCCCCCTCGCCGTAATCGGAGAACACCAGGACGATGAGGAACATCAGTGCCAGGATGACAGAGAACTTCACCGCGGTGCCCCTGAGCCCCTGGTACAGTGAGACATCCCCCGACCTGGTGCCGACCCTGACGTTGAGCGAGGCATAGATTGTCGGGATGAGCGCTATGAACACAGGATACAGCATGAGGGACGTCAGCGCGGACAGGTGCCCCATGCCGGTCCCGCCCAGATAGGGGGAGATGAGGACGACCACCCAGATCAGCATGGAGACGGGAAGCGCGAGGACCGCTGTGCCGACCATGTCCTTCCAGGGTATCTGATGCCTGACTATGCTGCGCTCCGACTCGATGTCCCTTGTATCGATGCCGTCGGGTATCCCGAAGATCGAACGGGCAACCGTGTGCAGGCCCTTGCTGTCCGATGACGATGACGAAAGGAACGCCACGGGCTTGAGGAACACCCTGCACTGGACGGCAGAGGCCAGGGTCGCCAAGCCTTCCGCCCCCATCGACAGGCACAGGATGATCAGCCCTTGCGGAACGGAGACGACGGAGATCACCACTGTGAGGACAGCGGACACCAGCAGCCCTATCCAATGCCGGTCAAGGACCATGTATAGCGCGCCCAGCATGATGAAAGGGAGGGAGAGCGCGCATATCGACGTGTAAGACGGGACATCCGCCACTATGAACACCACGAACAATGCCAGAGCGACCAGCAGAGATGCCGGGAGATACCTGCGGACGATGAACTCCGGGTTCATGATCCGGGTCCTTAGCAAATCCAGAGACTGCTTCATTCTCTCTCCATCCATACTTCGAGCTGGACCTTGGCCTTGTCGCCCGGGTACACGCCGAGCAGCATGCCCATGCTCCTGAGCTTCTCCGTCGGATAGGGGCCCATCACAGAATCGCGGACGCCGCCCTTGTGGCCCAGGGCCATTCCTTTGTCGTTGGCGACGACCACATCCACAGGGAAATCCGACACGACGCGAGCATACATCATGCGCTTGGGCTTCACATCGAGGGGGATGGTGACGACATTGCGGTACCCTCCGTCCACGGAAAGGTCCAGGTCTCCGACTGAGACCGTCTCGGGGCCGTACAGCCGCTCCCTCTTCTCGAACAAAGACATCGATGAAGCCTCGTTCCTCGATGGATATCGCGATATAAGATATCATTCCAGGAAGCTGGGCTCCGAACGGAGATCTTCCAGGTCCGTGGAATACTTCCACATCCTCGGATAATGGCCTGGATCCATGAAGACGCGGGTCGTCTGGACGGCGACCCCGTGCTTGGAGTCCATGACCTTCTGCGTCGACATCGCCATCCTGCCGAGGGCGACGAGCTCTCCGCGGGCGGTCATCATGGCGACCAGGGCGTTCTTCCTGATGTCTTCGTCCAGCATATGCACCCCGATCACGTTCAGATCCGCCCCGTGGCAGACCGCGTCGACGGCAGTGGCCTTCACGACGACCTTCGGAAGAGGCTCTACAAGAACCTCCATCGGGAGGATGAGGCTCCTGAGCCATTCCCCTCTGCCATTCTGCTGCCAGAACACATAGGCATCGCGGATGTCCTGCAGGGTGCGGGCGCGGGACTCGCCCATCTTGCCGGAGCGGGTGCGCCTGAGCTCCGTCATGTTGGCCCCGCATCCAAGCAGGTCCCCGATATCGGTGCAGAGCGTGCGCACGTATGTCCCGGCATCGCAATGGATCCTGAACAGGATGTCGCGCCCGTCGATGTCGAGCACCTCGAGCTCGTGGATCGTCCTTATCCTCACCTGCCGCTTCACCGCGGAGCGCACCGGAGGGAGCTGGTAGACCTTCCCGACGAAACGGGAGATCGCATCCCTCACGCGGGCCTCGGGACGGTCGGCGTGGAGCTTCATCAGGCATATGTACTCCTTGTCGGAGGAGAGGACGACATCGGTCAGACGGACAGCTTTGCCGAGGGTGATCGGCAGGACGCCGCTGACATAAGGATCGAGAGTCCCTCCATGCCCCACCTTGTCGCAGCGCAGGGCATCGCGCACCCATGCGGTGGCCTGATGGGACGTGGGGCCCGAAGGCTTGTCCAGAACTATGACCCCGCCCTTCAGGAGCTCGCCGATGGAGCGGTCCGAGGGCCTGCACCCCCACTTGTCGGGGATCGCATCAGGATCTTTGACGAGCATCCCACTCACGCACCTTCTCGAGGATGAGGTCCAGAACCTGGTCGGGCGTCATATCGTCGGTGTTGATGACGAGGTCGTACACGCTGCTGTCGCCGATGTCGATGCCGTAATATTTCATGTACCTCTTGGCCTCGGACTTCTGGCGCTCCACGGTCTTGGCCGTGGCTTCCTCGAGGGACTCGCCCTCGCGGATGCCGACCCTGGCCATGCGGACCTCGGGGCTCGCATCCAGGAGGATCCTGAACGCGGGGATGTTGTTGCGCGACAGCATGTAGGCGGACAGCCTGGACTCCAGGATGATGTCGGGGTTGGCCCTGGCGATCTCGAGGATCCTGCTGTCGATCATGCGGTCGATGGAGGGGTCGTTCTCGGCGATGGCGCCGAGCTCCCCCAAGGTAAGGTTTTTCTCTGCAGCAAGCTCGCGGAAGATCTTCCCGAAGACCACCGCATCGAGGCCGAGGGCCTCGGACAGCTTGCTGCAGGCGGTCGTCTTCCCTGAACCGGGGGGACCGCTTATGGTTATTCTCATTCGATCTCAGCTCTCTTTACTTCGAGGTCGAGCTCCCTGAGGTGCTTCCTAAGGAAGATGAACCTCAGCAGCCTGTTCTCGATCTGCCCGATAGGCATGCTCACCATCGTGTATATGACGATCCACGCAGGGAAGAATCCCATCAGAGGAGTGTTCAGCGCAAAGTTCTCGGCCCAAGGGAGGTGCGCGAACGCGGCCAGATCCCCTTCCCCGAAGTACGTTCCTCCCTGAGCGCTCTCAGGATTGATGAAGAACCAGACCCATGCGTACACGGGCATCAGGACGACCATTGTTATGGGCATGACCTTCATCTGCTGGGTGCTGGCCTCCATGGACATCGCCATGATCTGAGGCTGCATGTCCTGCAGCTTCTTCATCTTGAACAGATTGTTCTCTATCCTGGCCTGGCGGAACTCCTTGTTGAAATCGCTCTGGATCTGCTGATTCCTCGCCATATTTATGGGGTCGGTCATCAGGCTCCTGACCACCGTGCTCACGGTGATCATGATCAGGCCTGCGATCACCAGGGTGAGGACAGGGTACTGCCCGTCGAACGCGATGTACTTGAACACCACGTCCAGGGCAGACCCTATCTGGGACCTGAAGGACATGACGATCATCATGATCATCATGACCGCCAGCATGCCGAACATCGTCTTGCTCGACATGGGAGGAGCCTGCTGCTGCATCTGCTGCATGCTCTGCGGGCTTCCGGGATTAGGCATCAGTCATCACTCCGAACCGAAGAATCCCCTCATCACAGGGTTCATCTCCATCATCTGCTCGCGGCCCATGGCCTCGTAGAAGTGGATGATGATACCGACGCACAGCAGCACTCCTGTACCGCTGGCGTTACCTGTGGTACCCACGCAGTCCGCGAAGGCTGCGAGCGCTCCGACCATCGCTCCCGACATGATCGTGATAGATGGGATGTACCTCTCCAGGACACGCTTCAGCACACGGGGATCGCGACGGAATCCGGGGATCTGCATCCCGCTCTTCTGGATCTGGTTTGCCACAGCCTCGGGGCCGAGGTTCGTGGTCTCGACCCAGAACTTGGCGAACAGGATCGAGCCCATGACCATCACCGTGAAGTAGATGCAGATATGGGCGAGGTTCTGGATCGCGTTGTGATCGTTGCCGTATGTCGTGGGGTCCAGGATGGGCATGAGCCATCCGACGATTCCCTGCGGCGCTGACAGGTACCATGCGATACCGCCTGCAGCGTATGTGGAGCCGTCCTTGAAGTATCCTATGTACTCGTTGCCTCCCAGGAGCGGTATCCCGCTGAGGAAGCTGTTGCTATAGAACAGCAGGGTGACCATGCTCACGATGGCGAGCAGGGAGGACATCAGGATGACAGGGATGTTGCTTGCGTACATCAGCTTGATCGGATACCTTCCCCTTGCTCCCCTGGCATTGCCGTGGGACAGGGGCAGCTCGATCCTCGTGGATTCCAGATAGGCGACCACGAAGAAGATCACCAGCGTACCGATCAATGCTATCACCGGATTGGATCCTCCGATGAACAGCGCTTCGTAACCGCCGTTGGCCATTTCCTGCGGCGACAGCGTGAACACGTAGTAGAGAGCCCTGGGAATCGTACCGCCAGGCGGATTGTTGATGCTCATGGCTGCCGATGCGTCGATCGGGTTCCAGTTCAGAGCACCTGTGAACAATGCCTGTGCCACTCCGGCTGCGATGAACAGCGATATACCGCTCCCGATACCCCATTTGGACACGACCTCGTCCATCATGAAGATGATGTACGAGCCCGCGAACAGCTGGGCGATCAGAAGGAGCTTCGCGCCACCGCTCCCCAGGAGGTTCTCGGCTCCGCTCGAGGGAACGAGGTAGCCGAACACCTGGGGGATCGCCTCGAAGACGATCATCACGATGACCAGGAGCTTGAGGACAGACTGGTAGCAAGCCTTGTCCTCACGCTTGGAGAGGTCGAGCTTGATGATTTTTGCACCAACGAAGAGCTGCATTATGATCGAAGCTGTGACGATCGGCCCGATACCGAGCTGCAGCAGCGATCCCGAAGCTCCTGCCATGATTGTTCTGTATTGTGCGAACAGGTCCAGCGATTTCTCGCCATCCAGCCCATACAGGTACACGTTCGTCATGACGAAGTAGAGTACCAGTATGACTATCACCCACATCATCTTGGTCCTGAAGTGCACGTGCCCCTCAGGACGTTTGACGGAGGGGAGCCTGTCGGACAAGGGCTTGACCTTGTACAACAGGCTTGGTGTTTCTTCCATCATTACCTCTCCTTGATTCCTTTCACTCTACGACCGAGCCGCCGGCTGCGGCAACCTTCTCGCGGGCTTTCTCGGAAGCCTGGGCGACGGTCACGTTGACCGCCACATCGATGTTGCCTGTACCGAGCAGCTTGTCAATGCCAGCCTCGGTGAGGTTGACGCTGTACACGTCGCCCTCTTTGGTGGCGAAGCCCATCGAGACGTATCTCTCGATCTGCTCTGCCAGCTCGCTGACGTTTATAGTGCGGTTGGCCTCGACCATGCACTGGGGTCTCTTGAATCCGTGGCGGCCGTAATAGTCGCGGTCGTTCTTGAGCATTCCGATTTTCCCGGTCTTGCCGTATCCGGCCATTCCGTGTCCACCGATGATACCTGCTCCGCGCCCGGACTTCTTCCCGCGGCCGTGGGTCCTGTATCCCCTGAATTTCTTGGTTCTGCTAGGCATCTCCTCACCTCAAAGCATCCTGTTGATGAGATCGTTGATGGCAGCTCCCCTGTATCCGAGCGCTCCGCCGTTCTGGAACGAGCGCTTGTTGCCCTCGTATCCCTTCACGGGCGGGTGCAGGCGGAAGACGGGCTTGGCCTCCTCGACGTCCTTCATCCTGTAGTTGTTCTCGATGATGGCCTTCGCCATATCCTCGACGCTTGCGAACTCGGACTTCTCCTTGAGGTAGTCGTCGGTAATCTCCCTGTCGCCGATGAGCTTTCCGCGGGCGCGGATCATGGCGGCGAGGGTCTCCTGATCGACCTCACCCCAGGTGCAGTAGTCCTTGACGACCTGGAGCATCCCCTTGGTGGAGGGGTTCTCCGGGACGACCACGCAGTGGTTGACCCTGTTGAGCCCGAGAAGGCCCATGGTGAACTCGATGTCGCGGTTGACATCGGGCTGACCGCGGACACGGATGACAGCGTATGCCATCTTCACTCCTCCTCGTTGGCCTCGGTCTCGGCATAGGTGATGCCGGTGGGACCGGAGACGATGTTCAGGTTCTTGCACTGCTCGTCGGTGACCCTCATGCGGGAGGTCATCTTCAGGGCCTCGAAGGTCGCCATGGCGTAATTCACCTTGGTCTTCGTGTTGCCTCTGGCGAATCCCCACGCATCGCGGACTCCGGCAAGGGTCAGGAGGCTCTTTGCGACGTCTCCGACCGCGAGGGACACTCCGCGGGGTGCGGGCTTGAGGGAGACCGTGACGGATCCGGTGGACCCGACGACCTCGAAAGGCAGGCTGTGGGCCTGGCCGCATCCGCACTGCCAGGAACCGCATCCCCTCTTGATCTCGATCATGTTCAGTTTCGCGTTGTCGATAGCCTTCTTGATCGAAGGCCCGACCTCTTTTCCTTTGGCCCTGCCGATGCCGATGAATCCGTCGCCGTTTCCGACGATGCATGTCACGGCGAACCTGACCCTCCTTCCGGAATCGGTCATCCTCTGGACCATGTTGAGGTCGATGACCTCGTCCTTCAGGTCGGGAAGGAGGATGTCCACGATTTCGGGCTCGCGGAGGGGCAGCTTGGTGGCGAGGGCGTCGCTCATGGTGGTGACCTCTCCGTTGAGGACCATCTGCCCGAGCCTTGTCTTAGGAACCCAGTCAGCCATTTCACTCAGCCTCCATCTTCTCTTTGAGGCTGTTCACGTCAGCCTCGATGCTCTCATCGATGTGCTTTCCGAGGAGCCTGTCCTCGTCGGGGAGGACGTCTTCTCCGTGGGGCACCTCGAGTCCGGCGTCGCACATTCCGGCGACAGTGGCGAAGAGGACTCCGCCGTGCTGCACCTTCTGCATGCCGATGTCGAGCACCGCATACTCGATCCCTGCCTTGACCGCTTTCTTGCCGGCAAGGTATCCGACGAGGTAGGCGGCAGGTATGGAGGAGCAGGAGTGGGTCCAGCCCATTCCCGGCAGCTCTTTCGTGCTCGCCGCGACAAGGACGCTGTCTCCCTCCATGCCGAACTCGGCGAACTGGATGGAGATGTTCTTGTTGGATCTCCTGACGATGGCCCTTGCCTCCTGGCTCCTGAGGAGCCTGCGGCGGGCGTAGTAGTCGGTGCGGTTCTCTCTTCTTCTGCGGAATGCTACTTTGTATCTAGGTCCGGTTGCCATCAGATCTCCTCCTTCAGGTGTCCGGCTGCGGTCATGTGCTGCTTCAGGTGCCTGCGGGACTTGAACATGCCTCCCTTGGCCTTCCTGTAGTAGAGCCTGTAGACGGACGGCGAGATCTTGCCCTCGTCCCTGAGCGTCTTGAGCTCGTCGCGGATGGGCCTGATGGTGGCCATCCAGCGCTCCTTGTCGCGGACGCGGGCGTTGGCGGTTCCCTTCCTGGATCCGGGGCCTTTCCTCTTTCCGTCGGCCTTCTGACCGGCGACGTACCTGGTCCTTCCCCTGGATGTGCCGTTCTTGGGCTTGGCCTTGATGAGGCCGGAAGCGACAGCCGTGCGGATGTCCGCGCGGGTGATGCAATCCTCGACCTCGTCGAGCTTCTCGGGGTTCATCCAGACCCTGTTCTCGCCGCATTTGAGGACCTCGGCGGCCATTCTCCTCTGGTTTCTCAGATCGGACATGTTCACACCATCCTGTTGAGGACCCTGATGCCGAGCTCGTCGGCCCTGTCCTCGATCGCGATCCTCTTCTTGGTCCCTACGGTTCCGCCGATGCGGACCGCCTGCTTCTTCGGGTCGATTGCCTCGAGCCCGTCCACGTTGTACACGAGGACCTCCTCGAATCCCGAGGGGTGCAGGTTCCTGGCGGCGACGGGGCCCCTGAACCCGATGTCGACCATCGGGGGGCGCCTCTTGAGCTGCCTCTTCATCTTGGAGTGGATCCCCTTGGGCTTCCTCCACTTCTCTCCGAGCTTGGAGTATCTGAACCACTCCTGCCTCTTGAAAGCGGGCCTCCTTCCGGAGATCATGGCCCTCTTGGCGAGGGCATCGACGGTCTCATCGTCCAGCTCGGGCTTGGCTTTCACGACGTACTCGCCGGTCTCGGCCTCTGCGACGATCTCGGTCGCGGGCGCCTCCTCGGCTGCGACATCTGCCCCGGCGAGAGCGGCCTTCCAGGAGTTGACGGTCTTGGGACCGACTCCGGAGAGGGTCTTGATGACCTCTTTGACCTTCTCGTCATCGTTGATCGCCTCGGCGAGCTCGGCGACATTGTTGATGCCGATGGCCTTGAGCTCCTCGACATTGTTGTCCTTCAGACCCTGGAGGTCTGTGAGCGCTTTAACGGTCATTCTTTCACCTTGTGGGATTTCTGGACGATGTAGATTCCATCCTGGAACGTCCTCTTGTCGAATCCGAGCCTGGATGTCGCCCTCTCGAGGTTGGCGGCGGTCTGGCCGCAGGCCTCGATGTCGTTTCCTTCAACTGTAACGTCCTGTCCGCTGATCTTCACGGTGCAGCCCTTCAGGATGTTCGCGTAGCGGGGGGCGTGGCCTCCCATGTAGTTGTTGATCTCCACGCGGTCACCCTTGACGGCGACTTTCATCGGGAAGTGCGAGAATACGATCTTGAGGTGGTAGGTGAAACCGACGGTGACTCCCTTGATCATGTTCCTGATGTGGGCCACGTAGGTTCCGACCATCGCCTTGTCTTTGATCCTCGGATATTCGCAGCTGACGCTGACGCCTTCTTCTCCGACGGCAATTGCGATGTTAGGGTGCGCGAAGTTTCTGCTAAGTTCTCCCCTGGGGCCGTTGACCTTCATGACGTTCCCGTCGAAGGACACGGTGACACCCGCGGGGATAGCGATGGTGCTTTCGATTTTCCCTGCTATTGTCATCTCTATTCCTCAATAGACATATGCCAGGAGCTTTCCCCCGATACCGAGCTCTTTGGCGCGGTCCTGGGTGACGACCCCTGCTGTGGTGGACATGATCAGGAGCCCGAAGTCCTGGGCGGGGAGGAACCTCGCCTCGTACTTCTCGACCTCTGCGACTTTCACAGAGGTGCGGGGCTTGATCACTCCGCAATTGTTTATGGTCCCGTCCAGCATGACACGGAACTTTCCGGCTTTGCCGTCCTCGACGTACTCGAACTGGCTGATGTAGCCGCGGTCCTGCATGACCTTGAGCACGCGTCCGATGAGCTTGGACGAGGGCTGGATCATGCACTCGCTTTTTCCGTTGAGTGCGGCGTTCTTGATGACGCACATGGCGTCGTTGAGTGGATCGCTCTGCATTTATGACACCTCACGAATACTTCTTGAATCCGAGTTCCGGGGCCATATCCCTGAAGCACTGGCGGCACAGGTGCATCCCGTACCTCCTTATGATTCCTCTCCTGCGTCCGCAGCGTGTGCAGCCGACGGACCTTCCGAACTGCTTCTTGGGCTTCATTGGACCACCTCAACCTCAAATTTGTCTTTCATGTACTGGATCGCCTCGTCGCGGTCGACGCGGTGCTTCTTGGGGACCCTCCTCTTGAGCAGAGCCCTCTGTGTAATCCTGTTTCCGGGCCTCCTCAGGACGACGCTGATGTCCATTCCGAAGATACCTATCTCGGGGTCGTATTTCATGCCCTCGAAGTCGGTGTAGTCGGAGATTCCGAAGGACATGTTGCCCTCCTTGTCGAAGGAGTACTCGGGGACGCGCATCTCCCTGATGGTCAGGGCCTGCCTGAGGAAGTTCTCCGCGTTCTCTCCGCGGAGGGTGACCTTGCATCCGAGGGGCATGCCCTTCCTGATGCCGAGGTCCCTGTTGACGGTCTTGGAGATCGTCTCGACGGACTTCTGCCCGGTGACCATCTCGAGGACCTTCTCTGCCTTCACGAGCCTCTCTCCGGCCTCGCCGACGCCGATGTTGACGACGACCTTGTCCACGTGGACTTCCCTCATGGAGCTCATTCGGAAGCCTCCGGGAGCTTGATGGCGGGAGCCTGGGCGCCGATGACGAAGCAGTTGGACACAACGGTCTGGCTTCCATCGGTGAACAGGACGATGTTCGGTGCGGGCCCGCGGATGACCTCGAGCGACTTGACGGTCTTGACGGCTCCGGCCTGGGATCCCTCGCTGATGAGGACCGCGGCGCCATCCTTCAGAGGATAGTGCTCGAGGACCTTCTGTCCGTCGAAGGCGACCTTCAGGGAGTCGCCGCACTTGTAGTCGTTCTTGTCGAGGACGATGTTCCTGCCGCCGCTGAGGTTCAGCTGGACCTTTCCGCCCTTGACGACGGTCTTGTCCTGGATCTTGCAGACCTCCCACTCGGCCTCGCTCTTGTCGATGGGGACGAGGGTCAGCTTGCCCTTGTCGGTCAGGAGCATCCTGTACGCCAGGTCCATCTTGGGGATGGTGATGACGTCCATGAATCCGACGGGCGCCTTGGGGTTCTTGACGGCTTTGCCGTCGACGAACATCTCGCGGTTCCCGATGATCCTCTTGGCCTCTCTGGCGGTGTCGCAGGCGCCGACCATGTCCCTCAGGACGGTGACGGCGGCCATGGACTCCTCGATGCTGTGGGCACCGGCGGTCTGCTTGGCGACCCAGATGTTGACCTTCCTCTTCAGGGGCCAGGTCCTGGGTGCTGCCAGTCTCTTCATGTGGTCGCTCATTGTTTAGCCTCCTTCTTGGAAAGGGAGTCCATCCTCCAGCTGTCCTCGTTGTTCAGCTTGGTGATCACGAGGTTGGAGGCGTGGATGGGGCGCTCTTTGGCGGTCCCGTCCGCCTGCTTGATGGTGATTCCCTCGATGGAAACGCGGCCGGTCTTGGTGTAGACATCCACGACCTTGCCCTCGATGTTCCTGATGTCCTCGTTTCCGCGGACGACGATGACTGTGTCCCCCTTGCAGACCCTTGCGGTGCGGACTCCGTACTTCTCGCGGAGATCGGCGCTCAGGTGGGCGGAGAGCATCTTCCTCTTCACGTGGGAGGACGCGTTGGCCTGGTTCTTCCTCTGGACCCTTGCTTTGCTGCTTGCTGCCATTTCCTGCACCTCACACGATCGTGGACGCGGTCGCGGATACGCGGGGCCACCTCTCGGCTGCCTCCCTGGCGACGGGTCCTTTGATGTCCGTTCCTTTGGTCTCGCCGGTCTCGGTCGTGATGACCGCGGCGTTGTCCTCGAAGTAGACCATCGTTCCGTCGGGCCTCCTCATGGGGCGCCTCTGGCGGACGATGACGGCGAAGACGATCTGCCTCCTCATCTGAGGGGTTCCCTTCTTGACCGAGGCGATGACCAGGTCTCCGACGCCTGCGGAGGGGACCCTCCTTGCGACGCCGTGGTACCCGGGCACCGTGATGATCTCGATCTCTTTCGCTCCCGTGTTGTCGATGACGGTGAGCCTGGAGCCGTTCTGGAGGCCCCTGGTCTGGTTTCCGGAGATTCCCTTCATCTCACTCCACCTTCTCGACGACGACGAAGGACACGGTCTTGGAGATAGGGCGGCACTCTGCGATCTTCACCCTGTCCCCGACCTTGAGGCCGAGGCATGCGGGGGCGTGGGCTGAGTACCTGTTGCTCCTCTTCTCGTATCTCTCGTACTTGGGCTGGTATCTGAGGTAGTTGCGCTCGACGACGACGGATTTGTTCATCTTGACCGTCGAGACTACGCCATCAATGATCTGTCCCCTGACCGGCAGGCTGCCGTGGAACGGGCAGTTGGGGTCGTTGCATTCCGCTTTAGGGGGGACGACGTCGATTCCGATATCTCTGATTTCTGCTGTCATTATTTCACCTAACCTTCTTGATTCTGTCCTCTGGTCGGTGCATTATCTCTGATCCTCTGATGTCGATTACTCTGCCTTCGCATGCGAACCTGAATTCGTTTCCTGGCTTGGGTACCATTCTCTCAGTTCCGGCCGATTCGATGGTAAACGTGTTCTTCGTTTCGTCGACCACTTTTCCGGATATCCCGGAGAATGGTGCAGACAGCACTTCCACGTCCAGTCCGATGAACTCAGTTTTGGCGAAGAGATTGTCTCTCATCTGACCTCGGTGCGGAATCCCATTTCCTCCAGGACTGCTTTGACCCTCTTCTTGTGGTCTCCCTGGAGTTCGATGCGCCCGTCTTTGCAGGTTCCGCCGGCGGCGCACTTGTTCTTCAGCTGCTTGGCCAGATCGCCGATGTCGATGTCGTTCTCATCGATACCGTCGATCACGGTAACGGTCTTGCCGTATCTGCGGCTGTCAATCGAGATCCTAACGGTCTGCTGCTCGCGTGCGATCTCCTCGCACATGCACAGCTCCTTGGGCAATCCGCATACTGGGCAGATCTCGGCCATCAGATCTCTTCCTCCTCCTTCTGGACGGTCAGGATGCGCGCGATGTTCAGCCTGAGGGCGCGGATCGCGCCGGGGCTGGAGGGTGCGCCTCCCATGGCGGAGACTCCCCTCTCGTGCATGAGCTCGTCGCGCAGCTCTTTGAGCTTCTGGTTGCGCTCTTCGACGCTCATGTTCCTGATGTCTGCGGTCTTGAGTGCGGCCATCACTGAGCCTCCTCGGTGGCGGCCTCCTCGGTCGCGGGTGCGGGCGCAGGCGCGCTGAAGAGGTCGGGGAGCACGGCTGCCGCCTCGGTCTTGTTCAGGACGCTGATGTCCGCAGGCATCTTGGCGTCCTTGGACATGATCTCGACGGTGACTCCGATGACACCCATCTTGAGCTTCGCGACCGCGTATCCGTGGTCCATGAACTCGGCTTTGGTGTCGCCGCAGAACTTGATGTTGCCCTCTTTGAACTTCTCGGTCCTGTGCCTCTGTCCGGTGAGCTTGCCTGCCACGATGATGTGGCATCCGCGTGCGCCGGCGTCCATGATCCTGCGGACCGTGGAGTGCCCTGCCCTGCGGAAGTGCCATCCCCTCTCGAGGGAGAAGGCCAGCTTCTCGGCCATGATCTGCGCGTTGAGGCTCGCGTTCTCGACTTCCTGAACCTCGATCTGGGGGTTCTCGAATCCGAAGCGGTCCTCGATGACTGCGGTCAGGTTCTTGATGGTCTGTCCTTTCCTTCCGATGACGAGGCCGGGCCTCTCGGTGGTGAGGACGACGCGGGTTCCCATAGGGGTCCTCTGGACGTCGAGTCCTCCGAACCCCGCGCGGCTGACCTCCTTCATGAGGTACTCCTTGAGGAGCACCCTGCGGATGTTCTCAGCTACGAATTTCCTCTCAGATGCCATTTCACTCGACCTCCTGGATGATGATCTCGACGTTCACGGTGTCCTGGTTCCACTCGGTGGCGCGGCCGTGGGCCCTAGGCATGTGCCCGGGGATGACGCGGCCCCTTGCGACCGAGATGGTGGCGATGGCCATGTTGGAGACGTCGAGCCCCTTGTACTCGGCGTTGGAGGCGGCGCTGTCGAGGACCCCGAGGATGGCCTTGGCGGCCTTCACGGGGTACCTTCCGGGCCCGACTCCCGCCTTGTGGGAGACACGCTTGTTGTATCTCTTGAGGGGGACTGCCTTCTTCTTGTCGATGACCTCTTCCAGAGCTTTCTGGGCGGCCTCTACTTTCATGCCGCGGATCATCCCGGCGACCTCGCGGGCGAACTTGGGGGAGACGGGCATCTCCTTCCCAAGGGCCTTTGCGGTCGTGTCGGGGTCCGCTGTTGCTGTGTATCCTGATACCATATCGAGCACCTCACTTCAGCGGCATGAACTTCGAGGACCTGGTTGCGCCCACTCCGGGTCCGGAGTGCTGCGGGGCCTTCCTGGTGAGGACGAACTCTCCGAGGAAGCAGCCAATCATCTCGGGCTTGATCTCTACGTCTTTGAACTCGTGGCCGTTGTAGATGCTGACGGTCTTGCCGACGAACTGGGGGATGATCGGCAGGTCCCTGCGGTGGGTCCTGACGGGTCCGTCCGTGTTCTTCAGCTTGTCGAACACGAGCTGCTGCTCATAGTTGAGGCCGCGGGTGTACGTCCTCCTTGCCCTGGAGGGAAGGAGGTCAAGGAACTCTTCGAAGGGCATCTCCAGGAGCTGCTCCATAGTGAAGCCGCGGTAGAGGAACTCTTTCTTCCTCCTCGCCTGGATTGCCGACGCCTTCTTCCTGGATTTCCTCCTCGAGGCCTTTGCCGATCCTGCAATAATCTTCTTTGCCATTGCAATCACTTCTTAACTTTCTTCTTAGGAGGCAGGAAACCCACCTTCTGACCGGGCGATGCGGTCCTCTTCTGGCAGTTGGGCCCTCCCACGTGGGCGTGGCTTCCACCGCCGTGGGGGTGGTCGACAGGGTTCATCGCGACTCCCTTGGTCTTGAAGGCCGCGGTGGACCTGGACCTCAGGGTGAGCACGTTCTTTCCGGCTTTGGCCAGGGGCTTGTCTCCCCTTCCGCCGCCTGCGACGACTCCGATTGCTGCGCGGCAGTCTGCGCTGAACTCCTTGATCTCTCCGGAGGGCATCAGGACCATGACCTTGTCTCCCCTGGAGACGATGGTGCCGGAGGATCCGGCGGTCTTGACGAACTTCCCTCCGTCTCCGGGCCTGGCCTCGATGTTGTGGACCAGGGTTCCCTCGGGGATCTTGGAGAGCTGCGTGATGTTTCCGGCTGCCACGTCGGTTCCGCCGATGACGATGGTCTGTCCGACCTTCGTCCCCTCGACAGCCAGCTGGTAGTCGGTCTTTCCGTTCATGTCGAGGACAGCCAGGGGGCATGTCCTTCCGGGCGCCTGGATCAGGTCTTTGATGACGGCGGTCCCCTCGTTGAAGGCGGGGAGCCTGACATCGTCGACGTGCCTGTGGCTGGGGGAGCGGTACAGGGATGTTCCGCGGCCCCTCCTCTGCGGGATTAATCTTTTACCCATAATCACTCACCTCAGAAGACTCCGACTCTCGCACCAACATCCTCTGCGGAGTATCCGTCCGCGAGCTTGATGATGGCGTGCTTTCCGTCTTTCTGGATTCTGACCCAGACCTTGTCGACCTTGACCTCGAAGCGCTCTTCGAAGACGGTCTTGATCAGGGCCTTGTCCGCATTCCTGTGGACGATGAACTCGACCCTGTTCCCGTCTTTGAACTTCTGAGTGGGTGTGCCGGCCATGTGGTTCATCGATTTCTCGGTGACATACGGCTTGATGAGAACATCACTCTGCTTCATTGTGTCCAGCCTCCTATCGCGTCGATGGCAGACTTGGTGTAGACCGTGAGCCTTCCCGCATCTCCGCCGGGGGCGAGGATGCTGGTGTTGAGGGTCTTGACCTCTTCGACTGTAACTCCGGGTATGTTCGCTGCGCTCTTGAAGATGGGAGCGTTCCTCTCGTCGTCGGCGACGACGATGAGCACGGAGACGGGGGTGCGGTACTTCCTGTTCCTCATCTTCCCCCTTCCGGCGCGGATCTTGCGTCCCTCTTTGGCGCGCTCGACATCGTATCCGATGCCGATCTTCTCGAAGAGCTCGACGACCTCGGAAGTCGCTTTCAGCTCGGTGACTGCGTCCTCGACCACGATGGGGAAGGAGACGGTGTCGTCGAACTGGTGTCCGCGGGCCTTGACGCACTCGGCGCAGGCGGTGGCGGCCAGGGCAGACTGGCGGGCGATCTTCAGCTCTTTCTTGTTGACCTTCTGAGCCCAAACCCTCTCCGGGCGCGGGGGGTGAGCCCTCCTTCCGGAGACGTTGTTGGGAGACTCGGTGGCCTTCCTTCCGTCGTGGACCCTCTGGACGCGGGCGGTTCCCCTACCCTTGCCCCAGGTGCTGACGGAGTGCCTCATTCCCGATCCCTCGGCGGGTCCGTAGGGCTGCCTGCTGTTGGCTGCGGCTGCCAGGACTGCCTTCTTGATTATATCGGGCCTGTAGGGTGTCTCGAACGCAGCGGGGACATCCACTGTTCCGGAGACTCCTCCTCTAACAGAATAAACATTGGTCTGTGCCATTTACTCATGCCCCCTGCTTGGACTCGGTCGAGACGTAAGTCACGTCGACGGCCTCGGTGTCGGCCTTCTTGGGCATCCTGGTGGCGTCTCTGAACCTGATGAGCCTCTTGGTGGGCCCAGGAACGGATCCGTGGACCAGTACGTAGGTGTTCCTGACCTCACCGTAGTTGATGAATCCGCCCTTGGGCGTGATCTCGGAACCCTCTGTGCCGACTTTGATGATCTTCTTGTTGAACTCGGTCCTCTGGTGGTATCCCATCTGACCGGATCCGGGTACAGTGGACCTCACGTATCCGGGTCTCTTGGGCCCCAGGTTTCCGATTCCGCGGCGGTGCTTGCTGTTCCTGTGGGACAGGAGCTTGACACCCCAGCGCTTGGTGACTCCCTGGAATCCCTTTCCCTTCGTGACGGCGATGACATCGGTCAGCGCGCCCTCGGCCACGAAATCGGTGAAAGCGACCTCGGTCCCGAGGATCTGCTTGGCGTAAGCGACCCTCTCCTCGATGGTCCCGCCACCGATCCTCAGCTCCATGAGGTCCGGGACCTTCTTGGGGACACCGGAGACCATCTTGGGCTGGGTGTAGGCGAGGATGCGGACATCCTCGATGTCCAGTCCGTCGTACTTGGCGAAAGTCGACTCGTCGTGGTTCTTGGGAACGCTCAGGCGTTTCCCGAGGAGCGGGTCCAGGTCTTTAGCCCAGACTTCTCCGGCGGTCTTCAGACCGAGGATGCTGCTCTCGTAGAACCTGACAGCGGCGACCTTCATGGGAGGAACCTCCACAACAGTCACGGGCACCTGGACCTCCATTCCGGAAGTCGTGCTCTTCGCCCTCTTGTCGACGACGAATGCATGGGTCATCCCTGCCTTGTATCCGGCGAAGCCCTGGATCTTAGGGCTTCCGCTGATCTCGGGCCAGGAGTCAAGCCTGGGCGTCTGAGACTGCGCTCTCTTCCTAGGG
Source organism: Dialister hominis (assembly GCA_963640995.1). Classification (GTDB taxonomy): domain Archaea; phylum Thermoplasmatota; class Thermoplasmata; order Methanomassiliicoccales; family Methanomethylophilaceae; genus Methanoprimaticola. The sequence continues at coordinate 8,972 of CAVICI010000019.1, read as the reverse complement.
CCGTATGCCCTGGATCCTCTCTTAGGACGTCTTCTTTGCGGCATATCTTACACATACCTGCGAGGGTCTCTTCGCTAACCTCGCGCTTTATCAGACGAACGTCTTAATGCTCCGACCGTGGCGCCGAATTCGCCCCGAGAAATCCTTGGGATACGGGGCAGACATGGGTTGCGATGCGCATTGCCCGATGCGTCTGGTCGGACACTATTATGTCCAATCTAAGGGTTGGTATAGGGGTCCTGTATTTAAACTTACCCTCGCGTCTATAATAATAGCCGACGCGGGGGCGCAAATTGATGGAAAGGGTTTCGGGAGAATGCTCAGAGCTTGCCTTCTTTGGCCTTCTTCTGGGCCCTTTTCATGCGCGCTTTGGCGTCGAAGCCCGTGGCGGCCTCGGCGAACGCGTTCAGCTTCCTCTTGCTGTCGAGGATCGCGGCGTCGTCCATCCCGCCTTCCTTGTTGACGGTGGCTATGTCGAGCTTGTCCTTGGCGAGCACCTTCACCTCGATCCTTTCGAGGACCCCGTAGGAGGACACAAGGGCGTCGCCCTCCTTCTTCACGTTGCCGAAGATCTCGGCCATCATCTTCTCGAGGAGGTCGCCCTCGATGTTCCTGTACCAACCTTTCTTGATGTCGTATTCCATCGGATCACATCCTGAGCACAAGCTCGTTCTCGAAGTCGCGGTCCAGGTCCGCCGGGGACCCGAGCATGCGCTCCGATTCAATATAATTGCGCCATCTGGCTCTGCATGGACAATCCACTTCCAGGTCCTTCGGGTCCTGCGTGAAGCTGAACTTCTCGACGGCTTCCAGGGCCGCCTTGTCGCATTCCCCGCAGTTGTGGACGCCTCTCATCGCTCCTCCGCCGGAAGGCGAGGACATGAGACGGGATTGCACTGTGCCAGACAGTTCTTTGAACACTTCGATGAGAGACCATATCCACGGGGACCTGAACTCGCCGCGCTTCCAGAGCCTCTCGACGTAGGTGCCCCTCTGCACGTTCAGAGGGTTGATCGAGATCTCGTCCGAGAACTCGTCGGCGAACCTCGCGGACCTCGCCGCGTCCGCCATGGCCATGGACTCTGTCATGAACGGGGGCTTCAGCAGGAGGTACGTCCTGGCCTTGAGGCCTGCGGCCTTGATCGCCAGCCCCGCGCGCCTGATGTCGTCCGGGGTGAACCCCTTGTGGACCGACATCTCCAGGACTGCTGGGTCCGAGCTCTCCAGCCCCAGGGCGATGGTGACCGTCTTGGGCAGCTCCGCGAGGACCTCCTCCGTGATGAACTCGGGACGGCTCTCGAAGAGGATCCTCTCGCACCCGGAGAACGCCTGGAAGAACCTGGCCCTCACCGCGGGAGGGACCTCGTTGTCATCGAGGAAGCTCCCCGACGTGTAGATCTTCACGAACGGCTCGCCGCGGTACCGGGCCACGGCCTCATCCAGCTGCCTGAGGAGGTCGTCCTCGGTGACGCAGCTCAGGGAAGCTTCCCTGTAGCCGCACATGGTGCAGCCGCCGTTCTTCACCCAGCAGCATCCATTGGTGCGCAGGATGACGACCATAGCATCGACCTTGCGCCCGTCCGACATGTCGGCCTCCTTCCAGAGGGCCTCCAGCTGAGACGGCGATCTCTTGTCCTTCATCGGGTGCCGATGATATCCGACGGATATAACGATTGCCCGCGCGCTCTTGCCAGCAGCGGCGCGGCTCGCGCATGCGTGCCTGCGCGCTCCGAACCCTTAACTATCTGATAGCATACGGGAGAGCAGGGAAAGCCATATGGCAAAGAAAATCATCGTAATCGGCTCTGGAGCGGCAGGCCTTTCGGCCGCGTCCTCTGCCAGGAAAGCAGACCCGAAAGCCGAGATCACAGTCTTCACCGAGGATGAGGACATCGCATACTCCCCCTGCGCCATACCCTGGGCAATCGAAGGCAGGAGCGGGTGGGACCAGATCGTCATGCACGACCCCGAGTACTACGCCAAGGAGCGCAGCATCTCCGTCCTGACAAGGACCAAGGTCGAATCCGTCGACGGGGACGCCAAGAAGGTCATCGCCGCAGGGAAGGAATACCAGTACGACTCCCTGGTCATCGCCACCGGGGGAAGGGTATTCGTGCCCCCGATAGAGGGCACCGGCCTGGACAACGTCTTCGTGGTCAGGACCGTCAGGGACGGCAAGGGCATACAGGCCGCTCTGAAGGATGCGAAGAACGTCGTCATCGGCGGAGCGGGCGTCATCGGCCTCGAGCTCGCCGTGTCCTTCCGGAACATGGGCAAGGACATCACCGTCATCGAGATGATGGACCAGGTCATCCCCCGCATCGCCGACAAGGACATGGCCGACGAGATCCAGGCGGACCTCGAGGCCAAGGGGGTCAGGTTCGTCATGAAGGCCCCGATCCAGAAGGTCAACGGGGAAGGCAAGGTCTCTTCCGTCACCGCCGCAGGACAGGATTATCCCTGCGACGTCATGATATTCGCGACTGGGGTCCGCGCCAACCTCGACATCCCCAAGGCCCTCGGTCTCGACGTGGGCCAGCTCGGAGCGCTCGTCGTCGCCCCCACCCTCAACCCGTACCGCAGGGGGAGGCTCGTCCCCGACGTGTTCGTCGCCGGAGACCTGGTCCAGTGCGAGTCCGCGGTCATGCCCGGCGCCACCATGAGCCAACTGGGGTCCACCGCCGTCAAGCAGGGGCGCGTGGCGGGCAACAACGCCGCCGGAGGCCCCAAGATGCTCTTCGGCCCCGTGGCCAGCCCATGGGTCAGCCTGATCGGCGACAAGCAGATCGCAGGGACCGGCCTGTCCACAGGCCTCGCCGCATGGTACGGCCTGGATGTCGCGACAGGGTCCGCTGCCGGCCTCACCCGTGCCAGGTACTACCCCGGCGGGCTGGAGCTGAAGGTCAAGGTCATCGCGGACAGGTCCACCCACAGGCTGGTCGGCGCCCAGATCATCGCCGGAGAAGATGCCACGGGCCGCATCGACTGGCTCACGTCCGCCATCGTCAACGGTATGACCGCCGAGGACTTTCTCGTCCGCTCTGAGAACGCATACTGTCCACCGACCTCCATGGTGAGGGACGTCGTGCTCTCCGCCGTGGACGATCTCTGCTCCAAGCTGTGATCCGATGCGGTACGAGGAATACAAGGAGCTGTACAACAGCCTGAACTCCCCTGACGACGTGGAGAGGCTCCAGGACAGGTACGACGCGCGCCTGCTGGACAGCCTGTACACCCAGAAGACCAGCCGCGAGGTGAAGAAGAGGTTCTATCTCGTGAAGCAGAACTCCAGGAAGATGCTGAACGAATGGAAGAAGGGCAGCAGCATAGTCGAGCTCTCGGAGAAGTACCGCTTCCCCCCGATCCTCACGGCCATGTTCCTCTTCCTGGAGAACGGCACCAGCAGGAAGACCTTCTGGAACGTCATCAACGACCCGGACATCCTGGAATCCCCCGAGGCCGCTGAAGAGGTCAGAGAAGCCATCGACAGGGACATCGTCTACTCCCCGGCCGCCAACGAAAGGCAGAAGGCCCGCGGGCTCTGGGGGGAGGACCTGCTCCACAGATGGCTGGACGGGCAGGGCATAACCTACAGGACCGAGAACGACCTCCGCGGAACGGAGCACACCAAGACCCCTGACTGCCTGCTCGACTGCCCCGTGGAGTACGAGGGGCACACGATCTACTGGGTCGAGAGCAAGGCCTCCTTCGGCGACAACACCGAGTTCAGGTTCAACTCCAGGAAGCAGCTGGTCCCCTACACGAAGATCTTCGGCCCGGGGCTCGTGGTCTACTGGGTGGGATGCCTGGACGACCTGGATCGCCCCGAAGGGGTGGACGTCTGCGACATATCTGTGATGGACAAGAAGCTGAGAAGGTACACCGAGGAGGAGCTGAAGGGCATTCCTCCCGCGGTGGGATGAGCCGATCCGGCCTTTTTATAGAGCCTGAGCCCCGGGACGCCCCGGGGCATCATGGGCCCTTTTGTCAGAGGTTCTCTCCGCGGAGCTCGCCGAGGGTGGCGACCCTGTCCGCGTAGGCATCGTGCTTATGGATCGATTCCTCGGAATCGCTCTGGACGGACACCAGCACATCGTCCGGCAGGCCCTTGTACCTCTGGACGATCCTGACGAGGACCTCTCTGACGACGTCCTCGACGAAACGGGTGTTCCTGTGGGCGTTGATGACCACCTGCCCTTCGTCGGGCCTCTTCAGGAGCTCGAACGTGGGGGACGAGAAAGACTCCTGAGCGATGTCGATCAGGTCGTCGGCCTCGATGGAGATGTCCTCCGAAGTGGTCATCTCGATGGTGACGACGTTCCTCTGGTTATGGGACATGACGGGCATGTCCCCCGTGTACTCCAGCATCTCCGTGACGGTCTGCTGGGCGCAGGGGCATGCGGTCATCCCGACGACCCTGACCCCGATCCTCTTCGTCAGGGGCCCGCCGCGGACGATATGGCCGCCGGCCATGATGTGGAACATCTCGAAGGTGTCCCTGCCGAGAGGCGTCTTGCTGCTCCTGAAGTACTCGGAGGAGATGGACACGTCGGCAGTGGTGGCATATTCATGGTGGACCAGGAGCTTCTTGCAGATGTCGGCGGCCATGTCCTCGATCCCGGTGATGGGGCTCCTGACGCTCGCATCGACGACCTCGTTCAAGACCTCCACGTTCCTCGACATGTGGGACCCTTTCTGCTCCGCAGGAAGGTCCACGAAGATGTCGATGGAGCAGTTCAGGGCGTTGTTCAGAGTGCCGTCCAGCCCGTTCCTCTTGACGAGCACGGGCTTGCGCACGCCCCTGACACCGACGCGGGAGAGCTTGTAGCTGGCGTTCCCCCTGCCGTATTGCAAGTCGCATTTCAATGCCATGCCATCAGGTATACCAAAATCAACTTAAAGGAGATATAAGTACAACGTTTTAGGTAGCAAAGATGTTCTGCGGCGTCGATGAAGCAGGCAGAGGGTCCGTGATGGGCCCGCTGGTCGTCGGTGCGGTCTTCGTCGATGACGATTCCGCCTTGCGCGAGATAGGCGTGAAGGATTCCAAGAAGCTCACGCCCAAGCAGAGGGAATCCATGTACGGCCAGATCGACAGCGCCGCGAAGTGGACCGTCGTCGTCGCGTCCGCAGCGGACATAGACCTCCGCAGGAAGGAGATGTCCCTCAACGACGTGGAGCTGCACATGTTCGCAGAGGCCGTGTCCGCACACGGAGCGGAGACGGTGTACGCCGACTGCCCGGACGTCAACGAGCGCAAGTTCTCGGCACGGCTGGGAATCCTCTGCCCGGACGCAGAGATCATAGCAAAGCATAAGGCGGATGACTCATACCCAATCGTATCGGCTGCCTCTATAATGGCGAAGGTCACGAGGGACAGGATGCTGGACGATATCCGCGCCGAGTTCGGGACGAACATCGGGAGCGGCTATCCGAGCGACCATTACACGATGGATTTCATCAAGGAATGGATCGATGCCAACGGGAAAGCCCCAGAGCATGTCAGATGCTCGTGGGAGCCCGTCAGGCAGATGCTGTCCGTGAAAGCGACCAAGAAACTGACCGATTGGTGATAAAGTGAGCATGCAAGGCGAGATTCAGGAAGTCATCGACAAGTTCCACCGCAAGATGGAGAAGGATGAGAACCTCAGGAACGAGATAGCGCATCTGGTCAAGACGTTCAACCTGGACCTCGGCGAGGAGAAGTACTGCATCAAGCTCAAGGACTCGCACATATACTATTTCGAGCCCGTCCTCGACCCGAACCCCGACGTCACCCTCACCACCACCCCTGAGAACCTCCAGGGTCTCATCGACGGGACTCTTAGGCCCATGCGCGCCTATGTCCTGAAGAAGATCACCGTGAAGGGGAAGATTGACGACCTGATGTTCCTCAAGAAGCTGTTCTGATCATGGCCGGGGCCCCTGCCGGCATAGCTGGCAGGAACCGGGCCCTTCCATACTTATTTATATCTCCCCCCGTTTAGGCGGAATCATAGCGAGGTGGGGTAGCCAGGATATCCCGTCGGGCTCATAACCCGGAGACCGGTCGTTCAAATCGACCCCTCGCTACCATCTCTTTTCACCACATGTACGGCCTGTTCCGTCAGCTTTTATTATACTTCATCTATAGGGTGGGCCATGGAAATGATCGAGATCGACGGGTCCCGTGGAGAGGGAGGCGGTCAGATGGTGCGCACAACCGTCGCGATGTCCACGGTCACAGGGATGCCTGTCCATCTCACGCGCATAAGGGAGAACAGGCCCACCAACGGCCTCTCGCGCCAGCATGTGGCCGCGGTCAACGCCGTGGCCCAGATGACCGGGTCCCAGGTGGACGGCTGCAAGATCGGCTCCGGAGACCTCTGTTTCGTCCCCGGCGACGACCAGGTCTACAACCTGGATGTCAACATAAGCTCGGCAGGCAGCATCAGCCTGGTCCTGCAGGCCATGCTCCTGGCCGCCCGCAACCACACCCAGAAGCTCACCGTCGACATATGCGGAGGGACCAACGTCATGTGGGCGCCCCCCATCGACTACTATCAGACCCTCCTCTTCCCGATGATGAGGCGCATGAGGATCGAAGCCGATGCGAAGATCGTCGAAAGGGGGTTCTACCCTCAGGGAGGCGGCCGCGTCATCGCGTCCCTGAACCCCATAGGGCGGATCGCCCCCATAGTCCAGGAGTCCCTGGGGGACCTCATCGGGATCAAAGGGGTCTGCTTCTGCCAGCGCCTCTCGGACTGGGTGCCGCAGGAGATGATCAAGAGCTGCAAAGAGGCCCTCGGCCCGCGCTTCGACGTGGACATCGACCTCCAGAGGACCGAAGGGAGCTCCCAGGGAGCCGGACTGGTCCTCGTGGCAGAATACGAGAACGGGATGATCGGGAGCAACGCGCTCTCGTCCAGGGGCCACCCTCCGGACAAGTGCGGCAAGGATGCTGCCAACGACCTCTTGATGGAGATCGACAGCGGGGCCACCATGGACGTCCACACCGCGGACCAGCTCCTGCCCTACATGGCCATGTCCGAGGACGTCAGTAGCTTCTCCGTCTCCCGGATAAGCAAGCACCTCCTCAGCCAGATGGACACCCTGGAATCGTTCCTGGACGTGAAGTTCGGCGTCGAGAGGAAGAACGACCTCTACAGGTTCACGGTCTCTCCGGGGGCGGCCCGATGAGGCCCATGGTCCACGTCAACTGCGCCATGTCCGCAGACGGGAAGATCGCCGGATGCGACCGCGCCCAGGTCCAGATATCGTCGGAAGAGGATAAGAGGCGCTCCAAAGAGCTCCGCAGGGGCTACGACGCGATCCTTGTCGGAGTGGGGACGGTCCTCGCGGACGACCCCCACCTGACGCTCAAGGACCTGGACTACGACACCAACCCCGTCCGCATAGTCCTAGACCCCCGCGGCAGGACCCCCGACGAGGCGAAGGTCCTCGACGAGAGGGCGCCCACGATAATGGTCACCCTTGAGGGCTGCAGCCGCGAATGGGACTGCGAGGAGACTATAAGGATCGGGAAGGACTCCATCGACCTGGAAGGCCTCCTGGAGATCCTGGCTGAGGACATGGGCATCGAGAACATCCTTGTCGAAGGCGGCGGGAAGACTATCGCATCGTTCTTCAGGGCCGGCCTGGTGGACCGCTACACGGTCTTCGTCGGAGGCCTCGTCATCGGCGGGTCCGATGCGCCGACGCCCTGCGACGGCGACGGCTGGGTGAAGGAAGGGGGGCTGAAGCTGGCCCTCAAGAGTGCGGAAGTGCTTGGCAACGGTGCGCTGCTGACGTTCGTGCCGGAGAAGTGAGATCAGTCCTCTCTCTTCGCAGAGGGCTCGATGACGAACCGGAAGTAGTTGAAATCGCTTCCGAACACCTCGTGCGAGACGAGCTCGTAGGGCTTCCCGGTGGCATCTTCCATGATCTTGCAGAAGAAGCCGACAGCGTAATACCCCAGTGCCGTGGCCGAATCCTCGGTGAACGGCGTGCGGTCCTTTATGATGATGGTCAGGGGCTTCAGAGAGAACACGCTCACGTCTCCGAACTCCATGCGCTTGTAGTAGTCGCGAGCGTTGGCGACAGTCTCCTCGAACGTCTTCCCGGTCAGCGAGCCTCCCATCGCCATCGCGTGGATCGAGCCCATGACGGACGCCATAGGCTCCACGGAGAGCCCCATCGCATCGAGCCCGAGGAACAGGAAGCGCACGAGGCCGTCCCTGAGCTTCAGGGGATCGTCCGCCGAGTTGGTCAGGACGGTCATGGCCATGGTCATGGCTTCGTCCGACGGGGGCTTGGAATGCGCCAGCATCACCGACACCAGAGAATAGATCTTCCTTCTGCTATCCACAGGGTCGTCATGATACGATATGAGGCATTCGGAGACCATCTTGTCGAGATGTACCGACAAGGTGGATTGCGCCTTCCCTGTAATGCGGGAGAGGTCGGTGAGAGACAGGTCCTGCTCCGACAGCTCATGGAGTATCCTGCGGCGAACGTCGTTGGACACCTGCACGAGTCCGTTTTTCGTGTAGTACAGCTCGAAGTCTGTCAGAGGACCGTCGTTCAATGTAATCACCTAGACATGACCATCACGTTATTAAAACCTCCATCTGGATTGTACAGAGTTAGGCAACCATTCGGCGGAGTGAGCCGGGATCCCCCAGGCGCTCTGCGAGCCGTTCGGGCATCTCCTGATCTTCTCCGGCGGTGGCAGGATGTCTTCACGCTCCCGGACACGACCCGCAGACGCCTAGAGATAGATGACAGTCGATAGCGTGAGAAGGGATGGGGGCCGAAGCCCCGGTTTGGTTTTTCCTCTGATGGGAAAGAAATAGGTTCTGCTTGTTCTGATGCTGGCGGGCAGTCAAATAGACGCCTTGAGACGACCCACCAGCATCAAAACGGGTGGAACTCATTGGGTTCTATCTGTTCTGATGCTGGTCGGCATCATATCGACACCTTGAGCTGACCCT